>JAJZYS010000223.1 GCA_021797925.1 Bacillota bacterium
CGGGTAGAGCGGCGCCGGGGGCATCGCCCGCCCGTCGATCCGCTCGCCTGCCACCCCGGCCGTGAACGACACCCGGGCGCTGACGACGGGCGGCGGTGGCAGCGGGGGCGACGAGCCCGGTGGCGCGAGCTTCGCCCCGGCCCGGACGGCGTCGCTCCACGTGAACAGCACCGGCTGAGCCGACAGGCGGCCGGCCGTCATGGCCCCGGGGCCCCAGAGGAAGTCGCCGGGCACCGCCTCCACGATCTTGCTGGCGCACCCCGCCCGGGCGCCGCAGTACGCCGAGAACAGGTGCAGCGCGGCGCCCGGGGGGTCCCACAGGAGGACGCGCCGGTGGCCCCAGCAGCCCGACGGGTGGCGGGGCGTGCACGCCACGTTGGTCGATCCCGGCCCGTCGTCGTACGCCCACATGGCAAAGGCCAGGAGGGGGCTCGACCCGCTGAACCAGTTGCTCCCGTACCCGCTCTCCCAGTAGGGCCGCCCGTCCGCGGCGCCCGTCTCGTCCGTGGGGTCCGTGCCGTGGCGGACGGCGTAGCGCACGGTCTGAAGCAGCCAGCCCCCGACGAAGTACCGCACCGGGGGCACCCCGTTGGCCAGCCGCAGCAGGTTCCCGAGGACGAAGAGCTGCTCGCCGGCCGAGAGGGAGAAGAAGTCCCGGGGCAGGACGAAGCTCGGTTGCCCGATCCTGGCCTGGGCGCGCTCGATGTAGCCCATGAGCACGCTGTCGGCCTCGACGTTGGTGTCGGTGAAGATGGGCACCCGCCCGCAGGGCGACACCGGGAACCGGTCCTGGGCCAGGGTGCCGCACGCCTCCACCAGGGCCGACATGGCGATGTTCCGGTCCAGGGCCTCCACGGGCGCCGGGGACGAGCGGGCCAGGGAGACCCCCGCCAGGGCCAGGACGCCCGCGAGGACGAGGACGATCCAGGCCGCCGGGCTCCACCCTGGCCCCTGGGACGCCCGTCTCGCTGTCATGGGGAAACGGGATTCGCCCCGGCACCGGCCCGGGCCTGCCGGTCAGGGCTCCGGCGGCTCGGGACCCACGTAGCGCGCCTCGGGGCGAATCAGCACGTCCTGCTCCACCTGCTCCAGGACGTGGGCGCTCCAGCCCACCACCCGGCTCGCGCTGAAGACCGCGGTGTAGAGCGAGGGATCCACCCCCACCCAGCGCAGGATGGCCGCGGCCCAGTACTCCACGTTGGTGCGCAGCCTCCGCCCGGGGCGGTGCTCCTCGAGGACCTCGAGCGCCGCCCGCTCCACCGCCAGCGCCCGCCGGACCCAGGGCTCATCGCCCGCGAGCTCCACCACCACCCGCCTGAGCGCCGCCGCCCGGGGATCCTCGGTGCGGTAGACCCGGTGGCCGAAGCCCATGAGCCGCTCGCCCCGCGCCACGCGCTGGCGCAGCAGCGCCACTGCGTCCGCTCCCTCGGGAACGGAGTCCACAAGCGCCGCCACGCCCGCGGGGGCCCCGCCGTGAAGCGGTCCCCGCATGGCCCCCAGCGCCGCCGCGAGCGCCGAGGCCAGGTCGGAGCGGGTGGACGCCACCACCCGGGCCGCCAGGGTCGAGGCGCTGAGCCCGTGCTCCATGGTGAGCACCATGTACGCCTCGAGCGCCCGCACCCGCGCGGGCTCGGGCTCCACGCCGTCGAGCATCCACAGGAGGTACGCGACGTGGCCGATCCCCGCCGGCGGCCGCGGCGCGCTCCTCCCGGCGAGCCGCGCCCACCGGCGTCCGATGAGCCCGGGAACCGCGGCGGTGAACCGCACGGCCTCGGCCAGGGTAGGGGTCCTCCCGGTCCCCATTGCCGACACCCCGGTGCGAAGGGCGCCCATGGCGTCAAGCTCCGGCGGGAGCGCGTCCACCACGTCGCCCACGAAGGGCGAAAGCTCCCGCGCCGCCGAAAGCTCCGCCGCGATGGCCTGCCGCTCGGCCTCGGTGGGCATCCTCCCCGTCCACAGGAGGTGCGCCACCTCCTCGAAGCTCGCGCGCCCCGCCAGGTCCTGGGCCCGGTGCCCCCGGTAGACGAGCTCGCCCCGCTCGCCGTCGACCCGCGCGATGCGGGTCTCGACCGCCACCACGTCCCTGAGCCCCCACGCCACCGCCATGCCCCCGCCTCCCCGTCACCGTCCTCAGGGGAGTGTAGCACCGGGGATCGATCACGTAAAATGACATTTCATAATTCGTTTGATATCATATCGTGATCGGAGGTGGGCCATGGACTGGGACTGGCTCGAGACCTTCCAGGTGGCGGCCGAGGAGGAGAACTTCCACCGGGCGGCGCAGCGGTTGAACCTCACCCAGCCGGCGGTGAGCCAGCACGTGCGCCGGCTCGAGGCGCACCTGGGGGTGGAGCTCTTCGACCGCCGGGCCCGGCGGGTCGCGCTCACCCCCGCGGGCCGCCGCTTCCTCCGCCACGCGCTGCGCCTTCGCCAGGAGCTGGAGCGGGCGACGGCCGAGCTGCGCCGGCTGCGCGACGGGCTCGTCGAGGCCCTGGGCTTGGCCGTCTCCCCACTCGTGGCCACCACCACGCTCCCGCGCTGGATGGAGGCCTTCGCCCGGGAGCACCCGCGCCTCGAGTGGTCCGTGGAGGTGGCGGACGCCCCGGCCGTGGCGGCGCGCCTGCTCCACGGCGAGGCGGATGTGGGCCTGGTCCGCGAGGCGCTGGCCCACCCCGAGCTCGCGGTGCGGCGCGTCCTCGAGGATCCGGTGATCCTCGTGGCGCCCGCCGACGCCCAGGACCACGACGGCGCCCCCGCGGGCCTGGGCGAGCTGCTCGAGAGCCATCCGCTGCTGACCCACAACCACCCCGAGTACTGGGAGACGCTCCTGCGCGACCTCGCCGCCCGTCACGGGAGCATTCGCACCATGCGGGTGAGCGACGTCCACGTGACCCTGCGCTTCGTCGAGGAAGGCATGGGCATCTCCTTCCTCCCCCTGAGCGCCGCCCGCCGCGAGCTCCTGCGCGGCACCATCCGCGAGGTGCCCACCGCCGACCCGCTGCCCGTGGCCGCCACGTACGTGGCACTGCGCCGCCCGGTGGCGCCCCTGGCCGACGCCTTCGCCCGGGCGGTGGCGGACCACGCGCGGCGCACCGGCGCGTTGCCGGCGGGGCGCCCGGGCCCTGAGGCCCCATGGCCCCCACGCGGCCGGGACGCGGGGCGGCGCACGGGATCTGGGCCCCTCGGGCCGTGAAGCGGGGCACGCGCGATCCCACGAGGCGCCTTGGGTCCCCTGGGCCCTCGAGGGCCGCCGGGGTTCGGCGGTTCAGGCGTCCTGGTGGGTTGGAGGTGGGCCAGGGCGAAGCGCACCGCCAGGAGGTCCCAGCCGGACAACGGCAGGATGGGGGAGATCTCCGTGGGGCGTCAGGACCCTGTGGCTCTCGAGGAGGGCGTAAAGCCGACGAGCTGCTCCGCCAGCGCGCTGGGCATGGTGCCCCGGCTCACGGTGGCCCACGCGGAGGCGAGCCAGGCGTTCATGCTGCTGCCGGTGGCACAGGCGTCGGTGACGTTGAGCTCACGGGCCACAAGGTCGCCCGGGGACCACGGCTCCCGACGGCGTCGCGCCCTCCTGGGCCGTCACGTAGAAGAGGGGGTCGGGAAGAGCGCGAGTCGGTCGTTCCGGCGAAGAGCCCCCCACCGCGAGCGAACCCACCCCCAGCGTCAGGAGCTTCTTCCTGCCGATCGCGTGCATGCGCTTCCATCTCGCTGGAGTCCTGATCCATGGTGGGGGCGGCGAAAGGGGGGAGCGTCGTGGGGACGGCGGGCCAGGGGGGTCATCCTGGCCCGCCGTCCCCCTTCGGGATTACTGCCAGCTGTTCGGAAGACCGAAGATTGTGTTGTTGC
>JAJZYS010000224.1 GCA_021797925.1 Bacillota bacterium
CCTCGCGCCGGGCGCGCTCCAGCAACGCCCGCAGCGCGAGCGCATCCACGCACTCCTCGCAGTCGGCGAGCAGTGACTCGCATTCCTCATCCACCGCGGACACGTGCGGCCTCCCATCTTCGTTCCAGGTCGATTGTCTCATTATAGCATGTTCGCTGCGGCGCGCACGCCAGCAGGTCCATGATGACGCCGTGAAGGCCCCTGAGGGCGCCGGGTCCGTCCCTGGCGGGACTCAGGTGCCCGAGCCGCGCCATGAGGGCCACGCAGGGCGCCGGCATCGCATACTCATGCGTCGCTTAGTTCCGTGGCGTACGGATATAATGACACTGGAGTCGTCCATCGAGGAGGGTCTTCAACGTGCCCACATCTGCGGCTCCCCCTCCCCGGCGGGAGCCCGGCAGTTCCGCCCGGCGCCGCGTGCGGTGGGGCCGGCTGGTGTGGATCTTCGCCCTGACCGTGGTGCTGGGCGGTGCCGTGGCCGCCACGTTGTACGGCGAGAGCCTGGCCAAGAGCCTGCCGTCGGTCACGGGGCTCGAGCCCCTGGCGGGCCGGGGCACCACCATCTACGACCTCAAGGGCAAGGCCATCTACACCCTGCAGGGGACCCAGAACCGCCAGCCCGTGCCCCTCAGCCAGATCCCCCTGAACCTGCAGCACGCCATCATCGCCGCCGAGGACAAGCGCTTCTACCAGAACCACGGCTTTGACATCTTGGGCCTCATCCGCTCCGTGCTGGCGGACATCCGCCACCAGGCCCCCGTGCAGGGCGCCTCCACCATCACCGAGCAGCTGGCCAAGATCCTCTACCTCAAGGACAACCGCAGCCTCTCGTACAAGATCAAGGAACTGATCCTCGGCGTGGAGCTGAGCCGGTACTACACCAAGTCCGAGGTCCTGGAGATGTACCTGAACAACGTCTACCTGGGCCAGGGTACCTTCGGCGTGGGCGCCGCGGCCGAAGCGTACTTCGGCAAGCCGGTGTCGCAGCTGGACCTGGCCCAGTGCGCGCTGCTGGCGGGTCTGCCCCAGGCGCCGTCCCTGTACGACCCGTACGTGAACCCCAAGCTGGCCCGGATGCGCCAGGCCTACGTGCTGGACCGGATGGTGGCCCAGGGCTACATCACCCGGGCCCAGGCCCGCGCCGCCGAGGCCGAGCCCCTGCAGCTCGCGAGCGCCACGGTCAACACCAGCTATCCCGACCCCTATTTCATCGACGACGTGATCCGCATCCTCCTGCAGCACTTCCCCGAGAGCGAGATCTACAACGGCGGGCTCAAGGTGTACACCACCCTGCGGCCCTCCATCTACCAGGACATCCAGCACGCGATGAACGCGGAGCTGGGCCAGCCGCGGGTGCCCATCCCCGAGCCGGAGGCGGCGGCCGTGGTGATGGACCCGCACACGGGCTACGTGCTGGCGGAGGTGGGCGGGCGCACCCACCCGGTGATGATGGGGCTCAACCGCGCCAACTCCTCGCTGTTCCTCCGGCAGACGGGCTCCGCCATCAAGCCGCTGGCGGAGTACACCACCGCCATCGAACAGGGGGAGAGCCCCTCCACCATCATCGACGACGGGCCCTGGATGCTGCTGCACGGCAAGCCCTGGCCCCACAACGACAACTACGTCTACCAGGGCCGCATTCCCATGTCCGAGGCCCTGGCGATCTCCGACAACAACGCGTCGGTGCGGCTGCTGCACCGGGTGGGGATCAACGCGGCGTTCAACACCGCGACGAAGAAGTTCGGGCTGCCCCTGGTCTCCTCGGGCCCCAAGAACGACCGGAACCTGGCCATGGGGATCGGCGGGCTCACCCGGGGCGTGACGCCCATGCAGATGGTGGACGCGTACGCGACCTTCCCCAACATGGGCTCGCGGCCCACGCCCATCCTCGTGCGCAAGGTGACCGACAGCCAGGGCAACCTCCTGTGGGCCGATCCGCCGCATCTGACCCCGGAGATCACCCCGCAGGTGGCCTACCTCATGATCAAGATGATGGAGGGCGTGGTGAAGTACGGGACCGGCGACCCGGTGGCCCAGATCGGCCGTCCCGACGCGGGCAAGACCGGGACCAGCAGCGGCGGCGCCGACTGCTGGTTCGTGGGGTTCACGCCCCAGCTGGTCATGGGGGTGTGGGAGGGCTACGACACCGTCAAGCCCCAGCCGGGCGGCTACGGAGCCACCCTCGCCGCGCCCATCTGGCGCTACGTCATGATGGCGGCGCTCCGGCACCAGCCGGTGGAGCACTTCACCCGGCCCAGCGGGCTGATCACGGTCAACGTGGACACCAAGTCGGGCCTGCTGCCCTCGCGCCTGACGCCCCGCCAGTATATCCGGCCGGCGCTGTTCATCAAGGGCAACCAGCCCACCCGCGTGAGCAACGTCTGGGTCCAGGAGAAGGTGCTCAAGAACAACCACCACCTGCTCTGGGAGCCCGGATGCCCCGGCAAGCCCGTCATGGTGACGTTCCTGCGCCGCCCCACCAACATCTTCATCGGTCCCAACTTCCAGCTGCCGGTGGACGCGAAGCTGTGGCCACCCACCCGCACGTGCACCGGCGCCGTCGTCGGCCACGGTTCCATCCGCATCCCCGGCGGCTTCTCGGGATCCAGCGGCGGCGGGACGGGATCGTCCACCGCGAGCGGCCAGGGATCGAGCTCCTCCGCGAGCCCCCAGGGGGCCAACCCCTCCAGCCCGGGCACAACCCCGTCGGGGAGCGGGCAGGGAACCGGCTCCGGCGCCGGGAGCACCCAGGGAACGAGCGCCACCGGGGCGGTCACCATCAACATCGTCAACGGCGCCTTCACGCCCCAGAGCGTCAACGTGGCCCCCAACCAGCCGGTGACCCTGACGGTGATCAACCAGGACAGCACCCAGTACCGGTTCAGCCTCCCGGCCATGTCCGTCGAGAACCAGCCCATCCCGGCGCACAGCGCGGTGAACATCGAGGTGAACACCGGCCCCCCCGGCGTGGACCTCTTCTACCTCGCCACGGTGCCCCCGGCTCAGGGACTGCTCAACGTCCAGTAGCTACGACTCCAGGGTGACCACGGTCGCGCCGTCGCCACCCTCCCCCGGACCGCCCGGCCGCTGCGCCTCGACCTCCGGGTGCTCCGCCAGGAACGCCTGGACCGCCTGACGCAGCCGCCCGGTGCCCCGACCGTGGATGATGCGGGCCTGCGCGAGTCCCGCGAGGCGCGCGTCGTCCAGGTAGCGGTCCAGGGCCTCGAGCCCCTCCTCCACGCTCATGCCCCGGATGTCGAGCTCCGGCCGCACCTCGATCCGGCGGGCGATGCCCACGTTCCGGTCCCGGCTGGCCGCCGGCGCCGGCGCGTCGGGTTGCGCCGGCAAGAGTTCCGACCGGTCCACCCTGAGGCGCAGCGCCCCCACCTCCACCAGGTACTCGTCCCCGTGGCGCTCGACGACCCGTCCCAGCTGCCCGTAGCGCAGCAGTTCCACCCAGTCGTCGACCCCGGGCTCCCCGTTGGGGCGCGGGGCCAGGAGCGGCCGGCGGACCGGCCGAGGCTCCGCCCGAAGCTCGCGGCGCAGCGCGTCGAGCTCGCGCAGGGCCGCCTCGGGATCCGCGGGGGCACGCGCCGCCCTGAGCGCCCGGTGCGCCGCCTCGAGCTTGGCCCGCATCGCGAGGCGCTCCTCGTCGAGGGTCTCGCGCGCCGACGCAAGGAGCCCCCTCGCCCGCTCCTCGGCTGACTCGAGTTCACGGGCCGCGCGCTGGCGCAGGATCTCCGCCTCGGCGCGCTGGGCGGCCGCCGCCGCGCGCGCCTGCGCCAGGCCCTCGCGCTCCTGTTCCAGCGCCGCCAGGACCTCGTCCACC
>JAJZYS010000030.1 GCA_021797925.1 Bacillota bacterium
AGCACCGGCGTCACCTTGAGCCCACCGACCGGATCGCCCCCATCACGTCGGCACCTCTGCTCCCCGACCCACGCAGCCCCTGCGGCTGCGACGCGGCCCAGCCTCGTGTTCACGCCCTGGCGCCGCTGCTGGGTCTGCAAGCTTGCGGGAGCGCGAACCGGGTCTGCTGGCGCACTCCGGGAGCGCCAGGGTCGGGCCCGACGAGCCGGTGCCCGGCCTTCTGCCATCCCCTGGAGGCCCCCTCAGCACCCATGCGCGATCCGACGGCTGCCTTCTGGTGCTACACGCATCCAGGCCCGGCCGTCCCAGCGCCGCTCTCCGGCCGATCCGCCGAGCCCCTGGTGAACATGCCGGCGGCGTCCCGTCCCGGACGGGCCCAGGGGATCCCCATCCTCTGGCGCCGAATCCGGGACCGGCTCCGCCGTGATCCGCCGTCTGGCCGACTGCTGGCCCTTGACCCGTCGCGGTCCTTGGGCTCCTACAGGCGCGTCAGCCGCCACAGGAGCGAGGGGCGGGGCAGGGAGCGCTTGGCCCGCAGCGCGACGGCGAACCGCTGGCGGCCCACGGTGACGCGCAGCCGGCCCACCACCTGACCGGCGGCGATCCGGGGAGTGAGCGGGGAGGGGACGACCCGGGCGCGCACGGTCAGCCCTGCCCAGCCGAGGGCCGTCACCGCCCTCGGGGTGGTGACCGGGACGGGTGGGGTCCACGGACCTCGCACCACGGCGGCGACGGTGCCCCGGGGCACCAGGAGCTCGCGGTGCACCGCGCCCGCTGCGGCCACGACCAGCCGCTCCCCGGCGGCGATGGCGTTCTGCAGGGGATGGACCCCCGGCTGTCCCAGCACCGCGCCGAGGACCGTCACGCGCTGGCCGCCGACCCGCCGGTGGGCCGCGAACACGTAGCTGCCCCCCGCGATCACCGTGGAGCCGGTCTTGACGCCGAAGATCCCGTCGTGGCCCAAGCCGTAGTCGAAGTTGTACGTGAGCCCGACGATCGGCAGGCGCACCTGCGGCATGCGGCTGATGGCCCGGAAGGCGGGTTGCGCCAGCGCCAGGCGGGCCAGGCGCACCTGGTCCCGGGCGGTGCTCACGGTGGCCGCGGAGAAGCCGCTGGTGTCGGCGTAGTGGGTGTGGCGCATGCCCAGGGATCTCGCCGTGCGGTTCATCAGCGCGATGAAGCGGCGCTGGGTGCCCGACACCCAGCGGGCGAGCACGGTGGCGATGTTGTTGCCCGAGGGGATGAGGAGCGCCTCGAGCAGCTGGCGTTCCGAGAGCCGCTCGCCCAGCACCACCGGGACGAGGCTCTGCTGGGTGGGGCCCAGGTCCGCCTGGTACGCGGCGACGTCGGCGGGGGTCACGGTGATCACGGGCCCGTTCTGGTTGGCCCCCAGGGGATGGTGCTTGAGGACGAGGAACGCCACCATGATCTTGGCGAGAGAGCCGATGGGCAGGGGGCGGTCGGGACCCGAGCTCCCCAGAGTTCCCACGCCCTGGATCGACACCGTGGCCTCGCCGTGGCTCGGCCACGGCATGGCGGGGGCGGTTCCGGGCAGCGTCCAGCTGCGGGGCAGTCGGGCCTGGAGCGAGGCTGGAGGGACGGGGCGCAGGAAGTTCACGACGGCGGCGAGGACCACGATGGCCGCGACCGCCAGGGCGATGTGTTTCACGATCTCGCTCCTTGTGATCTCGCGACGTGGGCCGGCTCCGGCAGGGTCACGCTCGGGCCCAGAGGCCGGCGTGCTGCTCGAAGATCGCCTGCAGGTTGCGGGCGGCGTCGAGGAGCATGGGCCCCAGCTGCAGGATCTCCCCCTCGACGCCGTGCAGGCCCCCGGTCGCCACGCCGCTCAGCATCTGCAGTCCGGGGCGGCGCCACACGACCCCGGGGTCGAAAGGTCGCCCGCACCAGGACGCGATCATGAGGTCGGGTCCCTGGGCCACCACCTCCTCCCAGCGCACGGTGCGGGCGGCGACGGTGCGCGCGGTCCTCGCGCGCGCGCGGAACACGTCCACCCCGCCCGCCAGGGTGATGAGGTCGCTCACCCAGCCGGTGCCGAAGATGAGGGGGTCGGGCCACTCCTCGAAGTACACGCGGGGGTGGCGGGCTAGCCCGCGCCCCCGGGCGCGGATCTCGGCGAAGCCGGCGAAGAGCTCGTCCACCAGCGTGCGGGCCGCCGCCTCGCGCCCCACCAGCCGGCCGACCAGGTGGATCGTCGCGTAGAGGTCGGTGAGCCGGTGGGGGTTGAGATGGATCAGGGGCACGCCCTGGGCGGCCAGCCGCTCGCCCAGGTCCCGCTGCACCCCGGAGGTGAGCATGACCAGATCGGGCCGGCGCCCGAGGATCCGCCGGACGTCGCCGTGGGAGAACCCGCTGACGCTCGGGATGCGCAGCGCCGCCGCCGGCCGGCGGGTGTAGGCGGAGATGCCCACGACCCGGTCCAGGGCGCCCAGGCGATCGAAGATCTCCGGCAGTTCCGCGGCGAGACAGACGATGCGTCGGGGATACATGATGCGCCGCCGCGGTCGGCCTGGCTGCGGCCCACGGGTCTGTCCCGCGCGCCGCCCCTTTGCCTCCCGCGCGCGCTCGCCCCTTTCCGCCCGGATGTTCAGCGAAGCGGCCCGCCGCCCGGGTCAGGCGGTCGGGCCATCCGCCCCCGGCCGCCAGCGGGCGCACGCGGCCACGAACCGGCGCGCCATCGCCGGCCGCGAGGCGAAATGGAGGTGGACGTAGCTCGCGAACAGGTTGCCGCGCTGGTACCCCGCATCGCCCCCGGGACCGTCGACCCGGCGCAGGGCCGGGCGCGCCGGCTCCATGAGGCGCATCGAGGAGTGATGGAACTCGTGGCCCCGGGCCCGCTCGCTGCGGCGCAGCAGCGGCCCGTCCGCGAGTGCTTCGACCTCGCGGTAGCCGAACCCTACCAGCCGCTCGTGCATGTGAAAGCTCGCGGGGATCGCCCCCACCATGGGATGGGTCCGACCCCCGCGGTCCTCGACGCTCTCGCCCAGGTACATGTACCCGCCGCACTCGGCCACGGTGGGCATGCCCGCCAGCACCCGGCCGCGGACATCCGCGCGCGCCTTCGCCTGGGCGCTGAGCCCGGCGGCGTGCTCCTCGGGAAAGCCCCCTCCCACGTACAGCCCCCGGGCGAGCGGGGGCACAAGCTCCCCCGCCAGCGGGCTGAAGTACACGATCTCGGCGCCCGCCTGTTCCAGAAGCTCCAGGTTGTCCTCGTAGTAGAAGCTGAAGGCCGCGTCGCGGGCCACGGCGATGGGCACCCGCGCCGGAGGCGTCGGGCCGGCGGGAGGGGCCGGCAGGCGGCCGCGGGGGGGCGCGAAGGCCGACAGCAGCGCCTCGAGGTCGAGGTCGGCGAGGACCTTGCCGGCCAGGGCCCCGAGCTCCGCGTCAAGATCGCCGCGCTCCGGGACCGGCACAAGCCCCAGGTGCCGCTCGGGCAGGGAGGATTGGAGCGGAGCGATCGTGCCCAGCACCCTGGTCCCCGTCACTGCGGCGATGGCCTGGCGAAGCAGCTCAGCGTGACCGGGGCCCGCGACGCGATTGCACACCACCCCGGCGAGAAGGCCCGGGGAAAGGAGCCGCTGGAACCCCAGCGTCACGGCGGCGGCGCTGCGGGCCATGGCCCCGGCGTCGAGGACCAGCACCACGGGGATGCCCAGGAGCCTGGCCACTTCCGCGCTGGATCCCCGATCCGAGGTGGGGTCCTGCCCGTCGAACAGGCCCATCATGCCCTCGACCAGGATCCGGTCGACGTTGTGGCCGGCCCGGGCGAAGGCCTGGCGGACCCCGCGGCGCCCCATGAGCCAGGTGTCCAGGTTGCGTCCGGCGCGCCCCGTGACGTGGGCGTGGTAGGTGGGGTCGATGTAGTCGGGCCCCACCTTGAACACCTGCACCCTGAGGCCCTTCGCCCGAAGGGCCATCGCCAGGGCGACGGTGAGGCTGGTCTTGCCGACGCCGCTGTGGGTGCCGGCGATCATGAGGGCGGGGGGGCCGGCGGGCGGCTTGTCAGGATCCACGGCATCACCTTATACTGAGCGTGACCGAAGTGTAGGTGTATAACAGGGAATCAGGTGCAAGGCCTGAACGGCACCCGCCACTGTCATCGGGAAGTCGGATGCGGCCACGGACCCGTCCGGAAGGCCCTCCAGCGACGATGATCCGAGAGTCAGGAGACCTACCTACACGCACTCGGGCGAGCCTGCGGGTTGCCGGGCAGCGCCTCATTTGTTTTGGCGCCGTCCCCGCCTCGCACAGTCAGAGGAGGGGCCGAATTGTCGAGATTGCGTCCATCGTTCCTGCCCGCGCTGGTTGCCGCGTCGCTGCTTCTGACCTTCGGAGCCGCCGTGGCGGCCGCCGCCCCGCTCCCGTCGGGACCGATCCGGGTGATCGACGACGTGGGCCAGCACATCGTGCTGGGGCATCCCGCCCGCCGCATCGTCGCCATCGAGCCCAGCAACGCGGAGATCGTCCTGGCCTTGGGCCTCAAGGCGCGCCTCGTGGGCGTGGACCAGTCGTCCTTCCAGTACACCCCGCCGCCGTGGCGCGCTCGCCTTCAGGGCGTGCACTCCATCGGCAACTCCTATCCCGCGGCGAGCGAGGAGGCCATCGTCGCCACGCACCCGGACCTGGTGCTCGCGGCCACCGGCGTCAACGGGCTGGGCGGGCTCAGGGCCCTCGGCATCCCGGTGGTCATCCTCGATCCGCGCAGCGTCGCGGGCATCTACCACGACATCCGGCTGGTGGGCCGGCTCACCGGGACCCTGTCCCGGGCCCGGCAGCTCGTTCATCACATGCAGGCCCAAGTCGCCGCCATCACCCGGCGGGTTCGCACCCAGGCCCGGCATCGTCCCACCGTCTTCTACGATCTCGGCGGCCTGTACACGGCCGGGCCGAAATCGTTCATCGACAGTCTAATCCGGCTCGCGGGGGGCGTCAACGTCGCGGACCGCATGAGCAGCGCCGCGTACCCCCACGTCACCGCGGAGCAGGTGGTGGCGGCCGATCCCCGGATCATCATCGTCGACCCCGACGCCACCACCGTGGCCAAGGAGGAGAAGCTGCCCGGCTTCTCGACCCTGTCCGCCGTGCGCCACCACCGGGTGTACGCCCTCCCCGACTCCGCCTACGTGAACGAGCCGTCCATGGCGCTGGTGGGCGGCCTCGAGGAGCTGGTCCGCATCTTCCATCCCCACGTGAAGCCCTGAGCCGGTGACGGGATGGCGGTCCGCGGGCGTGTTCGCGGCCTCGGTCGCGGTGCTGGGCGTCTCGGTCCTGGCCGCGCTGCTCCACGGCCCGACCGCCATCCCCTGGGTCCGCGTCCTCGGGGTTCTGCTCCACCCGGGCCGCGGCCTCACGTCCACCATCGTCTGGCAGATCCGCATGCCCCGGGTGATGGCGGCGCTCCTGTGCGGTGGGAGCCTGGCCGTGGCCGGGGCGGTGATGCAGGCGCTCCTGCGCAATCCCCTGGCCGATCCCTACGTCATCGGCGCCTCGGCCGGCGCGGGACTGGGGGCGACCGTCGGCCAGATCTTCTTCGCCGCCCTCGACGCCGTCGCCCCGGGTGCCTTCATCGGGGCGATGGCGGCGGTCTTTCTGGCCTTCGGGCTGGCCCGCGGCCAAGGGCGCCTGAGGATGCTGACCCTGATCCTCTCGGGATACGCCGTGGGGGTCATCCTGGCCGCGGCGACCACGTTCCTGATGCTGCTGCACCAGGACAGCCTGGCCCGGATCTTCGCGTTCGAGGTGGGCGGCCTCAGCGGGATCGCCTGGTCGAGGCTCGCGCTACCCGGGATCTTCATGCCCCTGGCCTTCGCCATCGTGCTGCCGCTCCTCCCGGAGATGGACGCGCTGCTCCTGGGCGAGGAACAGGCCTTCCACGTGGGTGCCCGCATGCGCGGGGTAGAGGTGCTGCTCATCCTGGCCGCGAGCCTGCTCACGGCCTCGGCCGTCTACCTGGGCGGGCTCATCGGCTTTGTGGGCCTGGTGGTGCCCCACGCGGTCCGGCGCCTGGTGGGCGCCGGGCACCGGCGCCTCATCCCGCTGGTCTTCCTGGTGGGCGCCACCTTCCTGGTGCTGGCCGACGCCATCGCCGAGAGGGTCCCGTGGCTCGGGAACATCCCGGTGGGGCTCGTCACGGCGTTCCTGGGCGGGCCATACTTCCTGTATCTGCTCTCGCGGCAGGGCCGGTTCTCGAGCGAGGTGGTGTAGACGATGGGGCCCAGCCTCACGGTCGAGGAGATCCGTCACGCCTTCCCCCACGGGGGGGCCCAGTTCGGTCCGGTGAGCGGCGACGCCTGGCCGGGCCGGCGCATCGGCCTCATCGGGCCCAACGGCGCCGGCAAGTCGACCCTGCTGCGGCTGATGTCGGGATACCTGAAGCCCACCGGCGGCGCGATCCGGATCGACGGCGTCCCCATGGGGCGGCTCTCGGCGGCGGAGCGCGCGCGCCTTGTCGCGGTGGTGCCCCAGTCCCTGGGTGTGCAGGTCGACCTCACGGTGGAGGAGGTGGTCGCCCTGGGCCGCCTCAGCCACCTGACCTGGCGGGAGCGGGTGAGCCTCGCTGCGTCCCCTCGGACCGCGGCGGTCGAGGCGGCGCTCGAGCTCACGGCCACGGCGCCCCTGCGCCGCCGGTCCTTCTCGTCGCTCTCCGGGGGCGAGGCGCAGCGGGTGCTCCTGGCCATGGCGCTGGCTCAGGACGCTCCCATCCTGCTCCTCGACGAGCCGACCGCTCACCTGGATCCCGGTCACGCCCGTCGCTTTCTCGGCCTGGTGGAGTCGCTGGCGCAAGAGCGCGGCAAGACGGTGGTGATGGCCCACCACGACCTCTCCACGGTGGGACTGTTCACCGACGCGCTCTGGCTGCTCGCCGGCGGGCGCCTGCGGGCCGCGGGACCCAGCGAGGCGGTGCTGGCCTCGCCCGAGCTCGGCGCCGTCTACGGCACCGAGTTCATGACCGTGCGCCACCCCCGCACGGGACGGACCATGCTCCTGTACGCCTAGCGCAGAGCCGCCATGAGGCCGTACACGCGGTCCATGTCAAGATGCTCCCGGACCACCGCCGCCAGTCGGTCGACGGGGTCGACGGGCGTCGGCGCCCGGGCGGGAAGGGGCGGAAGCCGGAACGCGGCGCTGAGGTGTCTGAGGTAGCGGCTCCGAAACGCTTCGCCGTCGAGGACGCCGTGGAGGTAGGTGCCCACCACCCGGCCGTCGTGGGCGACGCAGCCGTCGTCATGCGCCCCGGCGTCCCCCGTGCCCAGGACCCGGGCCAGGGGGAGCACCGGACCGGTCGCGGCGGTCTCGCCCGCGTGCAGCTCGTAGCCGGCGAGCGGGGTCCCGGGGAAGAGGGCGCACAGCGTGCCCGTCACTCGGGCCGTGCGCTTGACGGCCGTGAGGGTGGTCACGGCGTCCACGAGGCCCAGTCCCGCCACCTCGGTGCGCGAACTCTCGACGTGACCGGGATCGCACACCACGCGTCCCAGCATCTGATAGCCGCCGCAGATTCCCAGGACATGGCCGCCGGCGCCGTGATGGGCCAGGATGCTCCGGGCGAAACCGCTGCGCCACAGCCAGGCGAGGTCGTCGGGGGTGTTCTTGGTCCCGGGCAGGATGATGAGCTGCGGCGCGCCCAGGTCGCGCGGGTGAGCGCAGAAGTACGGCTCGACGCCGGCGCTCTGAAACAGGGGGTCGAAGTCGGTGAAGTTCGAAAGGTGCGGGAGGGCCACGATCGCGACCTTCAGGGCGTCCGGGTGCCCGGGCGCGACGCGGTAGCGGGGCGAGGCGAGCCCCACCCCGTCCTCCTCGTCGATCCCCAGATCCTCGATGAACGGGATCACGCCGAGCACGGGGCGCCGCGCGAGATGCTCCAGCAGGCGCCTCCCCTCGGCGAAGCCGCCGGGATCGCCGCGGAAGCGGTTCACCGCGACGCCCCCGACCCGCCGGCGCTCGTCCGGGGACATGAGGGCCAGCGTCCCGTGCACACTGGCGAAGACCCCGCCGCGGTCGATGTCGGCCACGAGCAGCACCGCCGCGTCGGCGGCCTCGGCGACGCGCATGTTGCCAAGGTCCCGCTGGCGGAGGTTGAGCTCCACGGGACTGCCCGCGCCCTCGATGACGAGCACGTCGTATCCCGCCGCGAGGGCCTCGAGGCTTTCGCGCACCCGGCTCCACAGCGCACCGGCGTCGAGGGCCTGTGCCTCGGCGGCGGCCACCGCCCGGCCCTGGAGCACCAGCTGCGAGCGGCCGCCGCCCGAGGGCTTGAGGAGGATCGGATTCATGTGGCGGCTGGGGGCGATGCCGGCGGCCTCGGCCTGGACGGCCTGAGCCCGGGCGATCTCGAAGCCGTCGGGCGTGACGGCCGCGTTGAGGGACATGTTGAGCGCCTTGAAGGGCGCCACCCGGCGGCCGTCGCTCGCCATGATGCGGCACAGCGCGGTCGTCACGACGCTCTTGCCCACGTGCGAGGCGGTGCCCACCACCATCAGGGCCTGCGCGCGCACGATCTCGCCTCCGGTCGCCGGTGGGATGAGGTGGTCTTGGATCGGTCCACGCGACGTGGACGGGATGACCTTTCGACGGAGTCGTGTCCGCCCCCTGGGCGGCGCGAACCCGGGATCCGGGGAGGCGGCCGCCTCCCCCGCCACCCGCGGCGGCGAGGTTGCTTTTCGAAGATCGCCCCGCCGGTCCGGGAAGTTGCGGTGACCCCTGGACGCGTCGGAGGTCGTCGCCATGACCTCGCTGTCGAGGAGGTTCATCAGCGGAGTTCTTCTGCGGCCGCCCCCCGCGTGGGATGCCGGGCGGAGACCGCTTGGGGAACAGGGCCCCACGAGGTGACCCGTGCGCAGTTTGTGAAGCTCACCGTCGGGTCGACACCGGGCGCGGGCACCACGCCCTTCACCGATGTGACGCCGTCCCCCTGGTTGGCGCCGTGCCTCTCGGCGGCGGTGCGGGCAGGGATCGTGAGCGGGCCCACGCCGACCACCTTCGGACCCGACGGCGCGCTGACGCGGGAAGAGATGGCGCTGCTCCTCGCGCGGGCGCTGGAGCTGACGAGGACGACGGTGCTGATTTCACAGACGACGACCGGATCGGCGCCTGAGCCAAGAGAGGCGTGGAGGAGGCGGTGCGGCCGGATACATGAACGGCTTCCCGGACGGCGGCTTCGAGCCGCCGGGCGTGTCGACACGGGCGCAGCCGGCCAAGGTGCTGGCGACGGTGCTGCGTCAGCGGGCGTCCTCCCCGGCGCTCGCCGGTTCGCCGGGACCAGGTGGCACGAACGGCAGCTGAGGTGCCGGTGGCCTGAACCGCCTCGCCGGGGCCCGGCCCGTCGGGCCCGGGCGGCGTGCGGCGATCGGCACCAGCGGGCCCCAAGGGCCGACCCGGCCGAGGCGTTGACACGAACGTCGGCCATGTGATAGCGTCAGTGCGCACTCATCGCGAGCGGCGGAGGGACTGGCCCGATGAAGCCCGGCAACCAGCGTGAAACGCATGGTGCCAAGCCCTGCAGGTAGGTCAACCGAGGGATGAGGGGCGTCCGCAATGCAACCGCCATGGACACCCCGGGACCGGGGTGTTTTTGCTTTGCAAAGGAGGAGCGGCGTTGGGTGATCTGTTCACGTCCGAGTCGGTCACCGAGGGACACCCCGACAAGATGGCCGACCAGGTGGCCGACGGCATCCTGGATGCGCTCTTAGCCCAGGACCCGCTGTCCCGGGTGGCCTGCGAGGTCCTCATCACCACGGGCCTCGTGGTGCTGGCCGGTGAGGTGACCACCGGCTGCTACGTCGACCTGAGCCGCACCACCCGCCAGATCCTCGCCGAGATCGGATACGCCCGCGACGACCTGGGCTTCGACGCGCGATCGTGCGCGGTCCTCACCTCCATCGACGAGCAGTCGCCCGACATCGCGCTGGGTGTGGGGCGCCCCCTGGAGGACCGCGCGGGGTCCCAGGAACTGGGCGCGGGGGACCAGGGACTCATGTTCGGGTACGCGACCGACGAGACGCCCGAGTTCATGCCCCTGCCCATCAGCCTGGCGCAGAAGCTCACCCGCCGTCTGGCCGAGGTGCGCCATCAGCGGGTGCTTCCCTACGTGCGCCCCGACGGCAAGGCCCAGGTGACCGTCGAGACGGAGGGGGACGCCCGGCGGGTGCACACCCTGGTCCTGGCGGTCCAGCACGACCCCGACGCGCCGTCCGCCGACCGCTTCCTTGAGGCCATGCGCGCGGAGGTGATCGACGCCGTGGTGCCCCCGGAGCTTCTGGACCGGGAGACGCGCATCCTGGTGAATCCGACGGGGAGGTTTGTGGCGGGCGGTCCCAGCGCGGACACCGGGGTCACCGGGCGCAAGCTCATCGTGGACACCTACGGCGGCTCCGCGCGCCACGGGGGCGGCGCGCTCTCGGGCAAGGACCCCACCAAGGTGGACCGGTCCGGCGCGTACGCCGCGCGCTGGATCGCCAAGCACGTGGTGGCGGCGGGGTGGGCGCGCCGGTGCGAGATCCAGGTGGCCTACGCGATCGGCGTGGCCTCGCCGGTCTCCGTCCGCGTGGAGACCTTCGGTACCGGCCGCATCGAGGACGCGGTGATCCTCGGCGCCATCCGCCGCGTGTTCGACCTCAGGCCCCGGGCCATCATCGACGCGCTGGACCTGCGCCGGCCGATCTACCGGCCGGTGGCGACCTACGGCCACTTCGGCCGCCCGGACCTCGACCTGCCGTGGGAGCGCCTCGACCGGCTCGACGCCCTGCGCAGCGCCGCCGGCGCCCTCAGGTAGCCGGCGGCGCCCGCGCCTCATAGGATGGGGCGCGGGAGGGAGACGGGTGATTGCGGTCATCGTTGCGGTGGTGCTCCTGGCGCTGGTCCTCGTCGCCCCCGGCCCGAGGCCCCTTTCGTCCCGCTGGCCGCTGGTGGTGGTGGTGGGCGACCAGGCCGAGGAGCTGGAGGGCTTTCTTCGCGAGACGTACGGAACATTCTCGGGCACGGTGGTCGTGGACCGGTCCCAATCGGAGGAGATCCCCCGGATCCTGGAGCGGCTGGCGCACCGGCAGCCGAACCTCGCGGTGGTGCGCCACACCGGGCCCTTGCCCAGCTGGAACGCGTCCCCCGTGGCGGTGATCGCGCGGCTTGACACCGGTCTCGGTGTGGAGTCGGTGCTCAGGGCGCTGGGGCGCTGAGCGAGCAGGATATTGGCGGAGTAAGTCGAACCTCGTCGATAAATGGCATCGGGAGGGGAGGCATGCGCTCATGAAGGTGCGCACCTGCGAGGAGTGTGGCCGGCTGCTGGGAGAGGGCGTGAGCGAACTGTGCCCGCAGTGCTATGACTCCCTCGACGCGGACTTCGACCGTATCCGCAGCTTTCTCGACCAGAACCCCGGGCTCAGCTGCAACGAGATCGCCGAGGCCTTGGACATCAAGGTGCGCCGGGTGCTCAGGCTTCTGCGCTCGGGCCGCCTCGAGGGCCTCAAGGTGACCGGCCTCAGCTGCGCCCGCTGTCAGCAGCCCATCGCCGCCGGCGTACTGTGTCCCGCGTGCGCCGACACCGTGCGGCGGGAGCTTTCGAGCCTCGACAGTCCCCTGCGCATCCACCACACCCCGGGTTGGGGCGCCGGTGCCTGGGGGCGGTAGTGCCGCTGAGGAGACCTCGGGGGCCGTCTTGCGTCTCTCCCTCGCCGTCATGCTCGCGGACAGGGTTTTTTGAGCGGTGTCGACGGTCAACGGCCGACGGCCGGCCGACGATCTCTTGAAGCAGGGAGACGCAGGGAGGATGGGCGATGCGCATTTCGGAGACCGGGTGGTCGAACACCCCGCCGGTGGAGCCCCATGGGTCCAGGGCGGCCGCCGACCCGGCGCGCACATCCGCCGGCGCCGACTCGCTGGAACTGTCGGAGACGGCACAGGCCTTCCGGGCCTGGGTACAGTCGGCCCAGCACGTCGACGCCGCGACCCAGAGCCGGATCGAGGCACTGCGCCATGCGGTGGCGAGCGGCACCTACCGGCCGGCGCCGGAACACGTCGCGGCCCGGATGCTGGCCGAGGCGAGGGCCCAGCGGCACGGACACAGGGGACCGCTCCATGGATGAGGACCGGTGGGAAACGTGGCTGCACCTGCTGGACGAGGAGGCGCGCAGCTACGGGGACCTCGTGGCCATGGGGGACCGCAAGCGGGAGTTTCTGGCGATGGGCGCCATCGAGCCGCTGGAGGAGGTTCTCACCGCCGAGCGGATGCTGCTGGGCCGGCTCAAGGACCTGAGCGCCCGCCGCAGCGAGATCGAGGCGGCCCTGGTGGGCGAGGACGCGCCGGTGCCCGCGACCCTGCACGAATGGGTGGAGCTGGCCGACGAGGCGCGGCGCCCGGTCCTCGAGGGGATCCGGGCGACGCTGCTGATGATGGCCGAGCGCCTCACCGAGCAGGAGCGGGTGAACAGCGCCCTGATCCGCCAGTGGCTCGAGTTCGTCAATCGCGGGATCGAGCTTCTGCGTTCGGACGAGGGCCCCGGGCTGTATGAGCCCCACGGCCGGCCCATCAGCGCGGCTCGCGCCCGCGCTCTGGACCGGCGGCTGTGAGCGAGCCTCCCGAGGTCGACGTCGACGCGGTGCGCCAGGGCATCCAGAGGGAGCTGGATCTCCTCCTGGCCATGGCCCGGGCGGGCTCGCGCGCGCCCTCCGGGGAGACGCTCGCCCAGCGGGAGGTCGCCATCGCGGAGATCGGGGAGCTGCACCGGGCGCACGCCGCGGCGCGGTCGCAGGCCGCGAAGCTCGCGCCGCAGCTTGTGGAGCCGCTGCTGGAGCGCGTCCGGACCCTCGCCGGCCAGGTGCTGGCCCAGGACCAGGCGTGGCTGCGCAACCTCCAGGATCGGCAGCAAACGGTGCGGGAGCGGCAGGCGCTCCTGACCCAGGCGCGCGCCCTCACGCGGGCCTACCACCGGCAACAGGTGAACCGGATCGAGGCGTCGGCGCGCTTGAAGTGGCCGGCGCCGCCCTGATCCTGTCGAGGGACCGTCGACATGAAATTCTAACCACCTGGCCACCGCAAGGCGGAATCGATGAGGATATCCACAAAATGTTCGTCTTCACCCGGGGTTATCAACAGGGTTATCCCCAGGCCATGTGCACAGTTGCCGCCGCCGTCCGCCAAACTGTCGCCAAGTACAAGTTGCTGTCGAACACCGGCCGAAGGATTTGCCCCCGAGCCGCGGAAGACATCACGCAGACCCACAAGTTGCGAGAGGAGAGCGGCCAAGGTGGAGGCGGTGATTCGGGGCCTGAACATCGATGTGACCCCCGCGCTCAACGCGTACGTGCAGCGGCGGCTGCAAAAGCTGGATCGGCTCCTGGAAGGTTCCGAGGACGTCCAGGTGAAGCTCTCCGTGGAGAAGAACCGGCACACCGTGGAAGTGACCGTCCGCCTCGACGGCTGGCTGGCGCGTGCCGAAGTCACCACCGACGACATGTACGCGTCCGTCGACGCGGCGGTGGATAAACTCGAGACCCAGGTGCGCAGGTACCTGCACCGGATCCCCCGCCACACCCGCGTCCAGGCCCCCGCGCCCGAGCCGGCGGAGGAGACCGTCGCCCGGGTGAAGCGCTTCTCCTCCAAGCCCATCGCCGTGGACGAGGCCATCGCCCGGCTGAATCTCATCGGTCATGACTTCTACGTCTTCCGCAACGAGGAGACCGACGAGGTCAGCGTCGTCTACCGGCGCAAGCGCGGCGGATACGGGCTTCTGGTGCAGGAGGACTGATGGGCCAGGATCCCTTCGGCCCCGACGTGATGCACACCATCCGCCAGCTGCCCGACGTCATCTCGGTGGCGGAGCCGGTGCCCGGGGAGGAAGGACCCGCTCGCCTGCGCATGGTGTTCGGCCCGGGCGTCACCGTGGCCCACGCGATCCGCAACCTGCGGGCGCTGGTCAAGAGCCGCCACGGGGTCGACGTCCCCGCCGGCCTCATCGAGGCCACCGTCATCCGCAGTCCCGACCAGGGGCTGGGCGGACCCGGCCGGATCCAGCTCGTGGGCGTGAGCTACGAGACCGACGGCGTCCGCGGGGTGGCGGAGGTGACCATGAGCCGCAGCGGCGAGCGCTGGTGCGCCCGCGCCGAGGGAGTGGCCACGGTGCGCGAGCGCCGGCTGTGCGTCGCCCGGGCGGCGCTCACCGCCGCCACCCTGCCCTGGGGCATCGGCGCCGCCTTCTCCGTGGAGGGCTGCGAGTTGCTCAGCATCCAGTCGGTGCCCATGATCGCGGTCATCATCGACGCCACCCTCCCGTCGGTGGAGGAGCGGTACGTGGGGATCTCGCTGGTGTCCGAGCCCGAGGACGAACACGTGGCCCGCGCGGTCATGAGCGCCCTCAACCGGGTGCTGCGGGTGGTGCCCGGCCGGCGGCTCGAATCCCGCCGCCGTCGGCCGCCCGCGGCCTTGCGCCGCCGACGGTGACGGATATCGGGGCGATGGCAGGAGTTGGGCCGGAGCGTGTCGAATCGTGACCCCGGAACGTCCACTTTGACGGAGCGCGGCGTCCCGAACGAGCGGTGGGGTCGGCGGTGGCGAGCGAAGCAGCGGGTGGATGCGCCCGCAGGATGCCGGTCACCCCTTGCGTGTGTAACGCCATGATTTCCAAGGTCGCCCGTGCGGTTGCCAAGTTCTTTGCCGCCTGCAGCAGTATCCAGGTCAGCGGCGCGTGAGTGACCTGAGGGTGTAGCCGGCGCCGCGCTCGTCAGCTCTGTTTGACGGAGGGGGGAGTCGGGTGGCGGGGGAGGGCCCGGACACGGGCACGGGGCGCGTCGAGAGCCAGCTGACCACCCGCTCCTTCGTCCAGGGGCGCCGGATGGACCTGTGGGCGCTCGTGCTGGGGCTCACCGCCGTGTGGGCGGCGGTGCTGAGCCGGCTCGACTGGGCGGGAGTGACGCGGGGGATTTTGCCCGTGGCCGTGCTCAGCGCCACCGCGCTCCTGTGCGAGACCTTCCCCGCCCGCACGCCCTTCACGGGCGGGGGCACCATCTCGGTGAGCGGGGTCCTCATCACCGCCACCGTGCTCCTCCTGGGCCCGGCGGCGGCGGCGGTGGTGGGGTTTGTCGCGACGGTGCGCATCGTCGACGACCTCGTGCGGCGCACCAGCAGCCTTCGCGTCTTTCTCCTCAACCGGGTGGCGCTGTCGCTGGGCGGAGCGCTGGCGGGGGTGGTGTTCGTCGCCCTGGGCGGCGTGCCCGGGCGCGTCTCCCTGGGGATCGACCTCGTGGCCATCGTCGTGGCCAGCGCGGTCCAGTTCCTCACCAACGCGCTGGCGGCGGTCGGGTATTCAGCGCTGCGCATCGGCAAGCGGATGAGCGCGGTGTGGGCCTGGGACTTCAGCTTCGCCAACCTGAGCTTTCTCGCGTATCCGGTGATCGGGACGCTGTTCGCGCTCCTGTGGGTCGGGGTGGGCCCCCTGGCGGTGCTGGTGCTGCTCGTCCCCCTGGGGCTGTCGCACCTGGGGAACGTCAAGGGCGTGATCCGGCACGAGAAGCTGACCCGGTCCGCGGCCGCCATGATGGCGCGGGTGGGCACGCGCGACAACTTCACGCCCGAGCACTCCCAGCGGGTGGCGGACATGGCGCTGGAGCTCGCGGGCGCCATGGGCCTCTCGCCCCAGGAGCAGGAACTGGCGTTCTACGCGGGCTACCTCCACGACATCGGCAAGGTGGAGGTGGACGAGTCCATCATCATGAAGCCGGCGGGGCTGGACGCCAGCGAGTACGCCGAGGTGCAGCGGCACGTCGCGGTGGGGGAGCAGATGGTGCGGGGCCTGCCGCTCTTTCAGACCGGGGCGCCGTGGATCCTGCACCACCACGAGCGCTACGACGGCCAGGGCTACCCCAACAAGCTGGGAGGGGAGATGATCCCCATCGGGTCGCGGATCCTGGCGGTGGTGGACGCATACGACGCCATGGTCAACGACCGGCCGTACCGCAAGGGCATGAGCCCGGACCGGGCGTTCGAACAGCTGCGCCAGGGCGCGGCCCGCCAGTTCGATCCCGAGGTGGTGGCGGCGTTCCTGCGCCTCAAGCACGTGGACGTGGAACCGGACTTCGTCGACAAGGCCCGGCAGCGGGCGGCCCAGGACCGCGGCCGCCTCCTGGCCCGGGCGCTGCCGGCGTTCAAGGGGCTCTTCACCCTGCTCAAGTGACACGCCGCCGCCTGTCGGGTCCCGAGCCAGGATGTTCCGGGCCCGGAAGGCTCCGCGCAGCCGCCGCAGGTTGCCGGGGTCCGGTGGCTCGTGCTATCCTGAGTTTGCACGCGCGGGGCTCGGATCACGGGGGGAGCTGAACATGCCAGGTTTGCTGTCCCGGCTGGTGCTGGGAGACTTCAACACGAAGGAAATCCGCCGGTACCAAGCGCGGGTTCCCGCGATCAATGCCCTGGAGCCGGAGATCGAGAAGCTGAGCGACGAGGACATCCGCCGCCGCACCGGCGAGCTCAGGGTGATGGTGGAGCAGGGTGCCGAGCTCGATGACGTGCTCACCGAGGCCTTCGCGCTGGTCCGCGAGGCGGGCAAACGCGCGCTGGGCATGCGGATCTTCGATGTGCAGCTCATCGGCGGCATGGTGCTCCACCAGGGCCGTGTGGCCGAGATGAAGACCGGCGAAGGCAAGACCCTGGTGGCCACCCTGCCGGCGTACCTCAACGCCCTGACCGGCAAGGGCGTGCACATCGTCACCGTGAACGACTACCTGGCTCGGCGCGACGCCGAGTGGATGGGCAAGGTCTACCACTTCCTGGGGCTGAGCGTGGGGGTCATCCTCCACGACCTCGAGCCCGATCAGCGGCGCGAGGCGTACGCGTGCGACATCACCTACGGGACCAACGCGGAGCTGGGCTTCGACTTCCTGCGCGACAACATGGTGGTGCGGCCGGAGGATCTCACCCACCGCGGGTTCCACTACGCCATCGTCGACGAGGTGGACTCGATCCTCATCGACGAGGCCCGCACGCCGCTCATCATCTCGGGGCCGGGCCTCAAGAGCACCGAGTGGTACGCCCGCTTCGCCAGCATCGTGCCCACGCTCGTCGAGGGCGAGGACTACGTGGCCGACGAGAAGGCCCACACCGTGGCTCCCACCGAGGCGGGCATCGCCAAGGTGGAACGGCTCCTCGGGGTGCACAACCTTTACGCGGACGCGGGGACCGACCTCTCCCACTATCTGATGCAGGCGCTCAAGGCGCACGCGCTCATGAAGCGCGATCGGGACTACGTGGTGCGCGACAACCAGGTGATCATCGTCGACGAGTTCACCGGGCGGATGATGTTCGGCCGGCGCTACTCCGAGGGGCTGCACCAGGCCATCGAGGCCAAGGAGCACGTCAAGGTCGAGGAGGAGAACCAGACCCTGGCCACGATCACGCTGCAGAACTACTTCCGCATGTACAAGAAGCTCGCGGGCATGACCGGCACCGCCGCCACCGAAGAAGAGGAGTTCCGCAAGATCTACGGGCTCGACGTCATCGTGGTGCCGACCCACAAGCCCATGATCCGCACGGACCTGCCGGACCTGGTGTACAAGACCGAGGCGGGCAAGTTCGAGGCGGTGGTGAACGACATCGCCGAGCGCCACGCCCGCCGGCAGCCGGTGCTCGTGGGCACCATCTCCATCGAGAAGTCGGAGCGGCTGTCGAGGATGCTGGAGAAGCGGGGGATCCCCCACCAGGTGCTCAACGCCAAGCACCACGAGCGGGAGGCGGAGATCATCGCCCGCGCCGGTCAGGCGGGAGCCGTGACCATCGCCACCAACATGGCGGGCCGCGGCACCGACATCGTGCTGGGCGAGGGCGTCGCGGAGCTGGGGGGCCTGCACGTGCTGGGCACCGAGCGCCACGAGAGCCGGCGGATCGACAACCAGCTGCGCGGCCGGTCGGGCCGTCAGGGCGACCCGGGCTCGTCCCAGTTCTACGTGTCCCTCGAGGACGACCTCATGCGCATCTTCGGCGGCGACAACCTGCGCAGCATGATGGACCGGCTGGGGCTCGAGGACGACGTCCCCATCGAGCACAACATGCTGACGCGCGGGATCGAGAACGCCCAGAAGCGGGTGGAAGCGCGCAACTTCGATTCGCGCAAGCACCTTCTGGAATACGACGACGTGATGAACAAGCAGCGCGAGGTGATCTACGAGCAGCGCCGGCGGCTTCTCACCGGGACCGACCTGCGCGAGAACGTGATGGAGTTCATCACGGGGACCGTGGATGCGCTGGTGGACACCTACTGCCCCGAGGCGGTCAAGCCGGAGGAGTGGGACCTGGAGGGGCTGCTGCAGGCGGCGGAGTCCAGCGTGATCCTGCCGGGGATCCTCACGCTCGAGGAGCTCGAGCCGCTCGACGCCAAGGACATCGGCGACCGGCTCGAGGAGGAGTCCGTCCGACTGTACGAGGCCAAGGAACAGTCGGTGGGCCCCGAGGTGATGCGCGACCTGGAGCGGCTGGTGCTCCTCAGGGTCGTGGACCAGAAGTGGATGGAACACCTGGACGCCATGGACGACCTGCGCGACGGCATCGGGCTGCGCGCGTACGGGCAGCGCGATCCCCTGATCGAGTACAAGATGGAAGCGTACGAGATGTTCGAGAACATGGTGGCGTCCATCCGCGAAGACGCCGTGCGCATCCTTCTGCGGCTCGAGGTGGTGCAGGAGTCGCCGGAGCCCGAGCCGCTGCCGGTGCCCGTGCTGATCCCCGTCCCCCAGGCGCCCTCCATCGTGACCGGCGGGCGGGTGGTGGGCCTGCCCAAGGCGCAGGAGGGCCGGGTGGGGCGCAACGACCCGTGCCCGTGCGGCAGCGGGAAGAAGTACAAGAAGTGTCACGGTCAGGCTTCGGCCTGATCCAGAGGGAGGACGACGCCATGGACGAGGGACTGAGGGAACGGCTGGCCCAGGTGACCGACCGGATACGGCTGCTCAGGGGGTCTCTTTGACCCGGAACGGCGGACCCAGGAACTGAAGGCGCTCGAGGCGACGACCGAGGACCCGGATCTCTGGAAGGACCCCGAGCGGGCCCGCAGCCTCCTGGCCCAGGTGGAGTCCCAGCGCCAGCCCCTTGAGGAGTTCCGCAAGCTCGCGCGCGGCGAGGAAGAGGCGCAGGCGCTGGTGGAGCTGTTGTCGCTCGAGGAGGATCCGCAGCTGATGCGCGAACTCGAGGAACTGGTGGCGAACCTGGACCAGGCCTCGCGCCGGCTGGAGCTCAAGACCCTCCTGGCCGGGCGGTACGACAGCGCCAACGCCATCCTCGCCCTGCACGCGGGGGCGGGCGGCACCGAGGCCCAGGACTGGGTGCAGATGCTCTACCGCATGTACGTCCGCTGGGCCCAGGATCACCGCTACCAGGTGGAGGAGCTCGACCTCCTGCCGGGAGACGAGGCCGGGATCAAGAGCGTCACGTTCCAGGTCACGGGGCCCTGGGCGTACGGGTACCTCCGGTCGGAGAAGGGCGTGCACCGGCTGGTGCGCATCTCGCCGTTCGACGCCTCGGGCCGTCGGCACACCACCTTCGCGTCGGTGGACACGCTGCCCGAGCTGCCCGCGAGCACCGAGATCGTCATCCGGCCCGAGGATCTCAAGGTGGACACCTTCCGCTCCGGGGGGGCGGGCGGCCAGCACGTGAACAAGACCGAGTCGGCGGTGAGGATCACCCACCTGCCCACGGGCATCGTCGTCTCCTGCCAGAACGAGCGCTCCCAGCATTCCAACCGGGAGACCGCGATGAAGATCCTCACCGCCCGGCTGCTGGAGCGCCAGGAGGAGGACCAGCGGCGGGCCGTGGGAGAGCTGCGCGGGGACCAGGGGGAGATCGCCTGGGGGAACCAGATCCGCAGCTACGTCTTCCAGCCGTACACCATGGTGAAGGACCACCGCACCGGCGTGGAGGTCTCCAACGTGGAGGCCGTCATGGACGGCGCCATCGACCCCTTCATCGAGGGGTTCCTCCGCCAGCGGGCCGGCATCGACGTGCACCGGTAGCAGGGGATCGACCGTGCCCGTCGAACTCAACCTCGGGGGTCAGCCCCTTCTTTTTTTGGCCGAGTGGGGGAGTCAAGATGCGTCGTCGGGTATGGGGATTGCTGGGCCTTCTGGGGATCGCGGCCGCGCTCTGGGTGCCGCGGCTCGCCTTCGCCCAGGCCGGCAATCCCGGCAGCAGCGCGGACCCGCTGGTGACCCGCTCGTTCGTGGAGCAGGCCATCGCCGCGGCCATCGCCAAGCTCAGCCCCCCCACGTTCACCCTGCTGGAGCTCACGCCCGGGCAGATCCTGCTCATGGACGCGGGGACCGAGGCGGTGGTGCGCACCGGGGTCGCCCTGGCCGTGGTGGCGCCGGCGGGGGGCCTGTCGGACCTGACCGCCGGCGTCAACCTGGGCGCCGCGGCCCGGGTGCCGGCGAACCACCTCATCCTGGTGCCCAGGTCCGACGGCCGCGGGATCTCGGCCCAGACCACGGTGCTGGTGCTGGTCAAAGGGACGTACACCATCGAGAACGCCCCGACGAGCGGTGCACCGGCCCAGGGGAGCGGTACCGCGGGATCCGGGTCCGGGGCGGGGGGTTCCGCGGGCACATCCACAGGGACCGGTTCCACGGCCGCGCCGCCGGGCTAGCCGGACTGGGCGGATCGCGGGAACGGCATGCTACCGGGGG
>JAJZYS010000225.1 GCA_021797925.1 Bacillota bacterium
CCAGTCAGGCGGCTCACCACCCCGGTGGGGATGTCGGGCGTCGTTTCCGTCGCCCTCCGGCTGATGGACCATTTCAGCCGGAGGGCGACGGGTGCGCCCACGGACCGCCGGTGCAATTGATCGCCCGGCGGGACGCGCAGGCGTTGCTGAAACGGCGCCAGCACCTCCCAGGTGCCATCGGCCGCAATGGCGGCGATATGACCCCACACGACGGGGTGGTCCGCGGTCCATGCCTGCCAGCTGGCCCGGAGAGCGTCCTGGCGTTGCCGCTGGATGTACGTGGACTGGGTGCGGCGCAGCAACTCGGTCACCGTGTGGGGCTGCGGTCGCCGACCCGACGCCCGGCACCGCCAGCCGTCCGGCGTCCACACATACGGGGTGAACGGCCACCGCCGGGCGACCGCCTGGGCGGCCGCCACCCACGTCGGATCCTCGGGACGCGCCAGAGGCCGGGGACCGACGCGCGGCGGGAGCACGTCGTCCAACACCCCCGCGAAGGTGCACGCGCCGAGGTCTTCCACCTCGGGCCAGCGCACGGGGCCCGGCGCCGACACCACCAGACACGAACCGGACCACGAAAAGCCGGGACACGGAACCACGGAGTCCTGACGCCCGCGGGCCATTAGCGTCACGCGGTCCACGTCAGGGAGGACGCGGAGGACATGGGGCATGTGATCCCCTCCATCAAAAAAACGCACCCAGGCGGGTGCGTCATCGTCTTAAGTACAGTGCGCCAAGGCGGACACGCATTGGCGACCAAAATTGCGAGCGGGGTCACGCTTCGCGACATCGACTAATCCGGCAATTGCCGGCACAGTTTCCTCACGCGCCCCGTCCGTGCAACCCGCTGGGAACGGAACCAGAATCCGGCGGGTCCACCCCGAACACTTGCACAGCGCAATGGTCCCGTCAAGCAATTAAGCGGGCTGACAGTGAGAAAATTTTGTCGGAGGTCGGCGAACGCCGTCGATCTGTGCCGCAGATGCCCGGGGCCCAACGGGGACGCCCTCCTCGGGGGGCGTCCGCTTAAGGCGTTCCGGGATCCGCCCCGGTGGCCCCCGTTCGGCCACGGGCCTCTGGGGCCCGCCCCCTCGCTCCGGGGGCCGATTAGTGGGAGGGGCCGGGCCACGCCCGGACGGTCGGGGCGAGCCCCGCCGCGAGCGCGTCATCCACGCCCTTGAAACCCGCCGGCCAGTGGGCCAGGGCCACCGCCCAGTGATCCTGGCAAGCCGCCGCGAGCCCGGCTTGGTGGGCCGCCACGGCCGCCGCCGTGCCCGGGGCCGCATCCTGGTCCAACGCCAGGACCACCATCGTGGGGTTCAGCGCGTGAAGCACCGGCAGGACAGCACGCCAGAGGCTCACCCCTGGCACGCCCACGGCCGTGACGCCCAGGTGCTCGGCCACGCTGTCGGCTTTGAGCGGCCCTTCGGTGATCCAGACCCCTGTCGTGCCGCGCCGCGCGACATGCACCGGCGCCCCGGAGGACGCGCCGCCCGGACGACCTGGCGTCGACCACCAGACATACTTGCCGGGGCCGTGGTCGGCTCGGAGGTGTAGGGCCTGGATGGCCCCCGACGCATCCCGCACGGGCAGGGCGAGACCCGCCGGGCCGGCGAGCCGCCACCGCTGACCCCCCGAGCCCACCGCAAAGAATCCGGGAACCCCCTCGGGCACCGGCCAGGGGGCATCCCCGGGCGTGAGCGACCGATAGCCCCGACGCCAGGCGACAGCTGCCGGGACCCCTCGCCCCCCCAACAGGGTCCGATGGCGGGCGGACAGGCTGAGGTGCCGCAAGAGGCGGCGGTACACGCGATCCCGTACGGCCAGGGGGGCCACCGGGTCCGTCGATGGGGCCGGGAGCGCGGGGTGTCCGACCGGGGCCGGGGACGACCCCAGGGCGCTCGCGATCACCTGGCGGAGCGGCTGGCCCGTCGTGCGGGCCAGAAAATCCAAGCCGTCGCCGCCGGCGCCACAACTGAAGCACTTCCAGGTGTCGGTGGCGGGAAACACCACCAAATTGGGGCGGTGCCGATCCCCATGAAACGGGCACAATCCGGTATACACGCGCCCAGACCGCGTCAGGCGCACGTGGGACTGAATGGTCGGGAGCACGGGCACCGTGGCCCGCGCTCGGACGATAACGGACGCCATGGACGATCACCTCACCCATGCGGGGTTGTGGCCCGGAGCGGGGGCGGGCCCAACTCAGCAACAGTCGGAACGATGCCGTTAGGAGGCTGAGGACAGGATCGGTTGTTCCACAATCACCAGCCGTGAGCCCCAAAACGGGGCGTGCACCCGATTGAACACCTCGGCGAGTGCGAGGATCCGCTGCCGTTCGTGGTCCGCGTCGTTTACGCGTTTCACGGCCAGCGCTTGCCGGGTTTCCAAAGCCGCGCCGGCCGCGGTGTGGTTCGCCATGGCGGCTTTCAAGGCATTGCGCGAGAGTCCTTGGACCGCGGCTTGATCCGCCCAGAACTGGGGCGAGTGCTCCGGCGTCCCCGCGGGAAACCGGCGCAAGGCGCGCATCGCGACGATGTGATGGTGAAAACTGAGTTCCGTGCGGCGCACGCCCTGGGGAAACGCGCGCGCGGTGCGGATGAACATGCGGAGGTACCCTTCGGTGAGGCCGGATGCGGCGGCGAGATCATGGAGGCCCGGCACCCCGGCCTTCTCGTAGATGGTGACGGTGATGTCGGCCATGTGCCAGGTGACGCGGTGGCGGTCCTGTTGGGCCTCCAGAAATTCGGCGATGAGGCGCGCGAGCGCAGTGTTTTTCAAGTCGGGTACATCTCCCTTGAAAAATAGATGGAACGCACTACCGGTAGTAGGGAGGGACTCTCGATACCACAAGATACGGAGCGTACGAAAAGGTCACCCAGTCACTTTTCATTCCTGACACGGGCCGGCACGGCCATGGGGGTCTCCTTTAGGGGTAATCGAACGACTTCACCCCCGCCGCCCCGGGCACCGCGTCGAGCGGTGCCGGGCGGCACAGGCTCCTGCGGCTAGTAACGCGCGTTAAACGCGTCGACGGCCTGTGTTAGCGCTTGGTGGGCCTCGTCGGCACGGTGAACGAGTTCGAGGGCGGCCGCCTTTCGTGGCGCAAGGTCCAGGGGCGCGGTATCGCAGGGGACGCCGAAGCGTCCCTCAATCGCGTCCTTTAGGAGTTCGGTCTGTTGCGCGTTGTTGCCCAAAATGATGATGCGCATGGGGAATCTCCTTTCTGGGGAGTGCAGTTAGCGACCTAGGAGGCGGCGGAGGTTTCGTCGAGGCGCCCGGTGTCCCGGACGTGGCGCAGCAAGTCCCGAACCTGGTAGGCCGTGTCCAACGACCACGCAGACCGGGGAGTCCCGGCGGTCTTCTGGTCCACGGCGGCCTTGAGCGCCGCACGGTCCACTCGCTTGATCGCCTGAAGGTACAACGCGTCCACCTCCACACACACGTCCGCGACGGTGGTCGGCGGGGCGTCTGGCGCGGCGGGTTCGGGCGCAATCGCGCCGGATGGCTCGGGGCTCGCCACCGCGTGGACCGCAGCGGCGGGGGGCAGGGGCGTGTCAGGGGTGGGCGCGCTCGACGCGACCACCAGTACATCGGTGGCCGTCACAGAAGGGACCGATGGGGTGTTCTCGGTCCGATCCCGATCGTCCGTCATGGGGTCGAGTTCGGATTCATCGGTCAGCCCCGCCCCGATGATGCTGAGCGTGAGGCGCCGCTTGGCCTTGGTCATCGCCTTCATGACGGCGTTGGCCCGCAGGCTGGGGGAGAGAGGCGT
>JAJZYS010000226.1 GCA_021797925.1 Bacillota bacterium
TCACGTGGTACTGCGGATACTTCTTCTCGAAGCCGGGAATGGCCACGTTGCGCTCCCAGTTGTTCTCCACGGGATTGGCCCGCACAAACCAGGTGACCGTGTGCGATCCTGACGCGCCCACTTCGGACGCGGATGTCAGGCACAGCGACGCCGTCAGGACACCGCCCATGGCGACCAGCCAGGTTCCCCTGCGCATGTTGCCGTCCTCCCCCTTCCAAGCCGTCCGCCCAAATCCGCGGGCGAAGCACTGCCCGCATCCGGTTGCGCTCACCCCCCTCCCGGAGCGACTCCGCCGTCCCGGCGGGGCCGCGTTCGGGTGGCCACCCGTCGCGCCGTGCTCCGCCGTCCACAGGTCACCTGCTCGGTGGGCGCGCCGTGGGCACGCGACCATGACCCTCGTGCGCTCCTCGGGGTTCTGTCGACACGACCCGGGCTCATGGCGAGCCATGACACGTCCTCGACACATCCAGGCCAGGTTGGGCTCGTATGGAGTTTGGATGCAAAGCTTGGGCTTGCCGTCCGCGGCCGTCGGCTCGATGCTCGTGCGGACCCGGCCTTGAGGGAAGGGCATCCGCACCTGTGCAGCCGGTGGCGATCCGAGACCTGAAGTCCACGGGTGAATGCGGGCGGCCCTGAGCGGTTCGGACGAAGCCAAGCGATCAGCCCGCCGATCACCCGGGCTCAGCGGCGTGCGCCGCCGTCCTTGCCCGCGGTACGTTCCATGAGGCCCGTGGACGAAGCGCCGCCCTTGCCCGTCGCACTCCCCCCTCCCCCGGCATAATCCTGCCGCGCTCCCGTCGGCGTGGCGGCCAGCCGGTATCCGCCACCGGACGGATCCCACGGCCGACAGCCCTCGGGTCGCATGCGGGCAGCACTCCGGGGGATGCATTCGCTGATGATGGAAATATTCCTTTTTGTGTGATTGTTCTTCCTCTTGGCAGGGAACCCACCGCTCTCGGCGAACCTCATCGGCACGGGGAAGTCGCCTGGCCTCCCCGCAGGGGGTTGAGGCGTGACGTCGCTACCGCCCGTGCCCGACCGTGTCCTCACCGGCCGTTTCGAGCCCGCCCAGGCCCGTCGCTATGTGCACATTCCCTTCGACGTCCCCGACGGTGTCGATCAGGTGCACCTGGAGATCGACTACAACCTGCGCGCCTCCTCGAGCCTGGGTGCTCCTGGGAACACCTTGGACGTGGGCCTCTTCGACGCCCGCGGCACGCGTGCCGGCGGGGCCGGGTTTCGCGGCTGGAGCGGCAGCGAGCGTGTGTCGATCACCATCGGCCGCGAGTGGGCGACGCCGCCCTACCTGAAGGGGCCCATTCCGCCGGGCACGTGGAACATCCTCCTGGGACCGTACAAGGTGGTGCCGCAAGGGCTCGACTACGCCGTCCGGCTGTGGTTCAATCCCGGCCTCACGCCCGAGGCGGCCGCCTCGGCGCCGGCGGACCGACCGCCCTGGGGGCCCGTGCCGGCCGTGGCTGAGGCGGGATGGCTCCGGGGGGAACTTCACTGCCACTCCGTCTTCTCGGACGGGGACGCGCAGCCGGACGAGCTCCTCGTCGCAGCCCGCGACGCCGGACTCGACTTTCTCGCGGTGACCGACCATAACGGCTGGGGCCAGTTCGAAGCAGCGACGGGCGGTCGGGAACTGCCCGTCCTGGTGCCGGGAACCGAGGTGACCACCTACGGCGGACACTGGAACGTGTGGGGCCTGACGCGCTGGTTCGACTTCCGCGAGCCCACGGGGGCTGCGGTCGACGCGCAGATGCGCGCCGCCGCCGCTCAGGGCGGGCTGGTGAGCGTCAACCATCCCAAGCCGATGGGGCTGGGCTGGGAGTACCCCGAGGCGCGAAGCTACCATTGCGTGGAGGTGTGGAACGGCCCCTGGGAACATCTCAACAGCTTTTCCCTGGCGTGGTGGGAGGACGACCTGCGCCGCGGCCGCCGGATCGTCGCCGTGGGCGGCAGCGACACCCACCGGCTCCGGGGTGCCCGACAGGAGGGCATCCGCGCCCGCTGGCTGGGACAGCCCACCACCTGGGTCGACGCGGGTCCCGAGCCCTCCTGGCCGAAGATCGTCGACGCCATCCGCCGTGGCCGCTGTTTCATCTCCGAGTCCCCGACGGGCCCCGAACTCTATCTCCGGCAGGGAGCCGGCACCGTGGACGTGCGGGTCGTCGGCGGGCAGGGCCAGATCCTGGCCTTCATCGGGGCGAGTGGCTGTGTGGCGGCCGAAGCGGTCAACGAACGCGATCAGGGGGTGTCCATTCCCTTCCCGGCGGGCAGCCCATACGTTCGCGCTCAGCTCGAGGATGCCGTCGGCCGCGTCACGGCGCTCACCAACCCCCTCTGGATCGCTCAAGGCCAAGTCTGAGCCGGCGGGCGGCGCCCGCGCACCGCCCGCCTCCGTCCGTGTTCGTCGGCCGGGGGCGTCGCGATGCCACCAGTCGCGTCGGCGCTCGAGAAGGAAATAGTCTATAGACTGTTGAATATGGGGATCCCATGAGCAACACCACCAGCCCCGTCACCCGCAAGACCCTGGTTGACCACGTGGAGGCCCAGCTGCGGCGGGCCGTCCTCTTCGGCGACCTGGGCCACGCCAGCCGGATCAACGAGGTGACCTTGGCCCGCGAACTGGGCGTGAGCCCCACCCCGGTGCGCGAGGCGCTCAGGCGCCTGGAGTCCAGCGGCCTGGTGCGGTACGAGCCGTGGCGCGGCTACGGGAGCGCCGAGTTCTCTGACGAGGACGTCGCGCACCTGTTCGACGTGCGCATCGCCCTGGAGCGCATGGCGGTGCTCGAAGCCGCAGCCAGGCTCGACGACGCCGGCCTCAGGTTCCTGGACGCGTCCCTCCAGCGCTGGCAGGCCGAGGCGTCAGAGACCGACCTGGAGCACGTGCACGCCCTCAACGAGGAGTTCCACGGGTTCTTCGTCCACAGCAGCGGCAATCGCTGGTTGAGACAGCTCATCGGCGAGATCGCCGATCTCTCGCTGCTGGTCCGCGCCGACTTCAGCCGGGTGCAGCCGCCGACGCGCTCGCTGGCCGAGCATGGCGCCATCGTGGATGCGCTGCGCCGGGGGGATGCCGCAGGGGCGGCCGCCGCCATGGAGGCGCACCTGGCGCGCGTCCGCGACGACACGCTGGCGTTTCGGCGCAGCGGCGCGCTCGCCCCGCGGGCGAGGCCGGAGCCGTGAGCTTGGCGCAGGCGCTGGTGTGTGACGACTGCGGGCGGCGCACCGGTATCGACGCGCCTCATCAGGTGTGCCCCGCGTGCGGCGGTCTCCTGGAGGTGGCCTACGACCTTCGCCAGGCCCGCCGGGAGCTGGACCCGGAGCGGCTCCTGAGACGGACGCCCAGCGTCTGGCGATGGCGCGAACTGCTGCCGGTCCTGGATCCCGCGCACGAGATCACCCTGGGCGAGGGCGGAACGCCGCTGGTGAGGTCCATCACCGTGGGCGCCGAGATCGGACTGAAGGAGCTGTATTTCAAAAACGACACGGTGATGCCCACCGGTTCGTTCAAGGACCGGGGATTCGCCGTGGCGGTCGCCCGGGCCCGCGAACTCGGCCAGCGCCGCGGCTTCACGTACTCGTCGGGCAACGCCGCCGCATCCCTGGCGGCCTACGCGCGGAGGGCGGCGCTGGACGTGGCCCTGCTCGTGGAGAGCGACGCCAATCCCACCAAGGTCGCCCAGGTCGCGGCGTACGGGTTCCCCGTGATCACCCTTCGCTTCGAGAACTTCACCGAGATCGACATGATAATGGAG
>JAJZYS010000227.1 GCA_021797925.1 Bacillota bacterium
CAGACGGCTCGGGAGATCGCCGAGCGCGTCGCGTACAGATCCCACTCCTCCATGATGCCCTCGATCACCGCGACGTCTTCCCGGGTGAACGCGCGTCCGCCCGACACCAGCAGCACATGCGCCGGCAGCGTGTAGATCTTCTTCATGACCACCAATGTAGCTGGGCACGTGGTGGCCGAACCCGCCCTCTGCCTTGCGGGCAGGGAACCCGGCCCCCCGCCGCGTATCCATGCGTAACGCCCGCAACGCGAGGAGCTGAGCCGTGGCATTCGGGCCCATGGACACCCAACGCCTCGGCCGCTTTCACGCCGGGGTCACGGTGCTCGCCGCCGGGGGCATGTTCATCAACGGCTTCGAGCTCACCGTCATCGCCGTGGCGCTGCCCCTGGTGGTGCCGCTGTGGCATGTGGGCGCCGCCATGGAGGGGATCGTGGCGGCGGCGGCACTGGCAGGCGCGCTGGTCGGGGCCCTGATCGCGGGCCCGGCCGCCGACCGGTTCGGCCGGCGGCCGCTGTTTGTGGCCGAGCTGGCGCTGCTCGTGGGCTTCTCCGCGGCCACGGCCCTGGCCCAGACCCCCGCCCAGCTGGCGGCGTACCGGTTCCTGCTGGGGCTTGGCATCGGCGCCGACTACCTCATCGCCCCCACCCTGGTCTCGGAGTTCAGCCCCGCCCGCCAGCGGGGCGCCCTGGTGACCGCCGTCGCCGGCACGTGGTTCGTGGGCTCGGTGTTCGCCTACCTGGCCGGTTTCTGGATGCTGCCGCTGGGGCCCTCCGCCTGGCGGTGGCTGATGGCCGTCGGCGGGCTTTTGGCCCCCTGGGTGATGCTGCCGAGACTGCGGCTCCCCGAGTCGCCCCGGTGGCTCGCGGCCCGGGGCCGCGGCGCCGAGGCGGCAGCCGTGGTGGAGCGGCTCACGGGCGAGCGCCCGGCGGCGGCCCCGCCCAGCCGCGGCCGCTTTCGCGACCTCTTCGGGCCGGACCTCATCGGGCCCACCGTGTTCGTCTCGACCTTCTGGTTCTGCTACGACGTGGCCGCCTACGGCATCTCGACGTACACGCCCCTCTTGCTGCGGGCCTTCCCCGGAGGGTCGCTGGCCCACGCGGACCTGGGAGCCGCGGCCGTGGGCGTGACGGGGATCGCGGGCGCCGCCCTGGGGCTGGCGCTCGTGGACCGCTGGGGCCGCCGCCCGCTGATCGTGAGCACGTTCCTCGTGCTCAGCCTCTCCCTTCTGGCCCTGAGTCTCGCCCCCTCCCCGGCGTTTGCGGTGCTGGTGGTGCTGTTCGCGGTGGCGAGCCTGGCGGCCACCATGGGGCCGGGGGTCGTCTCCCTGGTGTACGCCACCGAGCTCTTCCCGTCCCGGCTTAGAGGCAGCGCCACGGGCTTCGCCACCGCCGTGAGCCGCGCGGGCGGCATCCTGGGCATCGTGGTGTTTCCACCGCTCCTCGCGGCCTGGGGGCTGGGCCCGGCGCTGTGGCTGTTCACCGGCGCGTCGCTCGTGGGCCTCGGGGTGTCGGTGCGCATGGCCCCCGAGACCCGCGGCCGCACGCTCGAGTCCATCGCCGGCTGACGCGAACCAAGGCCCGCGGTTGTCCGCGGGCCTTGGTTCGCGAGCCGACGGTAAGCCGAGTTCTGTCGTGGACGATCATCTCTCTAGGGCGCCCGTCGCCGGGCCGCCTCCAGCGGCCAACCCGGAAAGTCAGCGAGCCCGTCATCCCTTCCCTACTTGGTCTTGCTGCGGGTGGGGTTTACCAAGCGAACCGGTCGCCCGGTCCCTGGTGGTCTCTTGCACCACCGTTTCATCCTTGCCGTCGCCGGCGGTTTGTTTTCTGTGGCACTTTCCTTGGGGTCGCCCCCACTGGGCGTTACCCAGCACCCTGCTCGATGCAGCTCGGACTTTCCTCGAATGCGGCCTTGCGGCCCTGCACTCGCGACCGTCTCGTCGCCTCGCCCCACCAGTATAGCGCTGCGCGCCGCCGACGGCCAGCGGCGCACACGGCCGCCTTCAGTCCTTGTTGACCTTGCGGTCGATGCCGCGGTTCGCGAGCGCGTCCGCGCGGCGATTCTGCTCCCGGGGCACGTACTCGATCCGCCAGCGCTTGAACCGCAGCAGCAGCCGGCGCGCCTGCACGAACAGCGGCAGGAGCCCCTCGTTTTTCACGCGATAGTCGCCGCTCACCTGCCGGACCATCAGCTCGCTGTCCGAACGCACCAGGATCTCGTCGGCGCCCTCTTCCAGCGCCATCTTGAGCCCCTCGATCAGGGCGTTGTACTCGGCCACGTTGTTCGTGGTCACCCCGATGTACCGGCCGCCCTCCCTGACGGGCTTGCCGCTCTCGTCGAGGATCAGCCAGCCGATCCCCGCGTCCCCGGGATTGCCCCGCGACGCGCCGTCGGTGTGCACCACGACCCGCCTCACCTGACGCCGCGGCTCGATGGCCCCGTTGGCCTCCACCGTCGCTCCCCCTCCCCCAACAGCGCCGCGTCACCCGCGGGCGACGCCTTCGTCGTCGCCGTCCTGCCACAGCCTCGCCACCGGATGATAATGCACCGCGAGGTCGACCGTCTCCTGCCTGAGGGCGGCCGCCACGGATCGGGCCAGCTGCGCCACCCCGGGTTCCTCGGTGGCCCGGTGCCCCGCGTCCACCAGCGCCAGCCCCAGATCGCGGGCCTCTTCCCACCGGTGATGGCCCACGTCGGCGGTGACCATGACCTCGGCCCCGAGCCGGGCGGCCGCGTCGAGGAACGTCGATCCGCTCCCGCCGACCACCGCCACCCGCTCGACCCGCCGGTGAGGATCCCCGGCCCACCGGAGGATGTTCTCGCCCAGGCACGCTCCCACCTTCCGCGCAAAGTCCGCGAGCGCCATGGGCGCCGCGAGGCGTCCGATCCGGCCGAATCCGACCCGCCCGTCCATCCGGCCCGCGGGCGAGAGGTCCCAGGCCACCTCCTCGTACGGGTGCGCGGCCTTCATGGCCGCCAGCACGCGGTCACGCTCCGCCGTGCCCACCAGGGTCTCGATGCGCACCTCCTCCACCGCCACGGTCTCATCCACCCTCCCCACGCTCGGGTGCGCTCCCGGCAGGGGGCGAAACACGCCCGTGCCCGCCGCGCTGAAGCTTGCCGCCTCGTAGCGGCCCAGGCGACCGGCGCCCGCCTGCGCCAGGGCGTGGCGCACCGCCGCCTCGTGGGTCCGGGGCACGAAGACCACGAGCTTGTGAAGCTGGGCCCGGGGGCACGGCACCAGCACCGCCGCCTCCTCGAGGCCCAGGGCCTTGGCCAGGGCGGCGTCGGTCCCCTCGGGCGCCTGGTCCCAGTTGGTGTGCATGGCATAGGTCACGTCCCCCCGCGCCAGGAGGCCGAGCCGGCGGGCGTCCTGCGGCCGGGTGGGATCCACGCGCTCCCAGGGATGAAAGAGCGGCGGGTGGTGCACGAGCACCAGCGCCGGGGCCGGACCCAGGGCCTGGAGCAGGGGGTCGGTCAGATCCAGGGCCACGTGGACCTCGGCGACCGGGGTCGCGGGCGAGCCCAGCTGAAGGCCTACCCGGTCCCAGGGTTCCGCCCACGCCTCGGGGGCGAGGGCGGCGAGGAGGGGGGCGATGCGGGCGAAGGGGACCAGCCGTCGATCAGCTGCTGACACCGGTAGATCCGCTCCTTCACGTCGGGATCGAGGCGATCGCCCGCCTGCGCCTGGATCTTTTGCCAGCGCGCGTAAAGGGCCCTCGCCTCCGCCAGCGCCAGGGGGTCGCGGCGCAGAAGGCACCTCGGGCC
>JAJZYS010000228.1 GCA_021797925.1 Bacillota bacterium
CAGGCCTCGTCATCCTCCTCGACGCGCGTCAGCGGCCCGCCGATGCGGTCCACGAGCTCGTAGGGCCGCACGTTGTAGGTCTCGTAGGGCACGGCGTCGCCGGCCACGCTGTCGAGAAACCGCGTGCGGAAGTGCTCGCGGCGGATGTAGTCGGCCACGTTGCCAGGCGTGAGGTCGAAGAACCCGACCTCCTGCGTCTCGCGGGAGACCCGGGGGCTGCCGCCGCAGGCGCGCCCCTTGAACACCACGTTCACGAGCCGTCGGGTCAGGTTGACATACACTCCGGTGACCCCGACGAGCCGGGTCTCGATGCCCGCCTCCTCCATGATCTCCCGCCGCACCGCCTGGGCCAGCGTCTCGCCCTCGTCGACCCGTCCCCCGGGAAGTTCCCAGGTGTCCCCGCGCCAGTACGTGCGCACGAGGAGCGTGCGGCCCCGCTCGTCGGTGACGTGCCCCGTGACGGCCACCGTGTAGAGCGGGGAGGCGCCGATGGGGACGAGAAACTCCTCCCGGCGGCCACGCAGGACCTCCCCCACGGGCCCCTGAGCCTTTGCCGCCGCGGCGCCGAGAGGGTCGGCGCGCACCGCCGCGTCGACCCGCAGCGCCTCGTCCCGGTCGCGGTACTCCCAGAGCACCTCGACCTCGTCGCCGCGCTCGGTCCGCCAGGCCCCCAGCACGCGGGCCCCGTGCTTCTGGTGCACCGAAAGCACGTGCTCGTGAAAGAAGGCCGTGAACGCAGGCAGCTCCTCGGGCGCCACCCGGTAGACCTGGCGGCGGTTGACCAACTGGGATCCCCCCGTCCTCGGGCACGCTCGCTCCGGAGCCTGCCGCCGTAACCGGCGGGCCGCTCCGCTCTCTGGGGTACCTTCGCGGCCGGCGCGCCGGCCTCCTCCGCGCCCGGCCGAGGAGACCTGGGGGCCGCGGCGGGCTGCGCGGGCGGACCGTGGGGGCGCCCGCGCGCCGCCGTGGCGCGCCGCTTACTCCACGGTCACCGACTTGGCCAGGTTTCTGGGCTTGTCGACGTCCGTCCCCCGCCGCACGGCGGTGTGGTACGCGAGAAGCTGCAGCGGCAACGCCGCCAGCACCGGGGCGACGGCGTCGGGAGCCTCGGGCAGCGCGAACACCCGGTCACAGGCGTCGCCCACCTCCTCGGGCCAGCTGGTGATCCCCAGGATCCAGCCGCCCCGGGCGCGCACCTCCGCCAGATTGCTCAGGCTCTTGTGGAGGAGGGCCCGCTGGGTGAGCATGGCGACCACCGGCGTGCCCTCCTCGATGAGGGCCAGGGTGCCGTGCTTGAGCTCACCAGCCGCCAGGGCCTCGGCGTGGACGTAGGAGATCTCCTTGAGCTTGAGCTGGCCCTCCATGGCCACGGCGTAGTCGAGACCGCGGCCGATGAAGAAGGCGTCGTGGGAGCGGGCGATGCGCCGGGCCACCTCGTCCATGCTCTCACCCGCCAGGTCCAGCACCTCCTGGGCCAGGGCGGGCACCCGGGCCAGCGCCTCCACGGTGGCGGCGATCTGGGCCTCGTCGAGCGTAGAGCGCGCCTGCGCGGCGGAGAGGGCCAGCATGGTCAACACGAGGACCTGGGTGGTGTACGCCTTGGTCGAGGCCACCGCCACCTCCGGCCCCGCCCAGGTGTGCAGCACCCGGTCCGCCTCGCGTTCGATGCTCGATCCCACCACGTTGGTCACCGCCAGGGTCTGGGCGCCCTGGGACCGGGCGGCGCGCAGCGCGGCCAGGGTGTCCGCGGTCTCGCCGGACTGGGACACCGCGATGCACAGGTCCCCGGGTCCAAGGTGGGGCGTCCGGTAGCGAAACTCCGACGCCACGTCGCCGTCCACGGGGATCGCGGCCCAGGTCTCCAGCAGCGCCTTGCCCACCAGCGCCGCGTGGAACGCCGTGCCGCAGGCCACCAGATGCACGCTCCGGACCGCCTGCCAGGCGGCGTCGTCGAGACCGCCCTCGTCGAGCGCCACCCGGCCCGCGACGAGGCGGCCCGACAGGGTGTCGCGCAGGGCCTTGGGCTCCTCGTAGATCTCCTTGTGCATGAAGTGCGGATGCCCGGCCTTCTCCGCCTGCTCGGCGTTCCAGTTCACCTGGAACGCCGAGCGCAGGACGCCGGCACCGGCGAAGGTGAACACCTGGGCCCCGTCGGGCGTGAGGCGCACGAGCTCGCCGTCCTCGATGCGCAGGGCGGTGCGGGTGCGATCCAGGAACGCCGGCACGTCGGAAGCGAGGTACGTTTCCCCCTGGCCGAGCCCCACCAGGAGGGGGCTTGTGCCGCGCACGCCCACGATCTCCCCCGGGGCGCGGGGAGACGCCACCGCCAGGGCGAACGCGCCTTCGAGCTCGAGCGCCGCCTGGCGCACCGCCTCCAGGAGGTCGGTGCGGTAGCGCTCCTCGATGAGGTGCGCCACCACCTCGGTGTCGGTCTGGGAGCGGAACCGGTGGCCCCTGGCCACCAGCTGGGCCTTGAGGGCCCGGTGGTTCTCGATGATCCCGTTGTGCACCACCAGGAAGTCCTGGTCGCACCCCCAGTGGGGGTGCGCGTTCACGTCCGTGGCGGGGCCGTGGGTGGCCCAGCGGGTGTGGCCGATCCCCACGGAGCCGCGGGGCGGATCCTCCGCGAGGATCTTCTTCAGCGCGTCCACCCGCCCCGCGTTCTTCTCCAGCGCGACCCGCTCCCCGTCGAGCACCGCGACCCCCGCCGAGTCATAGCCCCGATACTCCAGTCGGTTGAGTCCATCGAGGAGGAAGGGCAGGGCCTGCCCCTCCCCCGTGTAGCCGACAATGCCGCACACCGGGCCGTCCACCTTTCTTCTCCTCACGATCCCGGAGGGAGGGCATCCCCCCGGATCGGATGACCGCGCCGGCCGCTGTCCCCACGGTTGCCCGCGGGATTTGGGCATGGGCTCAGGCACCGGTCCGTGCCGCGGGGTCCCCGCCGAAAGCTCCGAACACCCCGCACCTCGTCGACTCCCCCGGGAGTCCTGGCGCTTCGCCTTGGCTTCCCTACATCACCTCCCCGTGGAGCGCCCGGGCGATCCCGTGGGCCACCGCGAGCACCACCGCCTCGACGCGCTCTCTGGGCTCGCCCTCCGCCATCACCCGGATCAGCGGTTCGGTCCCCGACGCCCGGACGAGGATGCGGCCCGACTCCCCCAGCGCCTCTCTGCCCGAGGCCACCGCCTCGGCCACGCCCGGAAGGGTCTCGTAGCCGGCGGTGCGCTCGACCCGCACGTTGCGCAGCACCTGGGGCAGCCGGCGCAGGTCCGCCGCGAGCGAAGAGAGCGGCAAGCCGGTGGAAGCCAGCACCGAGAGCAGCCGCATGCCCGTGAGCAGCCCGTCGCCGGCGGTGGAGCGGTCGAGCTGCAGGATGTGCCCCGACTGCTCGCCACCCAGGACGGCGCCGCTGCGGAGCATGCTCTCGAGGACGTACCGGTCGCCCACGGGGCTTTCCACCAGCCGGATCCCGTCCCTGGCCAGAGCCTGCTTGAGGCCGAGGTTCGACATGACCGTCGCCACCACCGCATCCCCGGCGAGGCGGCCTTCGTGGCGCAGCGCCCGCGCCAGGATGAGCAGGAGCGCGTCCCCGTCGACGATCTCCCCGCGCTCGTCCACGGCGATGAGCCGGTCGGCGTCCCCGTCGAGCGCGAGCCCCAGGTCGGCGCCGGCGGCGCGCACCCGCCGCTGCAGCGCCGCCGGATGGGTGGAGCCGCACCCCACGTTGATGCGGCGGCCGTCGGGCGTGGCGTGGATCAC
>JAJZYS010000229.1 GCA_021797925.1 Bacillota bacterium
GCTCCTCGCCGTGGCCCCTGCCCTCGCGCAAGGCGCTCGACCGCCGAGCTAAAAAGAGCGTTCGGATCTGTCCCACGGGCACCGAGCACCGTCCGCGCAACGGATCCGCCGAAAGGATCCGGCGCCCGTTCGCGAACCCCGGGGCCCTTCAGGCCCGCAGCGCCATCAGCCGGTCGAGGACCCACTCCATGAACGCGGGCGGCATGTGCCCCTCGTGGTGCACGTAGTAGCGGTCCAGCGACTCCTTGAGGAAGTGGGGGATGGGCCCGCGCACGACGAGGTCCGTGTCGCCGCCGAAGAGCACGTCCGAGCGCATCATGGCGGCTTCGTGGGGCCCCATGCCCATGATGCAGAAGACCTCCGGCCGGTACGGGGGCACGAGCACCGGCGCCTCGAGATCCCGGGCGATCGCGTCGGCGGCGATCTCGGCCTGCATGACCGCGATGTGTCCCAGCTTGGGCACCGAGAGCGACGCGGCGTCGCCGGCCGCGAACACGTCGGGATGGGCCACGTGGCGCATGGTGATGTCCGTGGGGATGAACCCGGCCTCGTCCGCCAGCCCCGACGCCACGATAAAGTCGTGGCCGCGGTAGCCCGGGATGATGATGGCGAGATCGAACGGCAGGGGATCGCCTTCCTCGAACAGAGCCCGGCCGGCCTCGAGCCCCACGAGCCGCCGCCCGGTCACAAGGCCGATGCCCCGTTCAGCGAACAGCGGGTCGAGGCCCCGGTGCACGCTGTCGCCCACATCGTCGAAAAAGCGGTCGGCGGGGCTGAACGCCGTGATCTCGACCTGCTCGCGCAGGCCACGGGCGCGAACCAAGGTGTCCAGCATGAACAGGACCTCGCCCACGGGCCCCTCGCACGCCGCGTCCAGGTGCGGCGCCTTGACGGCGGTGCCCTGGCGGAACGGCGCCGATCCCACCAGGATCCGCCCGCCGGTGAACGACTCCAGCGCGGCGTTCAGGCGCAGGGCATGCTCCTCGTCGCAGACGCTCTGGCCCCAGGCGTCCATCCCGGGGATGGCCGCAAAGTCGTGCACCGCCCCCGGATTGAGGAGCACGCGGTCATAGGCCAGCTGCGAGCCGTCGGCCAGGGTGATCCGGTGGCGCTCGAAGTCCACGCGCGTGACCGCCGCTTGCACGAATTCCACCCGGGCACGGGCGAGCGCGCGCTCCAGGGAGAAGCTCGCCGTCTCCACCGCCAGGCCGCCCACCGCCACCTCGGGCAGCATGGGGCGCGCCACGGACCTGGGGGCGGGATCCACCAGCACGATCGACGCCGCCGCGCCCAGATGCCGGCGCAGGCGATGCGCCGCGGCGAGCCCCGCGTAACCTCCTCCGACGATCACCACCGTCGCCATGTCATCATGCTCCTCTCACCCTCAGCCTGGCCCCTTCGCCGGCGGAGGCCCCCGCCGCCTCAGGTCCCGCCGCCACGTGGTCGCGAGCACGAAGGGCCGGCCCGCGAACCACATCCCCAGGGCAAAGAGCACCGCGCCGCCGAGGAGATCGCCCAGGTTGCCCTGGGTGGCGGCGCGGTACAGAAGGCCCGTGCCCACGACGCCGCCCGCGAGAAACGGCATGAGGACCCAGGGGCGCAGGGGCGCGGGCACCGGCAGGCGCCTTGGGGGGTGCGGGCGCTCAGCCATCGTGCCCGTGGGCGGAGGGCGGCGGCTGAGACGTCTCCGCGTAGTGCCGGCGCCAGATGATCCGGTAGACCGGGACCAGGTATGGGATGTCCCTGAGCCCCGGGATCCACGGGACGAGCGCCAGGATCAGGGTCACGATGCCCACCGTCAGCCCCACCATGAGGTCGCCGGCGGACGAGGTGCTGTAGGGCGGGATCTGGTAGAGGAGCGTGTAGAACCAGAGCCAGACCGCCCCCGGGTAGTTGCCGGGCTCTTTCATCATCCCCCACTCGTTGCCCAGAAGGTGCGCCTGCGCCGCCACCGACTGGAGCGGCTGCCCCTGGAGCAGCAGCAGCGCCCGCGTGAAGTCGGTCTGGTACACCCGGCCGTTCAGGTTGATGATGCTCTCCAGCGCCCCGGTGCGGGCCAGCGCCAGATACGCGTTCATGAGGGCGGGCAGCGGTCCCGCCGCCGCGGTGGGGACCACGATCCGCTCCCCCGCCATCCGGGCATGGGGCAGCGCCGCGGCGTAGGCCGACTCCCAGCGCGCGCGGGTGGAGGCCGGGGCCGAGCGCAGCCGCGCCAAGGGGGATGCCAGGGCGGGGTCGAGGGGGACCATGCGCTCCAGCGGACCGAGCACGAACACCTGCGCGGCGTTGACCGGGATCGTCACACCGGCCCACCTCTGGGGCGAGAGAGGACCCAGGGCCTGCAGCTGGCCGGTCCCGTGGTTGTACGGGGGACCATAGCTCGCGATGGCCCCCTGCCCGTCCAGAGCGTCGAGGGCCGTGTGCACGAGCAGCGCCGGCTCCCGGACGGCGACCTCCTGGGCCGTGAACGTGGGGTCGTCGGGACTGGAGAAGAGCGCCGCCAGGAGGAGCACCAGGACGGTCATGGCCAAAAGCGCCCAGGTGAGCTCCTTGATGAGGTCCGACTCGATCATCCGGTAGCCCGCGTACTGCTGGCCGCTCCTCTGGCTCACCGGGGCTCATCCCCCTTTTGCGGCCGGGCTTCGGGCTCGATGGGGGTGACCACGCCCTTGGAGCGCACGAGGAAGATGTGCACGGCGATGAGCAGCGCCAGGACCAGCGGCAGGACGACCACGTGGAAGCCGTACATCTGCCCGAAGTTCAGGAGGTTGAAGAACGAGCCCACCCCCAGGCCGTTGAAGGCGTCCTTCCCCTGGAGCGCGATCCACTGGGAGTCGAAGTTCTGCTGGGAGAGAAATCCCGTGAAGGCGGCCAGGATGGAGACGACAAACAGCAGCACGCCGGTCACCCAGTTGGCGCCACGGCCGTGGCGCCATGCGGCCATGAAGAACTGGGCCCACAGGTGCAGCACCATGAAGAAGAAGAACGCCTGGACCGACCAGAAGTGGATGCTGTTGACGAAGTGCCCCACACCGGAGACGTGCCACCACTGGGGCCCCGCCATGGCCAGCCAGATCCCCGAGGCGACGAGCAGGACGAACGCGCTCAGGGTGAGCACGCCGAAGAGGTACACGTACGAGTCCACGTAGGCGGGCAGCTCGTCCGGGAGGAGGTCCTCGTAGGGGATCTCGGTCTGAAGCCACTGGCGGACCGTGCGCGTCCAGGTCATCGGCGAGCCTCGTCGTCGCGACGGCCACGGCGCTGGGGATGGGGGGCAAAGAGCGCCACCAGGAACACGACGATCATGAGGGCGATCACGCCCAGGTCGCTCACGGTGAGCCCGAGGATCTGCCATCCCGGTGCCATGGAATCGGGACCCCCTCGCGATGCCGGTGGATTATGGAAAGGGGTTCGCCGCACCCGACGGACATCCTGCCTCGGCCCGGCTTTGACGGTGCGGCGCCGGGAAGCGCCGGCGCCCGCCCCTTCCCCGGCAAGTGTCCCCGGGCGGCGGCCCCGCCATCACGGCGCGAGAGCGGGAGTGCCGGAAAGCGGCGGCGATCGCCGGGCCGCCCCTCGGCGACAGCCGCCGCGTCCGCCGTCCCGTCGGTGCCTCGGGTCGCCCGGCCCCACCGGCGATGAGCCCATGGCTCCTCGAGTTCATGGGGGACCGCTCGTCCCAAGCCCTCCGCCTTGCGCGTCCATGAGGCTCAAGACAGCCCCGTTGCGGCGGACGCCGCGGGGAAAACGGCGACGGGGCG
>JAJZYS010000230.1 GCA_021797925.1 Bacillota bacterium
AGATGTGATTAAAGTGAGCCGGCCGTGCCCTGCCGCTACAGCGAGGTGCGATAGGTCACGGTCACAGCCACCAGGACCTGGCCGGGGCCCGCGGTGGGGGCGACGATGCCCGGCGCAAGGCCGACGGGGCAGCCGCCCATGGCCCCGCACTGCGCCTGGGCCGGCGCCCCCTCCCGGATCGACGCCGCCACGCCCAGGGTCAGGTGGTCCGCCGCGGCCAGCATGCGCGCGGTGGAGCGGGCCTGGGCCAGCGCCTGCGCATACGCCCGTTCCAGGGAGGCGGCGGTGGGCGTGACGGCGGAGGTCGCGGGGTTGAGAAAGAAGTTCTGGACGCCGGGCAGGGGGCTTGCGCTGATCCGGTCGAGGACGCGGGCCGCGGACCCGAGCGTGGGCAGCGTCACCGTCAGGGACGCGTAGGCCTGATACGCCCCCCTGGGGCACGTGAAGGCCTTGCCCTTCACCTTCTGGATGGCGGCGCACTTGGCGGCGGGAAGGCTCGAATTGAAGTTGATGGCCGGCGGACCCTGCAGGGTGATCTGCGCGGCGGTGACGCCGGCCTTGCCGAGCGCCGCCGTGTCGCGGGAGAGATCCGCGCGGATCGTCGCCAGCGCCGAACCGGCGGTGGAGCCGTCCACCGAGAGGTTGAAGTTGATCTCTTCGGCGGCGAGGGTGGGCCCTGTGGCCGGCAGGTCGGCGACCCCGAATCCCACCACGGTGAGGTTCGGGCCCGGCGCGGCCTGGGCCAGGGCGACGGGGGACACGGCGGTGACCGCGAGCGCCACGGCGAGGCCGAGGGCTGACCGGCGCCAGGGGACGGGGCACGGTGTGCGCATGTGGCTTGCCTCCTCGAGAGATCGGGGCCGTCGCGGGTCACGGCCCGGTGGCCCTATTGTGACGGATGCGGTGCCCGGACGGGTTACGAACCGGTGAACGCGCACGGCGCCCCCGGGCGGGATCGCCCGGGCCGAGTCGCGCAGGGGGCCGCGCGGCACCATGGTCCCTGCGCCTCGGGACCATGGGCCCTCGCCCGGGGATCCTTCGACCCTCGCCAGCGCCGGCCCGGGGCGCCATGATGAGGCCGGAAGAAGACGGCCCCAGGAAAGGAAGGTCCTCATGTCCGAGAGCAAGCACGTTTCCATCATCGCTTTCTCCGCGACGGTCGACCGCCTGTATCCGATCGGGATTCTCGCCTCGGGAGGTGTGGCCAATGACATGCGGGTGGACATTTTTTTCACCTTCTGGGGCCTCCTGGCCGTCCGCAGGGACCCCGGAGCGGTCGGCGGCCTGGTCAGCCGGGACTATGGCGAGGAATCTGAGCGCTTCCTGACCACGGCCAAGGATCTTCCGTCCTGGAAGACCCTGATCCGCAACGCCAAGGAGCTGGGGGACGTCCACGTCAAGGCCTGCGCCATGACCATGGACCTGTTCCACCTCGAACTCGAGGACCTCGACCCGATGGTCGAGGAGGTCGTGGGGGCGGTGGAGTTCATGGACAGCGCCCGCGACGGACAGATCCTCGTCTTCTGAGGCGGGCTGTTGCACAAGGAGGGTGATCGCCATGACAGATCCCAAGGTGACCGTGGCCACGGTCGAAGTCGACGCCCGCGGCGCCTACTGTCCGGGACCCATGATGGAACTGATCCGCGCGATCCGCAGCGCGAAGGTGGGCGAGGTGATCGCCGTGCTCTCCACCGACTCGGGGTCGCGCCGCGACATCCCCCGCTGGTGCGAGAAGGCGGGCCACGAGTTCATCGGCGTCGACCGCATCGGCGACTACGACCGCATCGTGGTGAAGAAGGTGCACTGACATGGCCTACGAGCTCGTCGTGATCGGAGGCGGGACGGCGGGGAGCATCGTCGCGAGCCGCGTCGCCATCGACGCCCGGGACCTCGTGCACGCCGACCGGGTGCACGTGACGCTCCTCACGGAACGCGACGACCACCTGTACCAGCCGGGGCTCCTCTACGTTCCCTTCGGAAAGGCGGCGCTCGAGGAGCTGCACCGGCGGGAGACGGCGCTCCTGCCCCGCGAGGTCTCGACCCGCGTCGCCACGGTTCACCACATCGACACCGACCGGCGCGTGGTCTGGACCGAGGCGGGCGAGGAGATCCGCTACGACGACCTGGTGGTGGCCACGGGCTCGAGGCCCGTGCCCGAGGAGATCCCGGGGCTTGCCGAGGGCGGCGAGTACTTCTACACCGAGGACGCCGCCCGCCGCCTGGCCGACACCCTGGAGCACTTCACCGGCGGACGGATCCTCCTGGCGGTGGGCGTTCCCCACAAGTGCCCGGTGGCGCCGCTGGAGTTCACGTTCCTCCTCGACGACTACCTCCGGGCCCGCAACCTGCGCGAGCGCACCGAGATCGTCTACACGTATCCCCTGGGCCGACTGCACAGCCTCGAACCCGTGGCCGACTGGGCGAGCGCCCTCTTGCCCGAGCGCGGCATCCAGACGGAGACGTTCGTCAACATGGAGTCGGTGGAACCCGAAAAGCGGGTCATGCACGCGATGGAGGGCACCGACTTCGCGTACGATCTCCTGATCACCGTGCCGCCCCACCGGGGCGCCGCGTTTCTCGCGGGGATGAGCGGGTCCCCCCTGTCGGCGCCGGGAGAGTGGATCCCCACCGACCCGCGCACCCTGGCGGTCAAGGGGCTCGACCACGTGTTCGCCCTGGGCGACGCCACCGACCTGCCCGTGAGCAAGGCCGGCAGCACCGCGCACTACCAGGCGGAGGTCGTGGCGGCCAACCTGGTCACGGCCCTGAAGGGCGGCTACGCCGGCCACCGGTACGACGGCAAGGTCTTCTGCTTCATCGAGGCCGGCCGCGACGAGGCCACCCACATCACCTTCGACTACGCGCACCCGCCCAGGCCGCAGCCGCCCTCGCGGCTCGTGCACATGTTCAAGCTCGCGTTCAACCGCACCTACTGGCTGATGCCGCAAGGCATCCTGTGAGGTGAGTGACATGTCCTCGGAGGAAGATCGCCCGCAGGCGTCCCGTCCCGGCGAGGACGCCGGAGGGCTCGCGAGCTATGAAGCGCTCCTGCGCTCCGTCGAGAGCGCCCTCTCCGACGGCGAGGTGGAACGCGTGGCCGCCCTGGGAGCCGAGTGGCTGGGCCGCCTGGGCTCCCCCGAGGTGCGCCGGTTCGCCGCGGCGGCGCTCCCCATGCTGCCCAGGTTCACGGCGTTCCTGGAGCGGATCCGGCCGGCCGTGGAGGCCGGGCTGCTGGAGCAGCTGGCCGATCTGACGCTGCTGTCGAGCACCGTCCTCGACGCCGTGACGCCGGGACAGGCGGAGCGGCTCGCCCGGGAGGCGGAGGGACTGCTCACCCTCCTGAACGCGGTGATGGTGGAAGAGCCGGCCGTCGTGTGGCGGTCGGGGATGCGGCGCGTGCTGGGCACGTGGGAGCAGGCGGGCGCGTCGCCCCGCGCCGTGGGACTGCGGGAGCTCCTGCGGGCGAGGCGCGATCCCCGCGTGCAGCATATGCTGAGGACCCTGCTGGCCCTGGTCGACGACCAGGAACCCCGAAGCCGGCGGGCATAGTCCCGAGGCGGAGGCCGCCCGGGCCGAGAGGCCGGGCGGCCTCGCGCGGTGCGGGGGGCCGCCCGCCGAGGTCCCCGTCCACGCGCCCCTGGGGCGCCGACGCCGGGACGCTCCGCCCGGACGGCCGTGGGCGCGAGGTCGCCCGGGGACAGGATCGCCCCGTCCGGGCACGAAGTAGTCA
>JAJZYS010000031.1 GCA_021797925.1 Bacillota bacterium
GCTTCCTTGATCCCGACTAACATGTCTTTATGCTAGACTATGTCTCCACCAATGTCAGGTAATGTCTAAGACATAGTGTGCAGTTTTTACCCCCGTGACCGGACCTGGGGCGAGCGGCGCGGGGATCCGGCGCGGGGGTCCAGAGCCGCTGCTGGCGAGGCCGGGTGGCCGTCGGTTCGTTCCGGGGCTTACGCTCAGGGTCGACGCCCACGAACGCGGGTGCCTGAGCTCGCTTCGAGGGGGGGCTGCGTCCCTGGCCGCGACGACGTCTTCCGCACGGCGCTGCGCCGGGCCACCTCATCGCAGCGTGCGCCCGCGACGGCCACGCGCCAGAGGCATCGCGGACGGTCGTGGAGAATGAAGGATCGTCCGATCACGTCGGGGGAGGTCTGGCAGGGTGCACGAGCAGGGATCAGCGCCGATGCGGGGAAGGCGGGTCAATCTTCTCGACGTCCCCGGATTGCCGCTCGGGAGCCGCACGACCCGGGTGGTGGTGGCGCCGGGCGGTCCCCTGGAGACGGCGGGATTCTCGCTGGGGCGCTCGCACATCGACCCGGGCGGAGAAGTTCCGGCGCACCGTCATCCCCAGGAGGAGGTCTACCACGTGATCCAAGGCGCCGGGCAGCTGCGCATCGGCACCGACGTGTTCCCGGCCCGGGCGGGGGATTTCTTCCACATCCCGCCCGGTGTGGAGCACGCACTGGTGTGCGGTCGCGACGGCCCCATGGAGCTGTTGTGGGTCTATTCGCCCGCGGGCATCGTCGACCACTGGGCACAGGAGCGGGCGCAGCTCGCCGAGGCGGGCGGGTCCTCGCCCCGTGGCTGAGCGCGAGGGCGCCCCGGCGGTCGAGGCCCTGATCCGCCGGATGCGCCCGCGGCGCAGGATCGAGGGCCTCTGTGCGGTGCTCCTGCCCTACCGGGACGAGGCAGCGGACCTCGAGTCGTTCCAGCGGCTCGTCGCGACGACGCTCGACGCGGGGCTCACGCCGGCCGTCAACATGGACACGGGGTACGGCCCGCTGCTGGGCGCCAAGGAGCGGCTCGAGGTCCTCCGGGCGACCCGCTCCGTGGCGGGCCAGCGGCCGTTTGTCGCCGGCGCCTTCATCGGCGACGGGCCGCACGACATCGTCGCCCGCTACCGGGCCGAGGTCGACGTGATCCGCCGCCACGGCGGGACGCCGATCCTGTTCCCGTCCCCGGGCCTCAAGGCGATGGCGCCCCGCGACCGGGTGCGCGCCTACCGCATGATCGTGCAGGGCAACGGCCCCCACATCGCCTTCGAGCTCGGCACCATGTTCGCGCCGTTCGGGTACCTCTTCGACGACGAGAGCTTCCGGGAGCTTTTGGGCATCGAGGAGATCTGCGGCCTCAAGCACTCCTCCCTGCAGCGGGAGCTGGAATGGCGGCGCCTGGCCTCGAGGGACCGGGAGCGACCCGGGTTCCGGCTGTACACGGGGAACGATCTCGCCATCGACATGGTGATGTACGGCAGCGACTACCTCCTGGGGCTGTCGGCCTTTCACCCGGCGGCGTTCGCGGCACGCGACCGGCTGTGGGAGCGGGGCGACGGGGGCTTCTACGCCCTGAACGACGCGCTGCAGGCGCTGGGCAACTTCGCCTTCCGCGCGCCTGTTCCGGCGTACAAGCACAACGCGGCGCAGTTTCTCCACCTGCGGGGGCTGATCCCCGCCCCCGAGACCCATCCGCGCTCCCCCCGGCGGCCCGACAGCGACATCGAGGTGCTGGCGGGGCTGCTCGAAGGCATCGAGAGACAGCTGGCCCGGCAGCGCCCGGACGAGGGGTCCGGCGCCAACACGCAGACGGGGTAGGGAGGAGCCGCTTGGACGGATTCATCGGGCTGGACCTGGGCACCACGGGAGTTCGCGCCATCCTGGTGTCCGAACGCGGAGCGATCATCTCCGCCCACGACGCGGCCCACGAGCTGCTTCTGCCCCGTCCCGGGTGGGCGGAGTCCGACGCGCAGCGGTGGTGGTCGGGCGCGATCCAGACGCTCGCGGCGGTCGCCGCTGACGCCCGGTCGCGAGGGATCGCGCCGGCGGCCATCGGCCTCACAGGACAGATGCACGGGGCGGTGCTCCTCGACGGTGCGGGGGGGGTGGTTCGCCCGCCGATCCTCTGGTGCGATGTGCGCACGGGCCCGCAGGCGCAAGCGGCAGAACGGGCGCTGGGTTCCGAACTCGTCGCCGTCGCCGGCAACCCGGCGCTGCCCAACTTCACCGCCACCAAGCTCCTGTGGGTGCGCGAGGTCGAGCCCGAGCGGTTTGGCCGGGTGCGCCACCTGCTGCTTCCCAAGGACTACATCCGCTACCGGCTGACCGGGATGCTGGCCACGGACGTCACCGACGCGTCGGGAACGCTGCTCTTCGACGTGGCCCGGCGCTCGTGGTCGCGGAGCATCCTCGCCGCCCTCGAGCTGCCCGAGTCCCTCCTGCCGCCGGCGTTCGAGTCGGTCGAGGTGGCGGGCACCCTCACCGCCGAGGCGGCCGCCGCCACGGGACTGCCCCGGGGACTGCCGGTGGCGGCCGGCGCCGGCGACCAGCCTGCCGGGGCGATCGGGGCGGGCGTCACCGGCCCCGACGGCTCCATGATCTCCCTGGGCACCTCGGGTGTGGTGTTCGTGCCGACCCGCCGCCCCCTGCCCGACCCCGACGGCCGGCTGCACCTCTTGTGCGCGGCGGTGGCGGGGCAGTGGTGCTATCTCGGCGTCACCCAGGCCGCCGCGGAGTCGCTGCGCTGGCTGAGCGAGCGGGTCCTGAACCAGGAGATCCCGCAGCTGCTCGAAGCGGCCGCCCAGGTGCCCCCGGGCGCCCGCGGCCTCAGATACCTGCCGTATCTCATGGGGGAGCGCACCCCCCACCTGGATGCCCAGGCCCGGGGGGCCTTCTTCGGGCTGACGGCCCGCCACGGGGCGGCGGACCTGACGCGGGCCGTGCTGGAAGGCGTGGCCATGAGCCTCAGGGACGCGGTGGAGCTGGTGCTGGGCCTGGGATCGGCGGTCACCGACGCCCGCGTGATCGGCGGGGGGGCTCGCTCGCCCCTGTGGCGCTCGATCCTCTCCGCGGTGCTCGGGATGCCTGTGGGTCACCTTCCCACGGAGGAGGGGCCGGCGCTGGGGGCGGCGGTGCTCGCGGCCGTGGCGGTGGGGGCCCACGCCAGCGTGGTCAGCGCCGCCCAGGCCATGGTCCCGCCTCCCCGGCGCGAACCCCCGGACCCTGGGGCCCACGCCGCGTACCAGCGGGCCTACGAATCCTACCGCGCCCTTTATCCCGCGACCGCCGCCATCATGCACGCCCTGGGCGAGGAGGAGGCGCTGGATCTCAGCGACGCGGGCACCGGGTCGTGAACCACCTTCAGGCGGTCCTGTAGCCGACTCCGTGTTCCTTCGGCCAGACGGTGTCGTGTCGCCGGCAAGCGATGGCTACGTGCGTGGCCCCCGTGGCGGTCCCTTGGCCCTAAGCCAGGGGGTCAGCTTCGCACCTCGCCCCGGCCGTGACCCACCCACTGCCAGGTGGTGAGCGACTCCAGGCCCATGGGACCTCGGGCGTGCAGCTTCTGCGTGCTGATGCCCACCTCGGCTCCCAGGCCGAACTTGCCGCCGTCGGTGAAGCTCGTGGGCGCGTTGACGTAGACCGCAGCGGCGTCGACCCCGTCCACGAAGGCCTGCGCCGCCTCGGGGTCGGTGGTGACGATGGCCTCGCTGTGGCGGGTGCCGTAGCGCTCGATGTGCTCCAGGGCCTCCTCGAGGCCGTCGACGACGCGCACGGCCATGATGGGGGCCAGAAACTCCTCGGCCCAGTCGGACTCCACCGCCGGCCGCGCATCGATCCCGCTGGCCAGCAGCACCGGCAGGGCCCGCGGGCACGCGCGCAGCTGCGCGCCCCCCTGGGCCAGGGCCCGGCCCACCCGGGGCAGAAGCGACTGCGCCACGGCCGCGTCCACCAGCAGGGTCTCCGCGGCGTTGCACACGGCCGGACGGAAGAGCTTGCTGTTGACCGTGATCCGCTCCGCGAGCTCGGGGTCCGCGGCCGCGTGCAGGAAGACGTGGCAGTTGCCCACCCCGGTCTCGACCACGGGGACCCGGGCGTTGCGGGCGACCTCGTCGATCAGCGCCTGTCCCCCGCGGGGAACCAGGAGATCGATGCGGCCGCGGGCCGAAAGCAGCGCCGCGAATCTGCGCCGGTCAGGGTCCTCGACCACCTGGATGGCGCCGGGATCGACGCCGGCGCGCTCAAGGCCGTGGGTGAGCGCGCGGACGATGGCCTGGACCGAGGCGAGCGCCTCGCGCCCGGGGCGCAGGAGGAGCGCGTTGCCGCTGCGGATCCCCAGGGCCGCGATCTCGGCGGCGACGTTGGGGCGGGCCTCGAAGATCACGGCGATGACCCCCAGCGGCACCCGCCGGCGCACCATCCGGGGCACACCGGGCACCGGGCGGGCAGGGACGGCCTCGGCCAGGGGATCCCCGAGCCGGGCCACCTCGCGCAGACCCTCGGCCATCTGCGCGACGCGCGCGGGGCTCAGCGCCAGGCGGTCGACGAGGGCAGGGGGAAGGGACCGGGCGCGCTCGAGGTCGCCCGCGTTGACCGCGATCAGCTCGTCGCGGGCGGCCTCCATGGCCTCGGCCATGGACACGAGCGCCCGCGCCCGGACGTCGTCCGGGGTCTTGCGAAGCCCGCGGGCGGCGGCGCGGGCGGTGTTCAGCTGCCGGTCGAGTTCAGGGTCCTGGGCGTCCATTTGGTGCCCACCTCCTCTCCGCGCAGGATGGCGCCGATGGGTCCCTGATGGTGGGCCGAGGTGATGACCGTCTCGATGCCCGCAGCCCCGGCGAGCCGGGCGGCGGCGATCTTGGTGATCATCCCCCCCCGCCCGCGGTTGGCCTGCCCCAGCTCGGGCAGCGGGTCGCCCTCGCCCAGCTGGCGCACCAGCTCGGGCGAGGCGGCCGAGCGCGGGTCGAAGCGGTACACCCCCTCGGTGTCGGTGAGGATGACGAGCCGGCGGGCTCCCACGAGGATGGCCAGCTGCGCGGCCAGCGTGTCGTTGTCGCCGACCGAGATCTCCTCGGTGGCCACGGTGTCGTTCTCGTTGACCACCGGCAGCACGCGCCAGCTCAGCAGCTCCTCCAGCGTCTGCCGGGCGTTCTCCCGTCGCTTCTCGTCCAGAAGGTCCTCGGCGGTGAGCAGCACCTGGGCGATCGGCTGGCCCCACTCGCCGAACGCCCGCTGGTACGCCTGCATGAGCTGGGTCTGCCCGATGGCGGCCAGAGCCTGCTTCTCGCTGAGCCGCCGGGGCGGGACGCTCCGCCCCATGCGCCCGACGCCGGCGGCGATGGCGCCCGAGGTCACCAGCAGGAGGTCCAGCGCGCCCGTGTGGCTGGTCAGTTCCACCGCCAAGTCCTCGATGCGCTTGACGTGCAGCCTGCCGCCCGGGCCCGTGAGGCTGGAGCTGCCGAGCTTGATCACCCAGCGGTCGCGGCCCTCGCGCGGCACCGTCGCGCCGCCGAGCTCCCTGGAGCGGCGGGTGGCCCGGGCCACCGCCTGTCCCACCGCCTCGGCGAAGCCCGCCGCCCGCAGCGCGTCCAGGCCCGCCTGGGTGGTGCCGCCCTTGGAGGTGACCTTGTCTCGCAGGCGTCCCGGGTCCTCCCCGGTGGAGAGCACCATCCGCCCGGCGCCCACCACGGTGTGGGTGGCCAGGGTGCGGGCGACCTCCGGGCTGAGCCCGTGCGCGACCCCGGCCTCCACGAGCGATTCGATGAGCAGGTACACGTACGCGGGACCGCTCCCGGACAGGGCGGTCACCACGTCGAGGTCCTTCTCCTGGACGAGAAGGACCATGCCCACTCCGGCGAACAGCTCTTCGGCCAGCTGCCGGTGCACAGGACCCGCGCTTCGCCCCAACGCCAGCGAGGTGACCGACTCGCGAATCGTGGAGCAGGTGTTGGGCATCGCCCGCACCACCGGCACCCCCGGCCCCACCACCGCCTCGATGGCGGCGGTGGACACCCCGGCCAGCACCGAGATGAGCAGCTGGTCGGGCCCCAGGGCGACGCCCTCGAGCGCGGCGGCGAGGTCGCCGGGCTTGGTGGCCAGCACGAGCAGCGTGGCCCACCGGGCCAGGTCCCCCGCGCTCTCCATCACCTCGATCCCGAACCGTCCCCGGATCTTCTCGCGCCGCTCGGGATTGCCGCGGTGGACCACCCGGATCGCGGCGGCCTGGGTGGCCCCCGACGAGAGCAGCCCGTTGATGAGCGCCTGGGCCATGTTCCCCGCCCCGATGACACCGATGCGCTGATTCTCCAGCAACTTGTCACCCCCGAAAACAAACTCGACCCTCGTTCAAGGACGGAAGGTCGAGTTCCGCGGTACCACCTTGCTTGCCCGTGACCGGGCCGCTCGAAGCCCGTAACGAGGGCCAGCCGGGCCGCGCCTGCTCACCGGGTCGGGAGGCGGGGAGCGGGGTGTCGCCCTTGCACCGGGTGGCGACTCGCTGGACCCATCCACCGCCGGGAACCCGATCATCGCATCTGTGGCCGGAGTGTAGCACGATCGGGATTTACGGTCAACGCCGGCCGGCGAGCGCCCAGGTACCCGGCCCACACCCAGATGGCCAGGGGCACGGAGGTGTTCGGGTCCGTGGCCATGCCCGTGAACAGGCCGCCCACGTCCTGGCCGAACCACCAGACCACAAAGAGGAACACGCTGGCGAGGGCGGCCGTCGACGCCGACGCGGGCCGCAGCGCCAGAGCGAGGGCCAGCGCACCGGCACCGGCGATCAGGGCGGCGTTGACGGCCACGGGGGCGGAGCTGGCCGCGCTCACCGCCCAGCCCAGGGTGTTCTCGATGACGCGGGGCTGGGTCATCATCTCCATCTGCCCGAAGGGGCTCGAGAGGCCCATGGGCGTGAAGAAGAGCGGGTTCGCCTGGAGCACCGCGCCCAGGGCGAGCACGGCCGCCGCGGCGAGGCTGGCCGGGGTCGGTCCCGGTTCGCCCCGGGGCTCGCGCGGGGGCAAGAGCAGCATCACGCCGGTGACCCCGTAGAGCAGCACGCTGCCCGGAGCGCCGGCCAGAAGCGTCGCGGACCCGGTCAGCAGCTGCCCCAGTCCCTCGCCGAACCACCACACCAGGGCGCTCCAGGCGATCGAGCCCATGGCGCCCGCGCGCACCCACCGCGGCCGGGCGCTGAGCAGGGCGACGCCGATGGCGGCCTGGAGGAGGACCACGGCCACGTTGAACGCGAAGAGATGCGGGGTCACCAGGGCGATGGAGGAGTGGATCGATCCGGCCAGCCACCCGGGCTGGCCGGTGGCGGCCGGCTGCATGATGTCGCTGATCATGTCCATCTGGAACATTCCCGGCTGCAGCTGCAGGATCGCGTCGAGGATCCAGAGGCTTCCGAACCCGGCGCGCAGCAGCCGGCGCTCGGGGGTCTCCGAGGCCGGCCGCGGGAGAGCCGTTGCGGCCATCGCGGTGGCTGCCTCCTCAGGGGTCTTGGGTCGTTGCGGTGTCGCGCCCAGGATGACGCGGGGCAGGTGGTCTGGCGGGCGCGTGAGCGTCTTGCAACCGCGATTATACCGCACCGGCCTCCGCTGCCCACGCGCGCGCCGGGACCCGATGCCCGCGAGTTGCCCCCGCTCGGCAGGAGTCGGGCGGCAGGGCGAGAACACACCGCCGTTCACAGCGCACCCGACGGTCCCACCGCCGGCCCCGCCGGCACGGTGACACGTGAGGGCGCCACGAGAGGAGTCGGCTCCTCTGGAGCTTCCCCCGCCTGCGGGTCCCCGCGAGGAGCCTCGTCGTGCCGCTCGAGGCTGGGACCGCGTGTACTCGGACATCCCCGAGGTGCGCAAAAGCGCCCTGATGAGCCTGTGGGACGGGATGTCCTTCAGCGTCATGACGGGGCTCATCACGCCGTACTGGGGCCTGTTCGCGTTGCGCCTGGGAGGGGACAACGCGGTCGTCGCCTGGGTCACGGCCATTCCGGCGCTGGTGACGGCGCTCTTTCAGCTGCCGGCCGCTCGCATGGTCGCCCGCCATCCCCGGCGACTGCCGGTGCTCATCGGGTACGCGTGGGTATACCGTCTCTCGTTCCTGCTCCTGGCGGTTCTGCCGTTTGTGCCCGGTCCGCGCCCCATCATCTACGTCGTGCTCCTCAGCCTCATGAACCTGCCCAACACCATCTGCAGCCTCGCCTGGACCACCCTGATGGCGGAGATCTTCCCCGCCCGGCTGCGGGCCAGGGTGTTCGGCGATCGCAACACCCTGGCCACGCTCACCACCGTGGCAGCCACGGTGGCCGGAGGCGCCGTGGTCGCGACGGTGCGCTTTCCGGCCAGCATGACCGTGCTGGCGCTCTCGTCCTTGGCGGCGGTCCTCGTCTCCCTGAACTTCCTGCGCCACCTGGAGGAACCGCCCGACACCCATCCGCCCGGATCCTCGCCGGCGAGCCTAACTTCCCTCGTGAGCCTCGTACGCGGCGACCCGGGATTCTCCAGGTTCCTGGTCGGCTCATCTCTGCTGCAGATCGGCCTCAACCTGCCAGCGGCCGTCTTCGTGATCCTCTTCATCCGGCTCGCCCATCTCGACGGGTACTGGCTGGGCGTCTTCTCCGGCGTGTCGGGCCTCGGCGTCTTCCTCACCTCCCGGCTTTGGGGACGCTTCGAGAGCCGGCACAGCCCCACGGTCTCCCTGGCGCTGGGAGTCGCGGGCCTCGCGCTCCTTCTTCCCGTCTACGCGTACACCCGCCAGCCGCTGGTCTTCGCCCTCCTCTCGGCGCTCGGGGGACTGTTCACCGCCGGGGTGAACCTCGGATACTTCAACGGCCTTCTGGCCCAGGCGCCGCCGGGCCGGCGCATCGACGCCATCGCCCTGTTCAACCTCGTCACCGGGGTGATGACGTTCGTCGCCCCGCTGGTCGGGGTGTGGCTCCTGGGTGTGGTGGGACTTGCGCCGGTGATGTGGATCACCATGGCCGTGCGCGCGCTGTCGGCGCTCCTGCTGCACGCGTCGGGGCGCGTGCGGCCTCGCCCCGCCGCGTGATCCTCGTCGGGCCCTCACCGGAACGGGTCGGGTGACAGGATCGCCGCGCCGAGGATCGAAGCTAACGTAGCGACATGTCGCCGGGCGGGGCAACGCGGCGGACCGCGCCGCCGGCAGACAAGAGGGAAGGGGCGATCATCGGGCCGGGTGACCGGCCGGAACACGATGGTGACAATGGGACAGTTGCAGCCGGGATACGGGGCCGGCGAAGGGGTGCGGCCATGAGCGACGGGAGCGAGCCGGCCCGGCGGGAAGCGCCGCCGGTGCCGCCCGCGGTCGTGCCGGCGCCCGGCGCGCCCCCGGCGCCTCACCCCGGGCTGCGGCACGACGTGGATCTCCTGGGGCGCATCCTGGGGCAGGTGCTCACCGAAGAGGAGGGGCCGGCGCTCTTTGCCCTGGTGGAATCGGTGCGCCGCGCGTGCAAACGGATCCGCCAGACCGGCGACGAGGGCGAGCGGCAGCAGCTGCTGCGCCGGCTGGAACGACTGAGTTCACCGGAGCGTGAACCGCTCCTGCGGGCGTTCACGCTGTACTTCACCCTGGTCAACACCGCCGAGCAGGTTCACCGGGTGCGCCGCGCCCGCGAGCACCGGCAGCGGACCGAGCCGCCGCAGCCGGGGTCGGTGGAGGCGTTGGTGCAGGATCTCGTCGCCCGGGGACTCGGGCCAGAGGACGTCAAGGCGCTGCTTCAGACGATCCGGATCGAACTCGTGATGACGGCGCATCCCACCGAGGCCCAGCGGCGCACGGTGCTCATGGCGCAACGGCGGCTCGCGGGGCTGGTGGAGAGCCTGGGGGATCCCCTGAAGACCCCGGCGGAGCGTGCGCGCATCCACATGGACCTCAAGGAGGAGGTGCGCACCCTCTGGCACACGCGGGAGGTGCGGCTGCGCCCGCCCGAGGTGCTCGACGAGGTGCGCATGGGGCTGTGGTACCTCGAGGAGACCTTCTTCGGCGTGATCCCGGACCTGCTCGAGGACCTGGAGCACGGGCTCGCCGAGGCGCTGGGGGACCCGAGCCTGCGGGTGGGTCCGGTGGTGCGCGTGGGTTCGTGGATCGGCGGCGACCGGGACGGGCACCCCTTGGTGCGCGCCGAGACCACCGAGGCGGTGTTCACCCTGCACGAGTCCCTGGCCCGGCGATGCTACCGCCGGGCGGTGGCGCCCCTCGTCCAGCGACTGTCCCAGCGGGGCGACCGCCTCGCCCGGCCGGGACCGCTGCTCGAGAGCCTGCGGGCCGACGGCGAGCGCTACCCCCAGCTCATGCGCGAGCTCGATCGCCGCTATCCCGACGAGCCCTTGCGTCAGAAGGCGGCGGTCATGCTGCGCCGGCTCTCGGACACTGATCCCGGACGCTACAGCCGCCCCCAGGAGCTGGAGCACGACCTCAGGCTCATGCGCGACAGCCTCGATCCCGAGGGGCGGCGCCCGGTCCCGATCCTCGACCGCCTGCTGCGCCAGGTGCAAATCTTCGGCTTCCACATGGCGTCCCTGGACCTGCGTCAGCACTCGGGGGTGCACCAGGATGTGGTGGCGGAGGTGCTCCTTTCCGCCGGCGCCGAGGCGGCGTACGCCTCGCTCCCCGAAGCGGGCCGGCAGCGGGCGCTGGTTCAGGCCCTGGCGAGACCGCCGGCGGCGCTCTCGCCCCAGGCCCTGTCCGAGACCGCCGCGGACCTGTTCCGGCTGCTCCAGGTCGCGGGCCGGGCCCAGGACCGCCTGGGCGAATCGGCCTGCCACACGTACATCGTCAGCATGGCGGCCGAACCCTCGGACGTGCTCGAGGTCCTGGCGCTGCTCCACTGGTCGGGGCTTGACGGCCGGTTCGACGTGGTGCCGCTCTTCGAGACGATCGAGGACCTGGTGCGCGCGCCCCGGGTGATGACGGCGCTCTTCGCTCACCCGGCGTACCAGGCGCATCTGGAACGAAGGTCCCGGTCCCAGGAGGTGATGCTCGGCTACTCCGACTCCACCAAGGACGGGGGCTACCTGGCCGCGGCCTGGTACCTCTTCCGGGCGCAGGAGGAAGTCATGCGCCGGGCCGAGGAGGCGGGGGTACAGCTGCGCTTCTTTCACGGCCGCGGCGGCGCGGTGGGCCGGGGCGGCGGCCCCGCGGCGCGGGCCATCCTGGCGCAGCCCGCCGGGACGGTGCGCGGGGCCATCCGCATGACCGAGCAGGGGGAAAGCCTCTCCTCGCGGTTTCTCATCCCGGGCATCGCCCGCCGCAGCCTGGAACAGCTGGTGAGCGCCGTGGTCGGGGCCACCCTGCGCGAGCCTTTGGCGCAGCGCGAGGAGTTCCATCCGGTGATGGAGGCGCTGGCCGTGGACGCGGAGCAGGCCTACCGGGCGCTGCTGCGGGACGAGGCCTTTCCCGACTACTTCCGCGAGGCCACCCCCGTGGAAGAGATCGGCAAGCTCAACATCGGGTCGCGGCCCGCCCGCCGGTCGGGGCAGACCACGCTCCAAGACCTGCGCGCCATCCCGTGGGTGTTCGCCTGGATGCAGTGCCGCCTGCTCATCCCCGGGTGGTACTCCACCGGCACGGCGATCGAGGGCTGGATGAACCGCACCGGCCCCGCGGGGCTCGAGGTCCTCGAGCGCATGGCGCGGGAGTGGCCGTTCTTCCGGGCCACCATGGACAACCTGGAGATGGCCCTGGCCAAGGCGGACATGGGAATCGCCAGGCTGTACTCCTCCCTGAGCTCGGCTCCGGGCAGCGCGGCCCTGTTCCAGCACATGGCGGACGAGTACGAGCGCACCCGGGCCTGGGTGCTCCGCCTCTTCGGGGAGAGCGAGCTTCTGGCCCACGAGGTCAATCTGCGCCAGTCCATCGCGCTTCGCAACCCGTACGTGGACCCGCTCAGCTACCTGCAGGTGCTGGCGCTGCGCGAGCTGCGCCGGGCCGGCGGGGCCCGCGAAGACCTGGAGCGCGAGGTGCTGCTTTCCATCAACGGCATCGCCCAGGGCCTGCGCAACACCGGCTGACGGCGGCCGGGCACGAAGAGAGGCCAACCCGTCCCCTTGGTTGGCCCCTGCTCGGAGCATAGCACGCTCCCTGGCCCAAATGGTAAACGAATCGTTACGAGTGCGCCGCTGCGCTCCCGCCGTCGCCCACCCACAGGTCGAGGCGCACCTGGGCCTCAAGCCGCATCCGGATGCCCCGGCGGCCCGGCACGCCGACGCGGGCGATGATCCGGTAGCGGTAGCGCCCGGGGCGTGCGGCCCGGGACACCCTGAGACCCGCGAGGATCCGCGCGCGCCGCCGGGGGCCAAGGGTCAGCCGGCGGGGCAGCACCACCAGCCGCACCCCGGAGGAACGAGGCCCGAGCACCAGGATCGTGGCCTCTTCCCACCGCGCGGAGGGGTTGGTCAGCCGCCAGCCCGGAAGCCGGTACCAGCCGGGACCGAGCGGCCGGAGCGACGCCTCGCGGGCCGGACCCAGGGTCAGCCCCCACGGGTGGGGCCACGCCGCCGCCAGGGCCACGAGGCCCGCGAGCGCGCGGGTCAGCGGATGGCTACTGCGCACCGGTCGCACCCAGGGTCAAGGTGCCGCCGCTCAGCGACGCGGGAGCGGACGTGGGCGGCAGGACCATCATCAGATCCAGCGTTCCCCCCGCGGCCTTGAGCGTACCCGCGAGCTGGGCGGGCCGTCCGGGGGAGAGGGCGTAGGCGTGGCCCAGGGAGGTTGCGCCGGCGTCGAGGTGGCCGGGGCTGGACTCCGCCGACTGCAGTTCCGCCAGGATGTCGTAGTGGGCACCTGGCAGCGTCGCGGCGGTGCTGTCGCCCAGGGAAAAGGGAATGCTGCCCTCGGCAAGGGTCTGGCCGTCCGAGAGCGTCACCGATTCCGAGGTGTTCTGGCCGGTGTCGGACAGGGGGACGGCGACTACCGCGCTGCGGATGTTGACATCCTGCTGGGTGGTGGTGAGCGCGAACTCGATGCTGGTCGCGCTGGTGGCGATGCCGGCCGTGACCGAACTGGTGACTTGGGCGCCGTAGCCCACCGCGCTGCCGGCGCGCACCCCGGGGACGAGGACGACGGCGGCGAAGAGCGGCACGCTGCAGGCCAGGGCGAGGGCGGCCATGGGGACGCCGACGACGGACACACGGCATTCCTCCCGTGACATTCTCTGGGGTCCATGGCATATTCTACACGATTCAGCTTCATGTGACAATAAACGACGTTTTTGTCAAACCGCTCCGCCGCCTCGACACGATGGAGGAATCGCGCCCGGGGAAGGGAAACCTCTGGCAGGCGGGGAGGTCGGCGGACATGTGGCTACGGCTGGGAATCGCCGACGCGCTGGTGGGCGCGGGGCTCATCTGGCTGCTCCAGGGCCTCAGGGTGCTCCCCGGCAGCTTCATGACCGGCAGCCCCACGTGGGCCGTGCTGGGCGTCATGGCGGTGGGCCTCGGGGTCTTCGTCCAGGTGCGCCTTCTCGGCGAGCGCGCCGGCCGCGGCCCGGGGGTGTCCACGCCGGGACGCTCGGGCTCCGGGAGCAAGCCCCGGCGCGGCCCCGCGCGCAAGGTGCGGCCGAGGCGCCAGGCTCGCTAGCGCACGGGCGCGAGGGAACGCCGCGGCTTGCAATTGTCGCACCGTGACGTACCATGAGCGTATGGAGGACATGACGTACTGCCCGGTCCACGAGGCCATCCAGATCCTGCAGGAGAAGTGGACCCTGCACATCATCCGCAGCCTGCTCGACGGGCCCAAGGGGTTCAACGAGCTGAGCCGGGCCGTGGGCGGGTGCAACTCGGCCACGCTGACGCACCGCCTCGAGCAGCTGGAGGCCCGCCAGCTCCTCACCAAGACGGTGATCTCCTACATGCCGCCGCGCAGCTCCTACGCCCTGTCGGAGGCGGGGGTGGCCCTGGGCGGCGTCGTGGATGCCATCGCCCAGTGGGGGCTACAGTACCTGCATCCCGACGCCGAGGGCCGCTTTCACGTCGGAGGCTGAGGACAGGGGTCAGGCGCCCTGGGCGCCGCGGACAAAGCGCCGCAGGACATCCTCGGAGGTCGACAGCTCCACCGGGCCGTCGTGATAGCCGGGCGGCAGCAGCAGGCGCGGGTGCACCACGGTGCCGTCGAGCACGGCGCCCTCCTCGATGACCACCTCGTCGCCGATGCCCGCGCCGCGCAGGCGGGTGGGGCGGGCCACGCGGGAGTGGATCTCCGCCATGACCCCCACCGAGCTGCGTTCGACGCGGGCGCCCTCGCCCACGAAGGTGCCGTCCTCGAGGCTGGAGCTCTCGATGATGGCGCCGGCCTCGATGATGCACTCGTCCCCGATGGAGCTGTTGGTGATCATCACCCCGGGTCCGATGCGGCACTGCTCGCCCACGAGGGTGTTCTCCCAGGCGCTGGCCTCCGCCGGCACCTCGGTGCCCGAGCCCAGGAAGACCCTGCGCGCCGCATGCCAGGGATCGGGGAGGAAGCGGTCGAGGGACGGGAAGCCCCCCGAGAGCACCCGCACCATGGTGTCAAGGTAGCTCGTGAGGTTGCCCAGGTCGCCCACCTGGTTGGCGGGGAACTCGTACACGCTCTCTCCCTGCTCGATAAGCCACGGGAGGAAGTCCAGGCCGAAGTCGAGCCGGTGGCACCGGCGTTCCCTGAGCGCGGGGTCCCGGTCGAACCGCACGGCTGCCGGACCGTCCATCCAGTAGAAGCCGGCGTTGACCGGCACCCGGGTGTCCTCGCCCCGGACGCCGTCGGGAGGCGGGTACGCGTCCAGAATCGCCTCCAGGGAGGGTTTCTCCACGAATCCCCGCACCCGGCGGTCGGGGCCGGTGAGCACGAGGCCGTAGCGGCCCGCGGCCTCGCCTGCGGGAACCCACATGGAAAGGAGCGTCAACGGCGCCCGGACTCGGGAGAACTGCTCCACGAGGCCGTCCAGGTCGAAGTCGATCAGGCTGTCCACCGGGAAGACCAGGGCGGGCCCCTCGGTCCCCAGGTACCCCAGGTTGCGCAGCACCGCGTCGGCAGAACCGCGGTCCAGCGGGTCGAACGCCCTCGGCGCGTACCTGAGGTTGATGCCAGGCCCTCGCCGTATCCCACCTGGCCCTTGATCTGGTAACGATTGGCCTTCCCCTTGGCCAGGACGAGGAAGTTGACGATGCCCTGGGCCTTGAAGCTCAGCAGTTCCCAGTCGATCACCCGGCGGCCGAGGAAACGAACCGTGGCCTTGGATCGGATGTAGTTCGTTGCCTTGAGCGTGAGCGGGCGGGCGCGCACGCCGCTGCCCCCGGCGAGCGCGACCCCGAGTACCTCACTGGGGGCCATGGGATCGACCTCCTCGTTTGGTTCACCCGAAAGTTCCACCGGGAGGCCGAGATCCCTGCTGCGCGCCGTCAGGCGGGTCAGACGCGCTCGGCGATGCTCTGCGCCTGCACGAAGGCCCGCAGGTAGTCCGCGCCGCCGGCCTTGGCGTCGGTTCCGGAGAGGTTGAACCCGCCGAACGGATGGGCGCCCACCAGGGCGCCGGTGCACTTGCGGTTGATGTAGAGGTTGCCCACGTGGAAGCGCTCCCGCGCGTGCTCCAGGGCCGGCCGGGAGCGTCCGAAGACGGCGCCCGTCAGACCGTAGACCGTGTCATTGGCGATCTCGAGCGCCTCGTCGAGGTCGCGGGCCCGCAGCACGGCCAGCACCGGGCCGAAGATCTCCTCCTGCGCGATGCGGGCGCGGGGCTCGACGTCGGCGAAGATGGTGGGCTCCACGAGGTATCCCTCGCCGTCGAGGCGGCGCCCGCCGCACAGGAGGCGGCCCTCCCCCTTGCCCAGGTCGATGTAGCCCAGGATCTTCTCCATGGCCGCGGCGTCAGAGACCGGCCCCACGTCGGTGGATCGCGCCTCCGCCGGACCGATCACGAGGTTCAGGGTCCGGCGCACCAGTTCGGGCACCAGGCGGTCGTAGACCGCCTCCACGACGATGGCCCGCGAGCACGCCGAGCACTTCTGGCCCGAGAATCCGAAGGCCGACACCACGATGGCCTCGGCGGCCGCCGTGAGGTCCGCGTCCTCGAGCACCACGATCGCGTCCTTTCCGCCCATCTCCGCCACGACCCGCTTGATCCAACGCTGGCCCGGCGGGGTGCGGGCCGCGCGCTCGTTGATCTTTAGCCCCACGTCCCGAGAGCCGGTGAAACTGATGAAACGGACCCGGGGGCTTTGCACCAGGTGAGCCCCGATCTCGCTCCCGCTGCCGGGGACGAAGTTGAGGACGCCGGGCGGCAGCCCGGCCGCCTCCATGATCTCAACGTAGCGCCAGCCGATCGCGGGCGTCACCGAGGAAGGCTTGAGCAGCACCGTGTTGCCCGTCACGATCGCGGCGGAGGCCATGCCCGTGAGGATGGCCAGGGGGAAGTTCCAGGGCGGGAGGATGAGCCCCACCCCGAGCGGCAGGTGGCGCAGTTCGTTGAGCTCCTGCGGTGCGCTGTGCACCTCCTGGGGGCCCGAGAGCGGGATCACGGCGCGGGCGTAAAACTCCAGGAAGTCGATCGCCTCGGCCACGTCGGCGTCGGCCTCGCCCCGGGGCTTGCCCACCTCGACGCACTCCAGGGCCGAGAGCCGCGTCCGCTCCCGGCGCATGATGCCGGCGGCGCGCAAGAGCACGGCCGCGCGGGCGGTGGCGGGCAGGTGGGACCACGCGGGCAGGGCCCGCTCCGCGGCGTCCAGGGCGGCCTCGGCCTCTGCGATCCCCGCCCGGGCCACGGTGGCGACGGTCTCCGAGGGATGCGAGGGGTTCAGGGAGACGAGGCTCTCGGACGTGGTGACGCGCCGCCCGCCGACGACCAGCGGCAGGTGCTCCGGCGGACGGCGGCGCAGCGCCTCCACCTCGGCCTCGAAGCGTTCGTGGGCACCGGGGCGGGTGAAGTCGACCAGGGGTTCGTTGCGAAACGGCTCCACGGCGCTACCTCCCGGATCCCGCTCCGAAGGGCGTACCCAGCCCCTGGTGGCGGGCCGCATCGTACACCCAGCGCCCCACCGCCACGTCCAGGGCGGCGATGCCCTGGGATTCGAACAGGGTGATGTCCCGATCGTCCTGGCGTCCCAGTTCGGGGTTGACGAGCACGTCGCCCAGGAGGCGGGCCGTCTCGAACCGGAACACCCCGGCCGCCTCGGCGGCGATGAGGTCTCCCGACTCGCGCCGGGCTCCCTCCACGTCATCCACGACCACGACCTGCGCCCGGCTCACCGCCAGCGCGTCCAGCTCCGCGTGATGGCGCTGATTGGAGCCGGCGGCGTTGACGTGCACCCCCTCCGGCAGGAGTGTGCCCGCAAAGAGCGGAGAGTCTGCGCTGGTGACGGTCACCACGATGTCGGCGCCGTCGAGCGCGTCGCCGGGCTCGGCGACGCGGATGCGCGGGCGCACCCGCCCCTGCATCCGGTCCACGAACGCCTGGGCGTGGGTGTCCTGGCGGCTGACGACCCGGATCTCGTCGAGCTCGCGCACCGCCGCGACCGCCAGGACCTGGGCCTCGGCCTGCCACCCGGAGCCGAACACGGTGAGCACCCGGCTGTCGGGCCGGCTGAGCGCCCGGGTGGCCACGCCGGTGGCGGCCCCCGTGCGCATCTGTCCCAGGCGGTCACCCTCGATCAGGGCGACGAAGTCCCCCGAGGGGTCGTCGAAGATGAGCACGTAGAAGCGCGTACCCTGACGCGTGACGGTGTAGGCTTTCAGGCCCGAGGCGTGGCGTTCCGGCAGCGCGGCGGCCAGCACCGAAAGCACGTGCCCCGACGCCCGGCCCCGCCAGCGGGGCATGTTGTCCAGCTTACGGTGGCCCTGGTCCCGGAACGCGTTCTCCACGAGCTCAAGGGCCTTGTCCATGGTCAGGACCCTTTCCACATCCGCCTCGGTGAGATAGAGGGGCAACCGGGACACCTCCTGCGTCGCTTGCGGACCCGGCGGCCGCGGGGCGGCTTGAGGCCCGTTCGTCAGCATGATACCACGGGCGCCGCCGGGAAGCGGGGCCGGCTTGCCCCCGTGGAGAGGGTAAGGTATCGTAGAGCCCGGAGGCCGGATGATCGGCTATTCTGGAAGGAGGTACCACATGCCGTTTTCGGAGCTGACCACCCGCCCGCTTCGGCCCGAGAGCCTCGAGATGGACGGGATCTCCAAGCGGACGATGGAAGAGCACTTCAAGCTGTATCAAGGGTATGTGAACAAGTTCAACGAGATCACCAAGAAGCTGCGGGACGTGGACATGTCCACGGCGAACCAGACGTACAGCGATCTGAGGGAGCTCAAGCTGGAGCTGAGCTTCGCCATCGGCGGGGTGAAGAACCACGAGCTGTACTTCAGCTTGCTGGGCGGCAAGGGCGGCGAGCCGGGCGGCGCCCTGCGGCGCATGATCGACCGCGACTTCGGCGCCTACGGCAAGTTCCACGACGACATGAAGCAGACCGGGATCGGCGCCCGCGGCTGGGTGTGGCTCGCGTACGACTACGACGCCAAGTGCCTGTTCAACTACCTCGGGGACGCCCAGAACACCTACCCCATCTGGAACGCCGTCCCCATCGTGGCCCTGGACACGTACGAACACGCCTACTGGATCGATTACGGGTCCGCGCGCGGCCCGTACATCGACGCCTTTTTCAAGAACATCGACTGGTCGGTGGCGGAGGAACGCTTCGAGCGCCTCGTCCACTGATCCACCGCCCGCGGTCCGCGGCGACGGGACGGCCTGGCGAGAGCCGGGCCGTCCCGTTTGCGACTGGGAGCGCCCGGGACGCGGTGTCGGGCGCCTGCCTCGAGGGACCTTGCGGCGCCGACCCCTGGCCCGCTCGAACTCGGGGGGCGTTGCCCGCGTTCGGAGATCGTGTGGGCCATTGCCGAACCTGATGCTGGCGATTATGATGGATGCATGGAACGCGCGCCGGGTCCTCGCGACGGCGCGGCGCGGGATGAAGACCCGCGAGGCGGCGCGGACGGCGGCCTCGGGGCCGGAGGGAGTGCGGCCCTCGCTCGTTGCGCCTGAGTGAGCCCGAACCCGGATCGCATCCCCACGACAGGTGATGTCCATGGTGGTGCAGCAGGAGGCTGGCCACGCGCACAGCCACCCCTGGGGACTCGCCTCCTACTGGTTCTCCCTCAACTTCCAGGGCGCCGCCCTGCTGACGATCGTCATCCCCACCACGCTGAGCACGCTGGCCCGGGCCACGCGAACCAGCCAGCTTGCGCGCTTGGCGGCGCTGGCGGCACTCATGTCCATGCTGGTCCCCCCGCTTTTGGGGATCCTCTCGGACCGGCTGCGGGCGCGGGGCGTCCACCGGCGGCCGCTGCTGCTCTTCGGCACCGCTCTCAACGTGGGCGGGCTCCTGTGGGCCCTCGAGGCTCGGAGCGTGGGCGAGCTGACGCTGGGGTTTCTCGTCAGCGTGTTCGGACAGAGCGCCGCCACCGCCGCGTATCAGGCCATGATGCCGGAGGTGGTCGAACCCCGGCACTGGGGTGAGGCTTCCGGGTACATGGGGATCGCCAGTCTCGCCGGCACCGTCGCGGGTCTGGCCACCGCGGGCCTGACGGCGGTTTCCGTGGTGTACGCGGCCATGATGGGCACCGCCGTGACCGGAGCCGCCGCCACGGTGGCGCTCGTGCGCGAGCCCGACCACGTGGAGGTTCACGCCCGGCCGAAGGCGGCCGTGCGTGACTGGGACCGCTTTGCCTGGGTGTTCGCCGCCCGCTTCTTCGTGCTCTTTGGCCAGACCATCCTGATGACCTTTGTCCTGTACTTCTTCGAGGAGGTGCTGCGCCTCAGGGCCGCCGCCAGCGGCACGGCGCTCGTGGCCGCGCTGGCGCTGGGGGGCGCCGCCCTGTCCACGTTCTTCATGGGGCGCGCCTCGGACCGGGGCGATCGCACCCGGACGGTGGCCATGGCCGGGGTGCCCATGGCCGTGGCCGCCACCGGGTTCGCGGTGTTCCCGTACCCGTTTCTCATCTTCGCCCTGGCCGTGGTGTGGGGCGTGGGCTACGGCGCCTTCCTGTCGGTGGACTGGGCCCTGGCGCTCGACAGCATCCCGGACCTGAGCAACGTCGCCCGGGATCTCGGCGTCTGGGGCATCGCCTCGAACCTGCCCGCCGTGGTGGCGCCGCTCGTGGGCGGGTTCATCCTCGCTCACGCCGCCACCCCCCGGATCGGCTACCGGGTGCTCTTTCTGACCGCGGGAGCCAGCTTCGCCGCGGGATCGGCGCTGGTGCTGCGCAGCCGGCCGCGCTCGCGCGGGGCGGGGTGGCTCCAGACGGGCCTCTC
>JAJZYS010000231.1 GCA_021797925.1 Bacillota bacterium
GCGTGACGGTTTTCTGAATCCATCCTCTGGGGCCCGCGTCTCGCCGCTCGCCACGGCCCATCGCCGCGGGACCGTCCCCTACCGAAGGTCCGCGGGAAGCTCGAGGGTCACCGTGGTTCCCTCGCCCTCGCGCGAATCGAGCCGCAGCGTCCCGCCGTGGGCGGCCGCGATCTCCTTGGCGATGGCCAGTCCCAGGCCCACGCCGGCCCCGGACCGCCGGGCCGGGTCGGCGCGATAGAATCGCTCGAACGCGTGCTCCCTGGCGCCAGGGGGCATCCCCGGCCCCTCGTCGGCCACCGCCACCGATGCGACCCCCTGGCCCAGGGCCGCGCGCACCCGGATGGCGCGGTCCGCGGGCGTGAACTTCAGGGCGTTGTCCAGGAGGATCCACAGCAGCTGCTTGATGAGATCCCAGTCCGCCGTCACCGGCACCACGTCCCGGGTCTCGTCCTCGATCCGCCGGCCGGGGTCGAGGGCGCGCGCCTCGCGCAGCACCTCGGCCACGAGATCCGCGAGGTCGAAGTAGCGCCGCCGGAGCGTGAGCCCCTGGGCCCCACGGGCCAGGAACAAGAGGTCCGTGACCAGCCGTTGCATGCGCTCGCTCTCGCGGGCGATGGCGTCAAGCGCCTCGTCCCGCACCACCTCGTCCCTCGCCCCCCAGCGACGCAGCAGGTCGGCGTAGCCGGAGATCACGGCCAGCGGGGTGCGCAGCTCATGGGACGCGTCGGAGACAAAGCGCGCCTGCCGCTCGAAGGCCGCCTGGAGCCGGTCCAGCATGCGGTTGAACGCGGTCGCGAGCCTGTCCAGTTCGTCGTGGTGACCCGACGGCGGCAGCCTCCGGCTGAGGTCGGCTTCCGAGACCGCCGTCGCCAGGCGGGTGAGCGCGTCCACCGGGCGCAGGGCCCGTCGGGCGACGAAAAGCCCCACGAGGACGGCCAGCCCGATCCCCGCGGCGCCGCCCTCGAGGAGCAGGCGGCGCAGGAGCACCAAGGCGGCGTCGGCCACGTGGAGGCTCGCCACCACCTGCACGCTGCCCACCAGCGTTCGCCCCTGCCGGATCGGCTCGCTCACGAAGACGGCTCGACGGCCGAGCCAGCGCACGACGCCCTGGTGCGATCGGCCCGGGTGCGCCGGCACGCCCACGCCCTGGGGCTGGGATCGCTGCACCACCCGGCCGGCGGCGTCGGCCACCTGCACCAGGAGCTCGTTCCGGCGGGCGCCGACGACCAGTCCCTGGTCGCCGAGCCCCAGGTGCTCGCCGCGGTCCGAGCCCGCCACCAGGCGGACAGTCTGGGCGGCCACCTGCCGGGCGCTGCGGAGCGCGGCGGCGTCGAGCTCGGCCGAGAGCCGGGTGAAGATGCCCCAGCCCAGGATGAAGAGGACGGCCGCGAAGGCGGTCGCCGTCCACAGGACGATGCGCAGGCTGAGTCCGGGACTACGCACCGCCGGGCGGACGCCGCAGCACGTAGCCGACCCCGCGCACGGTGTGCAGGAGCGGCGGCGAGAAGTTCTCGTCGACCTTGGCACGCAGCTGCCGGATGTACACGTCCACGACATTGGTGGTCCCGAAGAAGTCGTACCCCCAGACCCGTTCCAGGATGGTCTCGCGGGTCTGCGGGCGGCCGGCGTGGGTCATCAGGAACTCGAGCAGAGAGAACTCGCGGGGGGTGAGCGCGATCTCGCGCCCACCGCGCAGGACGACGTGTTCCGCGCGGTCAAGCCGCAGGTCCTCCACCTCGAGCGTGTCCTGCACGCGCCCCTGGCGGCGTCGCGCCACCGACCGGATCCGGGCCAAAAGCTCCTCCAGCGAGAACGGTTTGGTGAGATAGTCGTCCGCGCCCAGGTCGAGCCCTTCCACCTTGTCCTGGACCTGGTCCCGGGCGGTGAGCAGGATCACCGGGATCGGAGAACGGCGCCGCAGCGCGCGCAGCACCGCGAAACCGCCGAGGTCGGGCAGCATCACGTCCAGCAGCACGAGGTCAAAGGGGGGGTCGACGGTCGCGAGCCTGAGCCCCTCGGTGCCGTCCCTGGCCACCTCTACGCTGTGACCCGCATGACGCAGTTCGAGCTCCAGGTATCGCGCAAGGTCCCGGTCGTCCTCGACCACCACGATCCGCACACGCCATCACTCCCGGTGCGGGAGTATCATCCCAGAGCAGGCTGAAGATCACATGAAGGCCGTGGCGCGGCGTGGATCTCGGGGCAGGCCGGACCGGGCCCGCTCAGCGCACCCCCAGCAGCAGCTCCACCACGAGCTGATCCAGTTCCTCGTCCCGCATGGTCAACGGCGTCACCTCCGGCGAATCGTCGCGCTCGACAGCCGCAAGCAACCCCCTGATCTCGGGGTCCTCGCGCATGCGCGCCACCTTCTCCTTGAGCACAAGATACGTGCGCATGCATCCGCGGGCGAAGGCCCACACGCCTTCCTCGTCCTCGGTCCGGTACGCATGCGCGTCGAAGTTGCGCGGACCCTGGTACCCACCCTCCTCGAGCGCCTTCACGACAAAGAACGCGCCCTTGATGTCGTCGGAGCCGAACCTGAGGTCCTGGTCGAAGCGGCCGATCCGCTGGTCGTTGAGGTCCACGTGCACGAGCTTGCCCGCGTCGAGCGCCTGCGCGATCGTGTGGGCAGGATTCAGCCCGGCCATCTTCTCGTGGGCGATCTCCGGGTTCACGCCCACGAGCGCCGGCTCGTCGAGGGTTCCGATGAATGCCAGCATCGCCCCCGTGGTGGGCAGGAAGAGATCCCCGCGCGGCTCGTTGGGCTTGGCCTCCAGGGCGATCTTCAAAGGATACCGCTGATCGCGGATGTAGCGGGTCAGGGTGTTGACGCCGTCGCGGTAACGCTGCAGCGCCAGTCCCGGATTCGCGGCCGCGTCGGTATCGGTCCCCTCCCTTCCACCCCACAGGACGAAGATCTCCGCGCCCAGCTCCACACCCAGGTCCATGGCCGCCTTAGCCTTGACCAGGGCGCGCGAACGGACGGACGGAAAGCGGGACGTGAGGGCGCCGTCCCGGAACCCGGGCTCCGAGAAGAGATTCACCGTCGCCATGGGAACGCGCATGCCCTCGCCATCGAGGACCCGCCTGAACTCGCGGACAATCCGGTCGCGATCGCTCGCGCCGGTTCCCGGGGGAACGAGGTCGTCGTCGTGGAGGCTGACCCCGTAGGCACCCAGTCTGGCCAGGTGCCGGACCGCATTCAGCGGATCGAGGACGGGCCGCACCGGACCGCCGAAGGGATCGCGCCCGATGTTCCCCACCGTCCACAGTCCAAAGGTGAAGCGGTGCTCGGGCCTGGGCTGGTAGGCGTCCATGTTCCCTTCTCCTTCTCCAGAGTTTCCTCGCTCATCCCGGGGATCGGTCACCTCGCGCGGGCCCGCCCGTCCCGATGCGTCCGCCGCAGCACTCCCCCTGGAACGCGACAACCACGTGATCGGCCCCGGGCAGCCCTGCGACGTCGCCGCGCGTCACCTCGGAGCGTCGGGACGCTTCCACCTCCACCGTCACCGGATGCTCGGGACATTCGATGACCACGAGCGAACGGTCCGGCGGGAAGCTGCCGTCCAGGCGCGCCTCCCAGGTGCCGTCTTGCCGGTGTACACGGACGGTGCCCACGACGGTGCCCTCTGCGGCTCCGTCCACCGCCAGCGTGCGCACGGAGGGGGCGATGTCCCCAGCAAAGACCACGTCGAGGCG
>JAJZYS010000232.1 GCA_021797925.1 Bacillota bacterium
CGCGAACATGGCCGGGATGATCGCAAAGTACTTGGCGACGTCGTTGGCGACCGAGAACGTCGTCAGCGCCCCGCGGGTGATCAGCAGCTGCTTGCCCACCATGACCACGTCCAGGAGCTTGGTGGGATTGGACTCGAGGTCGATCATGTTGCCGGCTTCCTTGGCGGCCATGGTGCCCGAGTTCATGGCCAGGCCCACGTCCGCCTGCGCCAGCGCGGGAGCGTCGTTGGTGCCGTCGCCGGTCACGGCCACGAGCTTGCCCTGCGCCTGCTCGCGCCGGGTGAGCGCGATCTTGTCCTCGGGCCGGCACTCCGCCACGAAGTCGTCCACCCCGGCTTCGGCCGCGACGAACGCCGCCGTGACCCGGTTGTCGCCGGTGACCATGACGGTGCGGATCCCCATGGTGCGAAAGTCGTCGAAGCGCTTTCGCAGGCCGGTCTTGATGACGTCCTTGAGGCGGATCACGCCCAGCACGGCGCCGTCCACCGCCACCGCCAGGGGGGTGCCGCCCGCCTCGGCCACGTCGTCCGCAAAGCGGGTGAGCTCCGGCGGGGCGTGGCCCACCATGGCCGCGACGGCGCTCACCGCCCCCTTGCGAACCCGCCGCCCGTCGGCGAGGTCCACCCCGCTCATGCGCGTGTGGGCGGAAAAGGGCACCGGGTCGCCGTCGATCGCGGGCAGGGTCTCGAGGTTCATGAGGCCGCGGCACAGCTCCACGATGGAGCGTCCCTCGGGCGTGGTGTCCGCGAGCGAGGAGATGAGCGCCGTCCTGGCGAGTTCCTCCACGGACACCCCGGGCATGGGCATGAGCTCGGTGGCCATCCGGTTGCCGTAGGTGATCGTGCCCGTCTTGTCCAGGATGATGGTGTCGATGTCCCCGGCGGCCTCGACCGCGCGACCGCTCTTGGCGACCACGTCCACCTGGGCCACGCGGTTCATCCCCGCGATCCCGATGGCCGAGAGCAGCGCGCCGATGGTGGTGGGGATGAGGCACACGAGCAGCGCCACCATGGTGGGGATGTCGACGGCGTGGGGGCTGTAGTAGGAGGAGATCGGGACCAGGGTGGTGACCACCAGGACGAAGATCAGGGTGAGCACCCCGAGCAGCGCCGAGAGCGCGATCTCGTTGGGCGTCTTCTGGCGCACGGCGCCCTCGACCAGGGCGATCATCCGGTCGAGGAACGTGTCTCCCGGGTTCGCCGTCACCTCCACGATCATCCGGTCGGAGATGAGCTGGGTCCCCCCGGTGACGCTGTCGCCCGGAGCCTTGATCACCGGAGCCGACTCGCCGGTGATCGCCGACTCGTCCACCGAACCCAGTCCCTCCACCACCACGCCGTCCGTGGGGATCGTGTCGCCGGCCTCGACGAGGATCCGCTGGCCCCGCGCGAGTTCGGCCGAGCTGACCAGGGCGTGCGCCCCGTCCTCCCCGAGCAGCTTCGCCCGCGTGGTCGCCTTGGTCTGGCGGAGGAAGTCCGCCTGCGCCCGGCCCCGGGCCTCGGCGTACGCCTCGGCGAAGGTGGCGAAGAGCACCGTGAAGAGGAGCACGACCGTCACCAGGAGGTCGTAGCCGAAGGCGGGCCTGCCCCACGCCCCCACGGCGAAGAGCAGGGTGACGGCCATGCCGATCTCCACGACGAACATCACGGGGTTGCGCACCAGCTGGCGCGGGTCGAGCTTGCGGAAGGAGTCCGCCAGCACCCGGCCGGCGCGCCGCTGGGCCCGGTTCCACTCCGGCACTGGGCCCGGCGGCGCCCCGGGTCCTTCCTGCCACACGTTCGTCATGGCCATCCCCCCGAGGCTAGACGTGGCGGAAACCGAGGAGCAGGTAGTGCTCCGCGATGGGGCCCAGGGCCGCCACCGGGAAGAAGGTGAGGGCGTTGAGCACCAGGATCGACGCGAAGAGAATGCCGCCGAACATCAGGCCGTCGGTGCGCATGGTGCCCGAGGTGACCGGTACGCTCTTCTTGCGCAGCAGGGACTCGCCCACGAGGAGCATCGCCATGATGGAGGCGTAGCGGCCCACGAGGGTGGCGATGCCGATCGCCACCTCGTAGAAGGGCAGCGACGCGCTAAGGCCCCCCATCGCCGAGCCGTTGTTGGCGGCGCCCGAGGTGAACCCGTAGAGGATCTCGCTCAGGCCATGGGGGCCGGGGTTGAAGACGCCGGCCCGCCCCGCGGGGGTCGCCGCCGCGAGCGCGGTCCCCGCCAGGATCAGCAGCGGATGCAGCAGGAAGGCGATCGCGGTGAGGGAGACCTCCCGCGACTCGATCTTCTTGCCCAGGAACTCGGGTGTCCTGCCCACCATGAGGCCCATGAGGAACACCGTGAGGATCACCAGCATGAGCATGTTCAGCAGGCCGACGCCCTTGCCGCCGAAGACCAGGTTCAGGAACATCCCGAGGAAAAAGGCGAGCTGCGGGACGGGAAGGAAGCTGTCGTGGGCGCTCGCGACCGAGCCGGTGGTGAACGCCATGGTGGCGGTCTCGAAGATCGAGGTCCCGCCGACGCCGAACCGGACCTCCTTGCCGACCATGTTGCCGTGGGTCGCCAGGCCGAGGCCGCGGATGAGCGGATTGCCGGCGTGCTCCGGGAAGTAGATCATGGCCAGCATGAGGAGGAAGAACGCGGAGCCGACCCCGATCAGGGTCCAGGCCACCCGCCGCCGACCCGTGAGCTCGCCGAACATGTAGAAGAACGCCACCGGCACGAGCCCCATGGCCAGCGTCAGGAGGATGTTCGTCAGCGGCGTGGGGTTCTCCAGCGGGCTGGCGCTGTTGGCGTTGGTGAAGCCCCCGCCGTTCTCGCCCAGGTGCTCGATGGACTCCCAGCTGGCGATGGGGCCGCGGGGCACCACCTGCGTGTGCCCCGTGATCGTGTGCACGTCGAGGTAGCGCGAGAGGGTCTCGGGGACGCCCTGGGCCACGAGCACCAGCGCCAGGAGGAAGGCCAACGGCAGCAGCAGTCGGGTGCACACCCGCACCAGGTCGACGAAGAAGTTGCCGAGCTTGCGCCCGGCGATGGCCCGGACGAAGGCGATGCCCACCGCCGCCCCCGAGGCCGGGGTGACGAACTGCAGAAAGCCGAGGTTGGCGAACTGGGAGAAGTAGGACATGGTGTTCTCCCCGGAATACGCCTGCCAGTTGGTGTTGGTGGTGAAGCTCGCGGCGGTGTTGAAGGCGAGGAGCGGGTTGATCCCGGGGAAGTGCTGGGGATTGAAGGGCAGGATCCCCTGCGCGCGCAGCAGCGCGTAGGAGATGAGGAGCCACGCGAGGTTGGTCAGCACGAACGCCGTCCCGTACTCGACCGCGGACATGCTGGCCTCGCCGCGGACGCCCAGCACCCGGAAGATCCGGTCCTCGACGGGCCCCAGGGGCCGGTCGAGGACCGTGGGCTCGCCCGTGAAGACCCGCGCCATGTACGTGCCCAGCGGCTTGACGGTCAGCGCGAAGCCCGCGACCACCACGACCCACGTCACCAGCGTCTGCGCCGACATGGGGCCACCTCCCGGCCATGGCAGTCTTCGGCTAGAACCGTTCGGGATGCAGGATGACGTAGGTCAGGTACACCATCACGGCCACGGCGAGGGCCAGAAGCAGCCAGCCGGTCATGGGCGAACGCCTCCGTTTCTCGAGGGGGACGGCCGGCGTGGCGCCGTCACAGCCTTGCCAGGTAGCGGAGGAGTCCGATCA
>JAJZYS010000032.1 GCA_021797925.1 Bacillota bacterium
AGTGTGCAGTTTTTACCCCTCGCTGAGGCGGCGCGATTGACACGGTCATCCGCCGTGAGTATAATGGCCAGGGTCCAGGGGAGCCGGGCAAAGCCGGCTGCCAGGTTGGAAAAGCCCAGCGGTGCACGATGCCCGGTGGGTCTACGTTGTGTACGAAGGGAGCGCTGATGGATGGAGAAGGAAGTCCTTCTCTCGCCCGAGGGCCTCACCAAGCTCGAGGCGGAACTGGAGCATCTCAAGACGGTCCGCCGCCGGGAGGTGGCCGAGCGCATCAAGCAGGCACGCGAATTCGGCGATATCTCCGAGAACTCGGAGTACGAGGATGCAAAGAACGAACAGGCATTTATCGAGGGCCGGATCCTGACGCTCGAGAAGATGCTGCGCAATGCAAAGCTCATCGAGAACGACGGCGTGGATCCCACCTCGGTGCGCATCGGTTCCCACGTGGTCCTCAGGGACATGGACGGCCAGGAGACCATGGCGTACACGATCGTGGGGTCCACGGAGGCCGACCCCGGGGAGCTGAGGATCTCCAACGAGTCGCCCGTGGGCAAGGCGCTCCTGAACCGGGGGGTCGGTGAGGTGGTGGAGATCCAGGTGCCCGCCGGGAAGCTGCGGTACGAAATCCTCGAGGTCCACCACTGAGCGAGCCCAACGGCACGGAGCGATTCGAGGAACCCGCTCGGCTGGAGCGGCTGGCGCACCTTGAGAGCATGGGGGTCTCTCCCTACCGCTCGTCCTTCGTGCCCGACACCCGTGCCCGGGCGGCGGTGGAGGACTTCGACGCGGTCGAGGGCCGTACGGTGCGGGTGGCGGGGCGGGTGATGACGCTGCGCCGGCACGGGGGGTCGGCGTTCGCCCATCTCCTCGACGAGACCGGCCAGATCCAGGTGCTTTTCCGGCGCGACGAGCTCGCGGATCGGTACGCGCTGCTCGCAGATCTCGACCTTGGCGACTGGCTCGGGGTCGAGGGTCGGCTGATGCGGACGCGAACGGGGGAGGTCACCGTGAGCGCCACGGGGTTTCAGTTCCTGGCCAAGGCGCTCAGGCCGCTCCCGGACAAGTTTCACGGCCTGACGGACGTGGACCTCAGGTACCGGCAGCGGCACCTGGATCTCATCGTCAACCCCCAGGTGCGGCGGACCTTCGTGATCCGCTCGAAGATGATCGCCGAGACCCGGCGGTTTCTCGACGACCGGGGATTCCTCGAGGTGGAGACCCCGGCCCTGCACCTGCACGCGGGCGGGGCGGCGGCCCGGCCCTTCAAGACGCACCACAACGCCCTGGACCTCGACCTGAACCTGCGCATCGCGCTGGAGCTGCACCTCAAGCGGCTCATCGTCGGGGGTCTGGGCCGGGTGTACGAGATCGGGCGGGTGTTCCGCAACGAAGGGCTCTCCGCCCGGCACAATCCTGAGTTCACGATGCTCGAGCTCTACCAGGCCTACGCGGACTACCACGACATGATGGCGCTGGTCGAGGAGCTCCTGCTCCACCTGGCGCGTCAGCTCACCGGCGGGACCGGGGTCGTCTACCAGGGGACGCCCATCGACTTCACGCCGCCCTGGCCCCGGGTGCTCATGGTCGACGCGCTCCGGGAGGCGACCGGGATCGACTGGCTGCAGCTCGAGGGCCGGGAGGCCGCCGTCGAGGCGGCCCGAGCGGCGGGATTGGCGGTCGAGGACTCCCTGACCCGGGCCCAGGTGCTGGACCGGCTCACCGAGGCGTTCATCGAGCCCAAGCTTGTGCAGCCCACGTTCCTCGTGGGGCATCCGGTGGAGGTGTCCCCCCTGGCCCAGGAGGATCCCGAGCGCCCCGGCCTGACGCTCAGGTTCGAGCCGTTCATCGCCGGGCGCGAGGTGGGCAACGCGTTCACCGAGCTCAACGATCCCAGGGTCCAGCGCCAGCGCTTCGAGGCTCAGGCCCGGCGGCTGCGCCAGGGCGACGCCGACGCCCAGTCTGTGGACGAGGACTTCCTCAGGGCCCTGGAGACGGGCATGCCGCCCACGGGCGGCCTGGGCCTGGGGATGGACCGGCTGGCCATGCTCTTCACCGACGCGCCGGGCATCCGGGACGTGATCCTGTTCCCGCTGCAGCGGCCCCGGGGTGGACCGTGAAGCGGGTCGTATCGGTCAGCCTGGGGACGCCGCGCCGCGACGGCACGAGCGAGGTGGAGCTCCTGGGCGAGACGGTCCGCGTGGAGCGCCGGGGCACCGACGGGGACGTGGACCGGGCCGAGGCGCTGATCCGCGAGCTCGACGGGAACGTGGACGCCATTGGCCTGGGCGGCGTGGACGTGTATCTCGAAGTGGGCGGGGACCGCTACCCCATCGCCGACGGGGTGCGCCTGCGCGACGCGGCGCGGCGGACCCCGGTGGTGGACGGCCACGGCCTCAAGGACACCCTGGAACGCCGGGTCGTGGAGGACCTGGCGCGCGCCGGCCGAGTGGGGCCCGGGACCCGGGTGCTCATGGTCTCCGCGCTGGACCGATTCGGCATGGCCCAGGCGCTGACCGAGGCGGGCTGCACCATGGTGTTCGGCGACGTGATCTTCACCACCGGCATGGACTACCCCGTCACGACGCTGGAGGAGCTCGGCAAGCTGGCCCGCCGCGTGCTGCCCCAGCTGGCGCGGCTGCCCCACGGGATGCTCTATCCCACGGGCGCGCGCCAGGAGGAGGCGCCCGACGAGCGGTTCGCGCGCTACTTCGAGGCGGCCGACCTCGTGGCCGGTGACATCCACTTCATCATGCGGTATCTTTCCGGACGTGCCCACGGGCTCACCGTGCTCACGAACTCCACCACCGAGAGCGACCGGGCGTCATTGGCCCGCCGCGGGGTCCGAAGCCTCGTCACCACCACGCCCGTCTTCCAGGGGCGCTCCTACGGGACCAACGTGGTGGAGGCGATGCTGGTGGCGCGCCTGGGCCCAGGGGCCGGCCCCGAGCGGTACATGGAGCTTCTGGACCGCGTGGGCCTCGAGCCGGGAAGCTTCGACCTGGAGGTGAGCCGGTGACCCTGATCGAGAGCCTCGATGCGTTCGCCAGCCGCTTCAACGCCAACGAACGCCTCAGGCAGATGAACCGGGACTGGAACCGCACCATCGCCATCGACGTCGAGGGGGAGCCCCGCTGCGCCCTGGTGCTCGAGGACGGGCACATGCGGGTCGAGCCCGGGGCGCCCAGCGCCCGCGACATCGCCCTGGGGGCCGCGGAGCCGGTGCTCGTGGACATCTTCGGCGGCGAGCTCGGGCCCACCGAGCCCTACCTCGACGGCCGGCTCACCGTGCAGGGCTCCCAGGAGGACGTGTTGAGGCTGGACTTTCTCTCCATGCTGATCTGGGGGGAGTAGGCTCTAGCGGAGGGGGATCGCCGTGGATCGAGCACAGAACGTGTGGAACGAGATCGACCGGATCACCGACCTCGAGGGGTTCTTGGAGTTCTGCCGGGACCTGCGCGATTCGATGACCTTTTACGACCGTGAGGTGCTCCTCGCCATCGCCTCGGGGATCCTCGAGGGGATGTGGGTCACGGCGATGTACTTTGCGGCCCTGGACGGGGAGCAGGCGCTGGACGACACCGTGGACCGCCTGGACCGGCGCCTGGACGAGCTGCCCGAGCGCCTGCGCTACGACGCGGGGGCGCTGGACATTCAGGCGTTCCTGGAGCGGTTCGTGGAGACCGCGTATCCGACGCTGCGCGAGGAGTTTCCCGTGCTGGCGGGGTCGATCACCCACTGGAGCCAGGACGACTACGACCTCGAGGCCGACCCCAACGTGCTCCTGGCGCAGGCGCGCCGTGTCTTCGACGAGGACGAGGCCACGGCGCTGGAGCTGGTGTGCCGGGTCGGGGCCATGCTGCTGCGGGGCGTCAAGGTGCCCTCGGTGTGGGTGCACGCCGGCGGGCCCATCGTGCCGTGGATCCAGGGGATGATGTCCTTGCCGGACACGCTCCTGAGCATCCCGGGGGCGTCGGTGCCCCTCGGGGACGTGGCCAGCGAGCGCGCGCACGTGAACCTCGTGCCCGGGGTGGTCTCGCTGGAGATGTTCCGGCGCTTCCGCTCCGGCGGGCCGGAGCCGCCCCGCGTCGCCGACTCGGAGACCGAGGCGTTCTGGCGCGCGGTGTTCGCGGGGGGCCGCCAGCTCAACCCCCAGGCGGCGCGCTGGGCCGAGGCGCATCCGGACCGGGTCCGGCCGCTGCTGCTGACCATCGCCCAGGCGCCGGAGCTGCGCGACCCGGACGCCGAGGGAGCCGGCATGGCGCCGGTGCACGCGGTGCGGCTGCTGACCCGGATGCACTGCGAGGAAGCGGTGTACTCGTTCCTGGACATCCTCCAGGAGGCCGATCCCGACGAGCCGGTGTTCCAGGAGGCGCGCCGGGGGCTGATCGAGCTGGGACCGCCCGTGACGCTGAAGGTCCTCAGGTTCGCCGACCAGGAGGCGGACCTGTGGACGGCGGTGTTCCTCTCGGAGGTCCTCGCCCGGGGGCGCAAGGACGAGCGGGTCTACCGGTTCCTCGCCGGCCTCTTCCAGCGGGCCACCTGGCGCGACGGCAAGGAGCTCGTGGTGGGATCCCTGGCGACATACGGCGACCGGCGGGCGCTGCCGCTGCTCAAGGAGGAGCTGGCGACCGCCAGCGGCCGGAGCACCGGGCAGGAGCGCGTGCTCAAGGCCGCCATCCGCCGGCTGCAGCGCCGCGATGGGTAACGCGGACGCGCGGTCGCAGCGGGACGTTCATCCCGGTGGGGGTTTCCCGTCGTATCTTGAGATGGGACCCTCGCCGGGGCGTGGCGCCCCATGACCGATGTGACGAGGGTCGCATCGATCCAGGAGCTTTACGACCGGCATGCCGCCTTCGTCTACGGTCTGGCGCTCTCCATGCTGGGAGACGCGTCGGCCGCGGAGGAGTTGACCCAGGATGTCTTCCTGCAGTGCTGGCAGCGCTGGGACCAGTATGACCCCGCGCGCGGCTCGGTTCGCACCTTTCTGGCCACCGTCACGCGCTCGCGGGCCATCGACCGGATCCGCCGCCGGGGGCGGCGGGTGCCGGAAGTGGCGTGGGAGGAGTTCGCCGACACCGGTCCCGACCCCGACTCGCTCGAGGACGCGGTGGACGACCGCCTCACCATGCAGCGGGTCCGCGCGGCGCTGGGGGCGCTTCCCGCCCCCCAGCGCCAAGCGTTGATCATGTGCTATTTCGGCGGCATGAGCGCCCGGGAGATCGCCCAGCGCCTGGGCGACCCGCTGGGCACGGTCAAGACCCGCATCCGCCTGGGCCTCATGCGGCTGCGCGAGGTCCTCGACTCGCGCGGGGAAGGGGGGTGAGGGTGCGTGGATGACCTTGAGCACCCCAGCCTCGAGGATCTGACGCTGTACGCCCTGGAAGCCGACGAACCCGCCGAGCGTGAGGCCCTGACCCTGCACCTGGCGGAGTGCCGCTCCTGCCGGCTGGCGCTCGCGGGGCTTTTGCCGGCGGTGGACGCGCTGGCGGAGGCGGTGCCCGCGACGCCGCCCCCGCCCGAGCTCAGAGACCGGGTCCTGGCGGCGAGCCTGGGCGAGGCGCAGACCCGCCCCCGTCCGCCCCGGCGGCTTTTCGGGTTCGTCGGCTGGGCGGTGGCGCTGGTGGCGGTGGCGGCGCTCGTGGCGGTCCAGGTGCACATGCGCCAGCGGCTCGACGCGTCCCAGGCCGTGCTCCGGCGGCAGCGGACGGTCGTGCAGGTCCTCGCCGACCCTCAGTCGGTCTCCATGCTCGTGCAGAACCGCCAGCTCATGGCGCACGCGTGGGCGCGGGTCTTTCTCCGGGGATCCCAGGCGGTGATGATCATGCACCGGGTTCCGGCGGCGCCGCCGGGCCAGACCTACGACATCTGGTGGATGCGCGGCAACACCGCGTACCGGGCGGGGCAGTGGAGCGGGCGCAAAGCCAACGACATGCTGGTGCTCTCCTCGCCGTGGCACGGTTTCACGGCGGTGGGCGTCACCCTTGAGTCCCCCGCGGACTCGCTTCCCAGCGGTCCCATCGTCATGATGGGCGAGCGGCCGACGGCGGGCTGACATCATCGGGGTCTCATGCGGATCTCATCAGACGCTAAAGAAGATTTGCTATGCTGACGCCATAGACTGAACCAGGGGGGAATCCCGGCGTGCAACCTGTGGCCCATTGGAGTCAGGGGCCGCTCGGTGTCGGCGTCCGGGGCATAGCCTGGGACTCGCGCCGAGTGGAGCGGGGCCAGGTCTTCGTGGCGATCACGGGCCGCGAGCACGACGGCCGCCGCTACATCGCCGAGGCCGTCCGCCGGGGCGCCGCGGCCGTCGTGGGCGAGCCGCCCCTCGGGACGTGGCCCGTGCCCACCTGGGAGGTGGCGGACGCCCGGCTCGCGCTGGCGGAGCTGGCGAGCGCGTTTTACGGCCACCCCGGCCGCGAGCTCACTGTCGTCGGCGTCACCGGCACGGCGGGGAAGAGTTCCACCACCGAGTTCCTCACCGCGATCCTGGCCCAGGCGGGCGTGGGCGTCCGGGCGGTGGGCTCGCTGCACCCGGCGCCGCTCGACGGCCCCTTTCCCCTGACGACCCCCGACGCCCCGGTGCTGCAGCACGCCCTGCGCGAGGCGGTGCGCGCCGGCTGCCGGGCGGTGGTGCTGGAGGTGTCCTCCCACGCCATCGCCATGAAGCGCATCGGCGACATCCCGTTCTTCGGGGCGGTGCTCACGAGCCTGGGTCACGACCACCTGGACCTGCACGGCTCCTTGGCGGCCTACTGGGGCACCAAGGCGCAGCTGCTCGCGAGCGTGGATCCCGGCGGGTTCACGGTGCTTCCGGCTCAGGGACCGGGGCGGGTCATGATGCGGCGGGCGGCCCGGGGCCGGGTGATCCAGTACGGGATCCGCTCCGGTGACGTGCGCCTGAACCTGCGCCGCGACGGCCGGGCCATGCTGGTGGCGGCGGGGGTCCGCGAGGAGCTGCGCTTCCACCTGGTGGGGCCCGGACCCGTGCGCAGCGCCGCCGCGGCGGCGGCGGCGGGCGTGGCCCTGGGGATCGAGCCCCGGGTCATCGCCCGGGGGCTCCAGTCGGTGGTGACCATCCCGGGCCGGATGGAACGCCATCCCCTGCCGGGCGGGGGCGAGGTGGTCGTGGACTACGCCCACAACCCCCCGGGCCTGGAATCGGCGCTCAGGGCCGCCCGGGGGCTGGCGCGGGGCCGGGTGGTGTCGGTCCTGGGCGGGCGGGGGACCTCCGACGCCTCGAAGCTGCCGCGGATGGGCCAGATCATCGAGCGCTGGGCGGACGGTCTCATCCTCACCACCGACAACCCCGATCCGTTCACGAGCCGGGAGCTGGCGCAGCTCATCGCCGAGGGCGTGAGCGACCCCCAGTTTCCCGTGCGCTTCGTCGAGGACCGGGCCGAGGCCATCGGCCTGGCCGTGGCGGGCGCCCGCGCGGGAGACGTGGTGCTGGTGACGGGCAGGGGACACGAGACCTGGCAGCGCGTCAACGGGCTCCTGCGCGACGGGACCGACAGCGAGCTCGTCCGCGACATCCTCCAGGGCGCCGCCGCCCGCATCTCCACCGGGTAGCGGGCCGCGAACCGAGCCGGCCGGACGGCCTCCGGGGTGTCCCGGGGGCCGGTCGCTCTGTGTCGCGCCCGCGCCGGGCCCGAGCTTGGCGGCGGATGGCCGCTGCGATACAGTGGGTCCAGGAGGTGGGAGCGTGCAGGTGCTGAAGGTGGTTCCGCGCGGGTACTGCTACGGGGTCGTCGACGCCCTGGTCCTGGCCAAGCGCATCGCCCGCGACCCCGGCACCCCGCGCCCCATCCACGTGCTGGGGCAGATCGTGCACAACCGCCACGCCGTGGAGGAGCTCAACCGCCACGGCATCGTGACCCTGGACGGGCCCGACCGGCTGGCGCTGCTGGACACCGTCACCGAGGGCACCGTGATCTTCACGGCGCACGGCATCTCGCCCCGGGTGAAAGAGCGCGCCCGCGCACGAGGCCTCCACGTGGTGGACGCCACCTGCCCCGACGTGGAGCGAACCCACGACCTCATCCGGTCGCTGGCGGCGGGCGGCGCGCGGATCCTCTACATCGGCAAGCGCGGCCACCCCGAGCCCGAGGGGGCCATGGGGGAGGCCCCGGGCCGGGTGCACCTGGTGGAGACGCGCGCGGACGTGGACGCGCTGGGCCCCCTCCCGGGTCGCCTGGCGGTCCTCACCCAGACGACCCTGAGCCAGTGGGACACCCGGGACCTGATCGCCTACATCCAGGAGCGCTACCCGGAGATCGAGGTGTACAACGAGATCTGCCGGGCGACCCAGGAGCGGCAGGAGGCGGCGGTGGCGGCGGCGCGCGAGGTGGACTGCGTGGTGGTCGTCGGCGACACCCGGTCGAACAACTCCAACCGGCTGGTGGAGGTGGTCCGCAAGGTGGCGGGGCGGCCGTCGTACCTCGTCGACTCCGTGGCGGAGCTCGATCCCGCGTGGTTTCGCGGCCTCTCCCGCGTGGCGGTGACCGCGGGCTCCTCCACGCCCACGGAGGTGACGCGGGCCGTGATCGAGCGGCTGGAGTCGCTCTAGGATGGCGGAGCGCTGGAGCGCGGGCAAGGTCATCGCCGCCCTGAGGGGGCCGGAGCACCTGGAGTCGGCGCTCAGGTCCCCGTGCGGCGCCGTCTTCCTCCTGTCCACCACCCTGTCGGAGCTTCCCCAGGTCGTCAAGCGGGTGCAGCGCGCGGGCAAGCGCGCCTTCGTGCACATGGACCTGGTGCAGGGGCTTTCCAGCGACGAGCCGGGGCTGGAGTACCTCGCGGGGATCGCCGCCCCCGACGGCATCATCTCCACCCGCGCCCAGCTCATCCGCGGCGCCCGGCGCCTGGGCATAAAGGCGGTCTACCGCGTCTTCATCCTCGACAGCCAGGCGCTGGAGTCGGGGCTGCAGCACGTGGAGCGCTCCCGGCCCGACGTCGTGGAACTGCTCCCGGGCATCATCCCCTCGGTGATCCGGCGCTTCCGGGAGAGCTTTCCCCACACCGCCATCATCGCCGGCGGGCTCATCCGCCAGCCGTCCGAGGTGGCCGACGCGCTGGCGGCCGGCGCCGACGCCATCTCTACCGGCAGCGTCCACCTGTGGCAGGGGGCCTGAGCGCCGGCGCGGATTGACCCCCCGCAGGCGCCGGGTGCAGGATTCGGCGCGGGCGGTGCGAATGCCCCATCCAGGTGGCACACCCATCAGGGACAGAGCGTCAGAGAACGTCCCACCGGCTTCGCCCATGGCGTACCGGTGGGTTGTCATCTGAGAAGGGGTCGCGGAGCCGGCCCGGCATGAGGCCGGGGGCCGCGGAAAGGGGCTGATCACGGTGCCACTGGTGTACGGCCATCGCGGCGATCCCGTCGCCGCCCCGGAGAACACCCTCGCCGCGTTCCGAGCGGCGGCGGCGGCCGGGGCCGACGGGATCGAGTGCGACCTGCACGTGCTCGAGGACGATACCATCGTCATCATCCACGACGACACCTACGATCGCACCACGGACGGGCGGGGGCCGGTGGAGGCGGCCACGTGGGACGCGGTGGCGCGCCTGTCGGCGGGGGCGTGGTTCGGGTCCGGCTTTGCCGCGGAGCGGCTGCCCAGGCTTGAGGACGTCCTCGCGCTGGCCCGGGAGCGGGGGCTGCGCCTCGACCTCGAGGTCAAGGCCGGACCCCGGCTGGGGGCGCTGCTCGAGGCGCTCCTCGGCGCCGTCCCCGACCCCGACGGCGAGCAGATCCTCGTCACCTCGTTCGACGCCGAAGCGCTCGAGGCGCTGGCGCGGCGGGTGAAGGGCGCCGCGCTGGGGCTTCTCGCCGTCGCGGGGAGTCCCGACCCCGTGGAGCGGGCCGCCCGGCTCGCGGTGGGCACCGTCGTGCCGCGTTTTGCCAGCGTCGCGGCGGATCCGGGGATCCTCGAGCGGGCCCGCGCGCGGGGGCAGCGGGTGCTGGTGTGGGACGTGGACCGGGAGGCGGACCTCAGGTGGCTGGGCGCGGCGGGGGTGTGGGGCGTGATCACCGACCATCCCGGCCGGGCGAAGGCCGCCCTCGGGCCGTCGTGAGCCGCCCGGGCGGCCTCGGTACGGCGGGGGCGGGTGGGCCATGACTTCAGATCCCCTGATCCTCGTCATCGACCAGGGCACCTCCTCCACCCGGGCGATCCTCTTCGACCGTCGTCTCCGGCGCGTTGGCACCGCCCAGATCCCCGTGGCCAGCCAGTTCCCGCGGCCCGGCTGGGTGGAGCAGGATCCCGAGGCGATCTGGGACAGCGTGGTCCAGGCCTGCGCCCAGGTGCTGGCCTCGGGTGACGGGGAGCGGGTGGCGGGGGTGGGCGTCACCAACCAGCGGGAGACCACCGTCGTGTGGGACGCCGCCGACGGCCGCGCCATCCACCCCGCAGTGAGCTGGCAGTGCCGGCGCACCGCCGCCCGGGCCGAGGCGCTGCGAGCGGGACCCGACGGCGAGCGCCTGCGGCGGGTGACGGGGCTTGTGCCCGACGCGTACTTCTCGGGCCCCAAGATCGCCTGGATCCTCGACGCCGTGCCCGGCGCCCGGGCCCGCGCCGAACGGGGCGAGCTCAGGTTCGGGACGGTGGACACCTTTCTCGTGAGCCGCCTCACCCAGGGGCGGGTTCACGCCACCGAGCCGACCAACGCCAGCCGCACCCTGCTGCTGGACATCCGGAGCGAGACCTGGGACGAGGACCTCTGCCGCCTCATGGAGGTCCCCCGCGCCATGCTCCCGGAGGTGACCCCCTCCACCGCCCGCATCGAGGGCGTGCGCCTGCCGGGGTGCCCGGGCCCGGTGCCCATCGCCGGGCGCACCGGAGACCAGACCGCCGCGCTCCTGGGGCAGCGGGCGGTGGAGGCGGGGCAGGGCAAGTGCACCTACGGCACCGGGGCCTTCCTCCTGGTGCACACCGGCTCCACCCCCGTCGCGGCCCCGGGCGGCCTGCTCACGACCCCGGCGTGCCGCATCGACGCCGGCGCCGCCTTCGCCCTGGAGGGGAGCGTCTTCCAGGCGGGGTCGGTGGTGCAGTGGCTGCGCGACCAGCTGCGCGTCATCGGGTCGGCGGAGGAGTCCGCCGCGCTGGCGGCGGCGGCCTCGGGGCCGCGGGACGTGTTCCTGGTGCCCGCCTTCGCGGGCCTGGGGGCTCCGTACTGGGACCCCTCGGCCCGCGGCACCGTCGTGGGGCTCACCCGGGCCACCACCCGGGAGGACCTGGTGCGCTCGGCGCTGGAATCCATCGCCCACCAGGTGGACGATCTCCTCGAGGCCATGGGGCCGCTCCCGGGGCTGCGATCGCTGTGGGTGGACGGCGGCGCCGCGGCCAACGACTACCTCCTGCAGGCCCAGGCCGACCTGTCGGGCATCGAGGTGGTCCGGGCCGGGGACCCCGAGGCCACCGCCACCGGCGCGGCGCTCCTGGCGGGCATCGGTCTGGGCCTGTGGGACGCTTCCCGGCTCCCGCCGGCGCCCCCTCCCGGCGGGACGTTCGCCCCCAGGATCGACGCCGAGGAGCGCCGGCGCCGCCGCGAGGGCTGGCGGCGGGCCGTGGAGCGCGCTCGGGGATGGGCCCGATGAGCGCGTCCTCGCCCCGCATCGTGGTGATCGGCGGCGGCGCCACCGGGCTCGGGGTGATCTGGGACCTGGCGCTGCGGGGGATCCGGGCCACGCTGGTGGAGCAGGGGGACCTGTGCCACGGCACCAGCGGCCGGTTCCACGGGCTTCTCCACAGCGGCGGGCGCTACGCGGTGCGCGATCCCAGGTCCGCCGAGGAGTGCATCCGCGAAAACCGGGTGCTGCGCCGCGTCGCGGGCCCCGCGGTGGAGCCGGTGGGCGGGTACTTCCTGGCCCTGCCCGAGGACGACCCCGCGTACGTGCGAAGTTGGCGCGCGGGCTGCGAGGCCGCGGGGATACCGGTCCGGCCGGTGGACCCCGCCGAGTTCCTGCGGCGCGAGCCCCGGGCCAACCCGAGGGTGGCGACGGTCTTCGCGGTGCCCGACGCCAGCATCGACTCGTTCCGGCTGGCCCAGCAGCTCGTGGCGGGCGCCCGGCGGCTCGGCGCCAGGATCCTGACCCGCCACCGGGTCGTCGCCGCCCGCGCCCAGGGGGGGCGGGTCGTGGGCGTGGAGGTCGAGAACGCCCAGGGCCGCGTGACGCTCGACGCCGACATGGTGATCAACGCCGCCGGGCCGTGGGCCCGGCGGGTGGGTCACGTGTTCGGGGTGGAGATCCCCATGGTGCTCGCCAAGGGATCGCACCTCATCTTCAACGAGCGCCTGAGCTCCGCGGTGCTCAACCGCCTGATCCCCCCCGACGACGGGGACATCCTCGTTCCCCACGACGTCACCTCGATCCTGGCCACCACGTCCCTGGCGGTGGACGAGCCCGAGGACGTGGAGGTGACCGAGGCGGAGGTGGCGCTCCTGCTGGAGCGCGGGGAGGCCCTGGTCCCGGGCGTCTCCGGCCGGCGGGTGCTGCGCGCCTTCGCCGGCGTGCGCCCGCTCTTCGATCCCGAGGGGAGCCCGGGGGGGATGCGGGACGAGCGCGCCATCACCCGGGGGCTGAGCCTCTTGGACCACGAGGAACGCGACGGGCTGGGGGGGCTCATCTCCATCGTCGGCGGCAAGCTGACCACGTTCCGGCTGATGGCCGAGACCGCGGTGGACCTGGCCCTGGAGCGGATGGGCCTCGTCGCGGCGTGCCGGACCCGCGACACGCCGCTGCCGGGTGCGCACTCTCCCGACCCCGTGCCCCTGCACCTGGAGCGGGCGCGCCGGCGCCTGGGCCCGCTCTACCCCTCGGTCCTCGACCGGCTGCGGGCCGACCCGGCCCAGGGCGCGCTCCTGTGCGAGTGCGAGCAGGTGACCGTGGCGGAGATCGACGCGCGGGCGGCCGGATCGCGGCACATGAGCGACCTGCGGCGGCAGACCTGGTGCGCCATGGGACCGTGCCAGGGGACCTTCTGCGCCCACCGCCTGGCGGGCCGCGTGGACGCTCCGGCCGAGGAACTCGTGGAGTTTGTGACCGAGCGCTGGCGGGGCCAGCGCCCCGTCCTCTGGGGGCAGCAGGCCCGGGAGGCGGCCGTCGGCCGCAGCCTCATGGCCCAGGCGCTCTGGCCGGCGGGTGCGGGGTGGTGAAGCTCGACTCGGTGGTGGTCGGGGGCGGGCTGGCGGGGCTCGTGGCCGCGATCCGGGTGGCGGAGCGGGGCCGGCGGGTCTGCCTCGTCGCCGAGGGCCAGGGGATGCTGCCCCTGTTCGCGGGCCCCCTGGCGGTGTGGGGCGCGGGGACGGGGATCGACGCGATGGCCGCCGCGCTGAGCCCCGGGCATCCTTACCGCGTCCTGGGCGCCGCCGCCCTGCGCGCCGCCCTTGCGTTCTTCCGCGACCTGACCCGGCGGGCCGGCCTTCCCTACGTGGGCGACGCCGAGGCCAACGGCTGGGTCCCGACGCCGTTGGGGCGCCGGTATCCGTGCCGGCTCCTGCCCGAGCGGATGGCCCCGCCCCAGGGTCCGGCCGTCCTGGTGCAGCTGCCGGGATTTCTCGACGGGGTGGCCCGAAGGGTGCGCGCCGCGCTCACGGGGGCCGAGCCGGTGGTGGAGCTTGAGGCGGACCGGGGATCCCAGGTGGGGACGGGGTGGGACTCCGACCGCTGGGCGCGCTTTCTCGACACCGCCCCGGGGGCCCGCTGGATCCTGGAGCGGCTGGGAGACCGCCTGCCCCCGGGCGACACGCTGCTGTTGCCGGCGGTCCTGGGCGTCGAGGGCCACGAGGCTCTGGGCCGCGCCCTCGAGGCGGCCAGCGGCCGGCAGGTGCGCGAGTGGATGGGCTGGCCGCCGTCGCCCCCGGGCGCCAGGCTCCGGCGCGCGCTCGTGGGCGAGGCGGCGCGCCTGGGCGTGGACCTGCGCTGGGGGGTGCGGGCCACCCTTTCCGGCGGGCCCCACGGGATCGAGGGGGTCACGGTGGTTCCCAAGCCGGCCGAGGGCACCCGCGGGGTCGAGCTGCGCGCGGAGACGGTGGTCCTGGCCACGGGCGGCCTGCCCGGAGGCGGCCTGGTGGTGGAGCGCGACGGCTCCCTCCTGGACCGGACCCTGGGCCGGGGTCTCGCCGGCGCCGGGTCCCGGCTGCGCCTGTTCGGGGAGACGCCCTTCGCGGCGGCGCCGGCGTTCGCGGCGGGGTACCCGATCGACGGGCGGGCCCGGCCCGTCGACGCCTCCGGGCGCCCGCTCTACCCGAACCTCTTCGCGGCCGGCCGGGCCGTGGGCGGCTACGACGGCGACCGGGAGGCCTCCGGCGGGGGCGTCGCCCTGGTCACGGCGTTCGTGGCCGGAGGCGAGGCGTGAGGCCGCCGGTGCACCTGACGGCCGACGCGTGCATCAAGTGCACCGTGTGCACCACGGCCTGTCCGGTGACCCCGCACGAGACGGGATTCGCGGGTCCCAAGTTCGCGGGCCCCGAGCTGTGGCGGATCCTGGACGAGGGCGGCGCCGGCGACCCCGACCTCGAGGCCCGCCTCGACGGCTGTCTCAACTGCCAGCTGTGCCAGCACGCCTGTCCCCACGGCGTCCCGGTGGCCCACCTCATCGCGTGGAACCGGGATCGGCTCAAGCGCACCCCGCCGGTGCTGCGCGACCGGCTGCTGGGCCGGCCCGACCGGCTCGGCCGCATGCTGGCGCCGGCCCGTCCCCTGGTCGGGCGCGTGTGGGGCCATCCCCGCGCCCGCCGGGCGGCGGCGAGGGTGATGGGCCTGAGCCCCGACCGCCCCCTGCCGCTGCCCGTCAAGCCCGACCTGCGCGCGTGGTTTCGCGCCCACCGGGTGGAGCGGGTCCTGCCCGTCCGCTCGGAGCCGGTGACGCTGTACGTGGACTGCCAGAGCGGCGCCTTCGACCCCGGGCCCGCCGTCGCCGCGGTGCGGCTGTTGGAGCGGCTGGGATACGACGTGGCGCTCTCCCCGCCCCGCCCCGGGTGCTGCGGCGCCGCCTGGGTCTCCGCCGGGCGGCCGTCGCGGGCGGTCGCCCTGGCGCAGGCGGGCGTTGGCGCCCTCGCTCCCGCGATCGCGTCCGGGGGCCCGATCCTCTCGCTCAACTCCACCTGCGGTCCCACGGTGGGGCTCGAGTGGCACCGGCTGCTCGGGATCGAGGGGGCGGCGGTCCTGGCGGAGCGGGTCATGGACCTCATGACGTTCCTCGCCCGCCGCGTCACCCCCCAAGAGCTTCGCGCCGTGGTCCCCGACCGCTCGGGGCAGCGCATCGCGTACCACGCCACGTGCCGGATGCAGGGGCAGGGGGGCGGGATGGCTCCCGAGGTGCTGAGCGCCGTCGGCGGAACGGTGGTGCGGCTCGGGATCGCGTGCTGCGGCATGGCGGGCGCGTACGGGAACAAGGCGGAGCACGTGGCCACCTCCCTGGCCGTGGCCCAGGACGCGGCCAGGCGCCTCGCCCGGGCCCGCGCCGAGGGGATCCGGACGGTGGCCACCGACAGCGGGACCTGCGGCTGGCAGCTGCAGCTCGTCTCGGGGCTGCCGACGGTCCATCCCGTGGAGGCCCTCATGGCCGAGACGAGCTGGGGCGCGGACCCCGCGCCGCGGGCGTAGGCGCCGCGACATCGCAACGTGAACGCGGCGCTCGCCGAAGATTTACACGGGGGCGCCATCCTGAGACGGGCGGTGACGGGAAGCGATGAGGACGAACTTCAGAGCCTTGGACGAGCGTGCACCGAGGTGTGGCGCGGCCATCATTGCGGGCTGTCGCGATGGCGAAACACTCCGGAAACCTGAGCAGGAATACTTACACGCCGGAGCGAAGTCAGCTCTCAGCAGGGGACTGAGATGGTCGATAGAGTTTGTCCCACTGGGCGCGTCAGCGTGAGCGGGACTATTTGTGCTGGGATTGATCCCGTGAACGGTGAGGGCGTGGCAAGTCGGATCCGAAGGGCAGTGCCAGCATGGGCAGTCCGGGGCCCGGCCCCCAGACCGTGACGGTCCGGCGTCGGCGACGGCGCAGTTCGTATCAAACGCGCGAGGCCCTGACGGGATTTCTCTTCCTGTCGCCGAGCTTCGTGTTCCTGACGGCGTTCGTCTTCATCCCCCTCCTCTACCTCATGTACGTGAGCCAGCTCCACTGGAACCTCATCTCCACGTCGTCCTACGTGGGACTCAACAACTACGCCCATCTCTTCCACGACGCCTACTTCACCTCGACCGTGCGCAACACCATCGTCTTCACCGCCGGCGTGATGGTGCTCACGCTGCCCACGGCCTTCGCGGCGGCGTTTTTGCTCAACATGCGCCTGCGGGAGCGCACCTTCTACCGCTCGGCGTTCCTCGCCCCCTACGTGTTCCCGCTGGTGGCGTCGGGCATCGTGTGGACCCTCATGCTCCAGCCCCAGGAGGGCGTGGTGAACTGGTTCCTGAGCCTTTTCGGGATCGCGGGGCCGCCGTGGCTCAACAGCGGCACCTGGGCCATGGTGGCCATCGTCCTGGTCACGTCCTGGCAGTACTTCGGGTTTTACACCCTCATCTTCCTGTCGGGGCTTCAGGGCGTCCCCCGGGACGTGCTCGAGGCGGCCGACGTGGACGGGGTCTCGGGCGCCCGGCGGATCTGGTCGGTGACGCTGCCCATGATGTCCTCCAGCCTCTTTTTCGCCACGGTGATCCTGGTCATCCAGTCCTTCCAGGTGTTCACCCAGGTCTTCGTGATGACGGGGGGCGGTCCCGACAGCGCCACCACGACCATCGTCTTCTACCTGTACCAGGAGGCCTTCCAGTTCTTCCAGATGGGCACCGCGGCCACCGTGGCGGTGCTGCTCCTCATGAGTCTGGTCGTCTTGACGCTGCTGCAGCTTCTGGCCAGCAGGCGCTGGGTCTACTATGAGTCGTAGAGTGTGGCGCACCTACGTGGGGCCCAACGTCGCCAGGCTGGTGCTGATCCTGGTGGCGGCGGCCGTGATCTTTCCCTTTTACTGGATCCTCATCGGCTCCGTGGAGCCCAACAACGCGGTCCTGGTCAGCCCGCCCCACCTGTGGCCGGTGGCCGTGCACCTGTCCAACTTCGTGAAGGCGTGGCGCGCCGCCCCCTTCGGCATCTACTACGTCAACTCGCTCTTTGTCACCTCCGCCATCGTCTTCGGCCAGGTCATCACCTGCGCCCTGGCCGCGTACGCCCTCACCTTCATCCGCATGCCGTTCAAGGGGCTGCTCTTCTTCCTCGTGCTCGTGGGGCTCATGAGCCCGGAACAGGTTTCGGTCGTCCCGGTCTTCCTGGAGATGCACGACCTGGGGTGGATCAACACCTACCAGGCCCTCATCATCCCGTTCCTCGGCAGCGCCTTCGGCATCTTCCTCCTGCGCCAGTCGTTCCGGTCCATCCCGCCGTCGCTCATCGAGGCGGCCCGCATCGACGGCGCGCCGCACTGGCGGACGCTGGTGGGCATCGTGGTGCCCAATACCCGCCCCGCCTTCATCACGCTGATCGTGCTCAACAGCATCTTCCACTACAACGACCTGTTCTGGCCGCTCATGTTCACCAACACGGACAATGTCCGCACCCTGCCCATCGGGCTCGACATGTTCTTCGGATCCCAGGAGGGCCTGGTGCCGTGGAACCAGATGATGGCCGCCGACGTCTTCATCGTGATCCCCATGTTCCTTCTGTTCTTCTTTGCCCAGCGGTACCTGGTGGAGGGGGTGGTGAGCACCGGCATCAAGTAGGGACCGCGGATGGGTGAGTTCAATCGAGAAGGGAGTGCGATCATGAAGACGTTCTTGACCCGCGTGGGCGTGGTGGCCATGTCCGGCGCCATGCTGGCCACGACGGCCCTGGTGGGGTCCAGCCAGGCCGCCGCCGCGCGCAAGCCCGTTACGATCCAGTTCTGGTACGGACTGGGAGGCACCCTCGAGGGTTACGTGCAGAAGATGGTGGACCGCTTCAACGCGAGCCACCCGGGCATCAAGGTGGAGGCCCTCTACCAGGGCAGTTACTCGGGCGGCGGACCGGAGCAGCAGAAGCTGTTGACCGCCATCGCCTCGGGCAGCGTGCCGGCGGTGGCCCAGATGGAGGCGAACTCGATCGCGCCGTTCGCGGCCGCGGGTGCGCTCTTGCCCCTCGACAGCCTCATGAAGCACAGTTCCTGGGATCAGGCGGGTGACTTTCTCCACGGCATGCTTCCCTCCGGCAGCTGGAAGGGTGTCCAGTACGCGATCCCGTTCAACCGGAGCGTGCCGGTGCTCTTTTACAACGCGCAGATGTTCCACAAGGCCGGCATCGGCAGCCCGCCGGCCACCTGGCCCGAGCTCGCCAAGGACGCCAAGCTCCTGACCCACGGATCGGGCAAGAACAAGGTGTACGGGTTCGACGTGCTGCCCGACTGGTGGCCGTGGGAGTCGTGGACCCTCTCCAGCGGCGGCAAGATTCTCAACGCCGCCAAGAACAAGGCGCTGTTCGACTCGGCCCAGGCCGTCGCCCCGATGGTGATCCAGCAGCAGCTGGTCAAGGAAGGGTACGCCAAGGTCTACGCCGGCTCCAACTACTGGACCGAGGACAAGACCGACTTCGCCACCGGCAAGACCGCCATGTACCCGGGCTCCCCGGGCGACATCGCCCAGCTTGACACCCAGTTCACCCCGAGCGTCCGTGCCAACTGGCGGATCGCGTTCATGCCCACCATGCCCGGCGAGAAGCTCGTGGTTCCCCCGGGCGGCGGCAACGCGGTGATCTTCCGCAAGGCGCCCAAGGCGCAGCAGCAGGCCGCCTGGGTCTTCATGCAGTGGTTCACGGCTCCTGCCCAGCAGGTGTGGTGGAGCGAGCACACCGGGTACCTGCCCGTCACCGGGGCGGCCGTGGACTCCGCCGCGTACCAGAAGTACCTGAAGACCCACCCCCAGGGCCGGGTCGTGATCGCGGAACTGAAGCACCAGGGCGTGATGCCCCTGAACACCCACTACGTGCAGATGCTCCAGTTCGTGGAGCAGGGGATCCAGGGCGTCTTCGACGAGTTGAAGCCGGTGCAGGCGACCATGCACGGCGTGGCCCAGCGCATCGACCAGGTGATGAGCGGCGGGTAACCGCTCGGCGAACGGGGGCCCGGCCGCCGGCCGGGCCCCTTTTTTCACGGCGTCGGCCGCGACGCCGGGCGCAGCCAGCGGGCGGGCGCGCGGGATGTCGCGGGTTCGACCCGGGTGCCCTTGACCTCTTGTGGGCGGCGAAGTATGGTTCCAACGGTGAAGGGGGCGTGTGGAACACGGTCAAACTCCTCGTGCTGGATGTGGACGGCACGATCCTTCTCCCCGACGGCACGGTGTCCCCGCGGCTCAAGCGCAGCCTCGAAGCCGCGGACCGGCAGGGCGTCGCCGTGGCGCTCGCGACCTCCCGGCGCCTGTGGGCCACCCAGGGCATCGCGGCCGAGCTTCCGGTCCGGCCGATGCTCATCCTCTGCGACGGCGCCGTGGCGCTGAGCGCCGACGAGCAGACGATCCTGTTCGCCGACGAGATGAGTCCGAGCGTGGTGTCGGACGCCGTCCGGCTCGCCGACGACGGCGACCGGTTCATCATCGTGGACCGGCTCGTCGACGGTCGGGTGGGCGTGTGGGGCCAGCTCGAGGCCGACGGGATCATCGACGTGTTCGAGCGCGAGTGCGGCCCGGTGATCGAGCGCAAGGACCGCTTCGAGCTGATGACCGCGGGTCCGGCGCTGAGGGTGACGGTCCTGGGTGGCGCCGACGGACTCGAGGTGCTCGCCCACAGGTGGCGGCGCGACGATGTGCGCCTGTTGCTCTACGGGGAGGGGCAGAGCGGGTTCGGCCTGGCGGAGCTGCACGTGCTCAGTCCCACCGCCAACAAGGCGGCGGCGACCCAGGCGCTGGCCGTGCACCTGGGCATCTCCATGGAGGAGGTGGTCGCGGTGGGCGACGGCATCAACGACCGGGAGCTCTTGATGGCCGTGGGCGTGGGCGTGGCCATGGGCAACGCCGTGGAGGAGATCCGGCGCATCGCCGACCAGGTGGTGGGCGACGTCGCCCACGACGGCGCCGCCGAGGCCGTGGAGCGCCACGTGCTCGGGTCCTGAATTCCTGAAAATACCTGTTGCAATGTGTCGACCGGCGAGGTATAGTACTTGTTGCGCCGCGAGAGCGGTGGAAGGCGACGGGGTCGCACGGGTCTTTGAAAACTGGACAGGATGGAGCCTGCGAGCGCACCGGGGCTCAGGTTCGGGTGTGCGAAGCAGGGGTA
>JAJZYS010000233.1 GCA_021797925.1 Bacillota bacterium
CCGGGCTAGGCTCCGGCCGGCGTCTCCCATTCCCGCTTCACCTCACGCGAAGGAGGTCCACCCATGGAACTGGGTCTCATCGACTCGGCGTGGTTCGCCACCCCCGTCGACCGCCTGGAGGGCATCCGCAAGACCCGCGAGATCGGCTTCGACTCCATCGACATCTTCGCCGACCCGCTGGACCTCGATCCGGTGGAGCGCAAGTCGATCCGCCTCGAGGCCGAGCGCGCCCACCTGCCGATCCGCTCCATCGCCTGCGTCGCCCCCGGGATCATCGACATCAACCCCAGCGTGCAGCGGTTCAACCGCGACCGGGTGGCGCGCCACCTGGACCTGGCGTACGAGTATGACGCCCGCAACGTCCTTCTGGTCCTGGGTGAGTACATCTGGCAACAGGAGGTCATCAGGCCCGAGGATCAGTGGGCGTGGGCGGTGGCCGCGCTGAAGTGGCTCGGGGACTACGCGGACCGTCTCGGCGTGGACGTGGCCATGGAGCTGGAGCCGTTCCACTACTCGCTCATCAACACCGTGGACAAGATGGTCCGGTTCCTCGACGACGTCGACCATCCCCGCGTGCGCGCCAACATGGACGTGTCGCACCTTCACCTCACCGACCCCAAGACGCCTCCGTCGGCGATCCACAAGCTCAAGGGCCGCATCGCCCACGTGCACTTCTCCGACAACAACGGCAAGGTGCACGGCGACCTGCCTCCGGGCAAGGGGACGGCCCCGCTCGCGGACTACCTGAAGGAGCTCAAGGCCGCCGGGTACGACGGCACCGTGAGCATCGAGCTGGAGTACTCCCCCGAGCCCGCGCGCATCGTCGAGTGGGTGACGGACGCGTATCGCACCAGCGACGCGCTGATGAGGGGGATCGGCGCCCGCACGGCGAGGCGCCAGCCCGCGTGAGCGCTCCGGATGCCGCCGGGCAGTCCGGAGAACGCTGGCTGGGCCTAAAGGGCCGGGTCGTCCTCGTCACCGGGGCCGCGGGGGGGCTGGGCCAGGCGATGGCCCTCTCGTTCGCCAGGGAGAGGGCGAAGGTGGCGCTCCTCGACAAAGACCGCGACGCCCTGGAGGCCCTCGCCGCCCGGGTGCGCCAGGAGGGCGGGACGTGCGCGGTCGCGGCGGTCGACGTGCGCGACGCGCGGGCGGTGCACGCGGCCGTCGGTGAACTTCAACGGGAGCTCGGGGGGGTCGGGGTGCTGGTCAACAACGCCGCCGTCTACCCGAGCCGGCCCTGGGACGAGGTGACCTTCGAGGAGTGGGACGATGTGTTCGCGGTGAACCTGCGGGGGTATTTCGCGTGCGCGAGGGCCGTGCATCCGGCCATGCGCGAGGCGGGATGGGGCCGCATCGTCAACGTCGCCTCGGTCACCTTCTTCCTGGGCTTCCCCCTGCTCATCCACTACGTGGCCACCAAGGGCGGCATCGTGGGATTCACCCGGGCCCTCGCCCGCGAGGTGGGCGAGCAGGGCATCACGGTCAACGCGGTGGCGCCCGGCGCCTTTCCCACCGCGGCGGAGACGATCCACCCGGATCCCGAGGGCTACAGCCGCCACGTCATCGACCAGCAGGCGATCAAGCGCCGCGGCCGGCCCGAGGATCTGGCCGGCGCGGTGCTCTTTCTGGCCAGCGAGCAGGCCGGGTTCATCACCGGGCAGACCCTGGTGGTGGACGGCGGCTGGGCCATGCACTGAGGAGGGCGCAACGATGTCAACCACCGTCGAGGTGGACCTGCGGCTCGATTACGAACCGGTCTACCCCCGCAGCCGGGACCTTGGAATCGGCTGCATCGGCGCCGGCTTCATCATGCGCGACATCCAGCTCGTGGCGTACGCCAACGCCGGTTACCGCGTCGTGGCCATCGCTTCGCGGACGGCGGCCCACGCCCGCGCCGCGGCCCAGCTGCGCGGCGTGCCCCGGGCGTACGACGACTGGCACGAGCTCCTTGCCGACCCTGAGGTCAGGGTGCTCGACATCGCCTACCCGCCGGACCAGCAGCTACCCATCGTGCGCGAGGCCTGCCGCCACCGCGACCACATCCGGGGCATCCTCGCGCAGAAGCCGCTGGCGATGAACTATCCCGAGGCCCGGGAGATCGTCCGGCTGTGCCGCGAAGCCGGCATCGCGCTCGGGGTGAACTCCAACATGCGCTACGACCAGTCGATCCGCGCGCTCCGGGGCCTCATCGCCGCCGGCGAGCTCGGCGAACCGGTGGTGGCGACGATCGACATGCGGGCCATCCCCCACTGGCAAAGCTTCCTGCGCGACTATGACCGGCTCACGATCCTCAACATGAGCATCCACCACCTGGACGCGTTCCGCTTTCTGTTCGGGGATCCCGACCGGGTCTTCGCGAGCGCCCGCCCGGACCCGAGGACACAGTTCGGCCACCGCGACGGGATCGCCATGTACATCCTCGAGTACCCGGACGGCTTCAGGGCGGCCGCGTGGGACGACGTGTGGGCCGGCCCGGGCGCGGGCGCGGTGCCCGACATCTACATCCGCTGGCGGGTCGAGGGCACCCGGGGCTGGGCCCAGGGCACCATCGGCTGGCCCCGCTACCCGGTGCCGACGCCCAGCACCCTCGAGTTCACGAGCCAGCGGCATCCCGGCGTGCTCTTGGTGCCCCGGTGGGACCGCGTGTGGTTCCCCGACGCCTTCGAGGGAACCATGGCCCAGCTTCTGCGCGCGGTGGAAGACGGCACGGAGCCGGAGATCAGCGGAGAGGACCATCTTCGCACGATGGCGCTGGTGGACGCGTGCTACCGGTCGCTGGAGCAACGCCGGTCCGTGGCCCTCGCCGAGATCGAGGGGGCGCCGTAGCGGATGCCCTCGCTCTTTGGCCGGCCCGTGGAACGTTCGGAACTCATGCGGCGGGTGGGAAGCTGGGACCAGCTGGCCGGGATCACGGCCGCACAGTTCGCCGACGGTCCGGCGCGAGGCCAGCGCCTGCTCGAGTTTCGCACCGGCAGCGGACTTCGCTTCACGGTCCTGCCCGACCGGGGGATGGATCTGGGCGCCGCGGAATGGCGGGGCATCCCCCTGGCCTGGCACGCCCCCGTGGGCTGGGTGGGCCCTTGGTATCACGAGCCTCAGGGCAACGGCTTTTTGCGCACGTTCGGCGGCGGGCTCCTCGTGACGTGCGGGCTTTCCAACGTGGGACCCGCGTGCGACGACGCGGGGGAACACCACGGCTTGCACGGACGCGTCTCCCACCTTGCCGCCTCCGAGGTGGCGGCGACGAGCTGGTGGCAGGGCGAGGACTACGTGCTCGAGGCCCGGGGCGTGGTGCGCGAGGCCCGCATCTTCGGGGAGAACCTGGTCTTGAGGCGGTCCTGGCGGACACGACTGGGCAGCGACACCGTCGAGCTTGCCGACCGGATCACCAACGAGGGTTTTGCTCCCTGTCCGCTCATGGTCCTCTATCACGTCAACGTGGGCTACCCGCTGGTGGACGAGGGCGCGCGGCTGGTGGTGAGGCCCAGGTCTCAGGTGGAGCCCCGCGACCACGACGCGGCGGCGGGGCTCGAGGAGCACGACCGCGGCGCCCCGCCCACCCCGGGTTTCCGCGAGCAGGTCTTCCGGCACCGTCTCGCCCCCTCCCCCGACGGGACGGCGGCGGCCGCCTGGATCAACCCGGCGCTCGGCGTGGGCCTTCGCGTGCGCTACCGCCCCGCGGAGCTGC
>JAJZYS010000033.1 GCA_021797925.1 Bacillota bacterium
GTCCGAGGGCTTGACCTGGTGGAACGCGCCGGCCGCGATGAAGAGCATGTGGTCGGTGCGCACGGGTCCGTGGCGGGTGGTGACGGTCATCCCCTCCACCAGGGGCAGGATGTCCCGCTGCACGCCCTCGCGGGACACGTCGGGCCCCGAGTGGCCCGCGCCCGACGGCACCGCCACCTTGTCGATCTCGTCGATGAAGAGGATGCCGTCCTCCTCCGCGTGACGGATGGCGTCGGCCACGAGCCGGTCGTGGTCGATGCGCTTCTCCGCCTCCTGCTGCACCAGGATGGGGCGCGCCTCGGCCACCGACAGCCAGCGGCGCCGCACGCGCTCGGGGAGCATGCCGCCCAGGGCCTCCTCGAGATTTTGCCCCACCTCCTCGAGCCCCGCGCCCGAGAGCGCGTTGAGGACGGGCTGGCGCGAGTCGCGGACCGTGATCTCGATCATTTCCCGCTCCAGAAGCCCCTGGTCCAGGGACTTGGCGGTCTGGCGCCGCTGCTCCAGGTACGCCTCGTCCGGCGGGTCGCTCTCGCGACCGCCCCCGCCCTGGACGATCCCCAGGATCGCTTCGACGGGATTGCCCGACAGGCGGCGCACCGGGCCGGGCACCAGAAGGTCCAGGATGCGGTCGCGGGCGGCCCGCCGCGCCACGTCCTCCACCTCGCGCAGCCGCTCCGCCCGGACCTGGCGGATGGAGATCTCCACGAGGTCGCGCACCATGGACTCCACGTCCCGGCCCACGTAGCCCACCTCGGTGAACCGCGTCGCCTCCACCTTGAGAAACGGGGCCGACACGAGCTGGGCGAGCCGCCGGGCGATCTCGGTCTTGCCCACCCCCGTGGGGCCGATCATCAGGATGTTCTTGGGGTTGATGTCCTCGCGCAGGGCGTCGGGCACCCGCTGGCGCCGGACCCGGTTGCGCAGCGCGATGGCCACCTTGCGCTTGGCCGCATCCTGGCCCACGATGAACCGGTCAAGCTCCGCCACCACCCGGTGGGGCGTCAGCTGCTCCCACGCCGTCATCGGCGGTCACCTCCTCGATGGTGATGGTATCGTTGGTGTACACGCAGATCTCCGCCGCGATCCTCAGGGCCGCGTCCACGACGGCGCCGGGGTTCATCGATCCGTGGCGCACCAGCGCCCTGGCGGCCGCCAGGGCGTACGCTCCCCCGGAACCCACCGCCGCGACCCCGTCGTCGGGCTCGATCACCTCGCCGGAACCGCTGATCACCAGCAGGTGCCGGCTGTCGCCCACCAGGATCTGCGCCTCGAGCCGGTGCAGCGTCCGGTCGGTGCGCCACTGGCGCCCGAGTTCCACCGCCGCCCGGGGAACGTTGCCCTGGTACGCCTCGAGCTTCGCCTCGAGCGCCTCGAGCAGGGTGATGGCGTCCGCCACCGCCCCGGCGAACCCCGCCAGCACCTTCCCGCCGCGCAGCCGGCGGACCTTGCGCGCACCGTGCTTGAGGATCGTTCCCTCCCCGGTGCTCACCTGGCCGTCGCCGCCGATGGCGAGGTGCCCGTCCCCGAGGACGGCCAGCACCGTCGTCCCGTGGTATCCCGTCACGGCGGCTCTCCCCCTTCAGGCCCGCGGATGGCTCTGGGCGTACACGGTCTGCATGCGGGTCCGGGTCACATGGGTGTAGATCTGGGTCGTCGACAGGTGGAGGTGGCCCAGCAGCTCCTGGACCGCCCTGAGGTCCGCGCCCCCCTCCAGGAGGTGGGTCGCGAAGCTGTGGCGCAGGGTGTGGGGCGTCACCCGCCCCTCGAGCCCGGCGGCGCGCGCGTGGGCCACGAGGTTGCGGCGCAGGCTGCGCCCGGTGAGCCGGCCCGAGCGCCGGTTCACAAACAGCGGCGCTCGCGGGCCCAGGTCGGCGGTCAGCAGGGGCCGGCCGCGGGCCAGGTATCGCTCCAGCGCCTTGACCGCCTCGGCGCCCACCAGCGCCACCCGTTCCCGGCCGCCCTTGCCGCGCACCCTGAGCTCCCGGCGCTTGAGGTCGAGATCCGAGAGGCACAGCTCCACGCACTCCGAGAGGCGGATGCCGCTGGCGTAGAGCACCTCCAGGATCGCCCGGTCCCGCAGCCCCAGGGGCGTGGTGTCGGGCTGGGCGAGGAGCCGCTCCACCTCGGCGACGCTGAGGAACCGGGGCAGGGTCCGCCCCACCTTGGGCGTGCGCATGCGGGCCGCCACGCCCCGGCCGGCGCGGCCCTGCTCGGACTCGAGAAACCGCAGGAACGAGCGGACGGCCGAGAACTTGCGGGCGATGCTGCGGCGGTGGTAGCCCCGTTCCTGCAGCGCCCTGAGGTACCCGCGCAGCAGCGGCACCGTGGGGGCCATGGCGGCCTCGACCCCCAGGATCTCCACGTACTGCCGCAGGTCAAACCCGTATGCTTCCCGCGTGCGCCGGGACCGGCCCGCCAGGACCAGCGAGTCGAGGAAGGAGACAAGCCCCGGCGGCTCCGGCGCCATCACGAGCCCGCGGCCATGAACCGCTCCATGGCGCTCACCGCTCGTTGGGCCATGACCAGCTTGCGTTCCCGCCGGTCCGCGGGCGGGCGCTCCATCGGAGGCAAAAGGCCGAAGTTGGCGTTCATGGGTTGGAAGTGGTCGGGATCCGCCTGGGCCACGTAGCGCACCAGCGCCCCCAGCATGGTGTCGGGGGGCGGGACCTGGGGCGTCAGGCCGCGCAGGCGCCGGTCCAGGTTGCGGGCGGCGAGAATGCCGGCGGCGGCCGATTCCATGTAGCCCTCTACCCCCACCAGCTGGCCGGCGAAGAAGAGCCCGGGCTCACTCCGGCACTCGAGGGTCGCCTCCAGGAGACGGGGGCTGTTGAGGAAGGTGTTGCGGTGCATGACGCCGTAGCGCACGAACTCCGCCGCCTCGAGGCCGGGGATCATCCGGAACACCCGCCGCTGCTCCCCCCAGCGCAGGCGGGTCTGGAAGCCCACCAGGTTGTAGAGCTGCCCGAGGGTGTCGTCCTGGCGCAGCTGCACCACGGCGTGAGGCCTGCGCCCGGTCCTGGGGTCGGTGATCCCCACCGGGCGCAGGGGCCCGAACCGCAGGGTGTCCCGGCCCCGGGCCGCCATGACCTCCACGGGCATGCAGCCCTCGAAGACGCGCACGTCCTCGAAGTCGTGCCCGGGCGTCACCTCGGCGCCCACGAGCGCCTCCCAGAAGGCGTCGTAGGTCGCCTGGTCCATGGCCGCGTTGAGGTAGTCCCCGTGGCCCCGCCCGTAGCGGTCGGCCCGGAACAGCACGTCGAGGTCCAGGCTCTCCCGGGTCACGATGGGCGCCGCCGCGTCGTGAAACGCCAGGAGCGGCCCGAACCGGCGGAGGATGTCGCCCGCCAGGTCGCTGCCCGTCAGGGGCCCCGTGGCCACGATGGCGGGAGCCTCGGGCACCGCGCGCACCTCGTCGCGCACGATGCGGATGCCCGGCTGCGCCTCGATCCGCTGGGTCACGCCGCGCGCAAACTCCGCCCGGTCCACGGCCAGGGCTCCCCCCGCGGGGACCCGGCAGGTGTCCGCCACCTCCAGGAGCAGCGACCCGAGCCGGCGCATCTCCGCCTTGAGCACCCCCGCCGGCGTGTGGAGCTCCTCCCCCCCGAAGGAGTTGGAACACACGATCTCCGCGAGCTCCCCGGTCTGGTGCGCGGGTGTGGACACACGGGGCCGCATCTCCCACAGCTCCACCTCGTGCCCGAGCCGGGCCAGCTGCATGGCGGCCTCGGAGCCGGCCATGCCCCCGCCCACGACGCGCACGCGGCTCATGATCGGCGCACCTCACGCCCGTGGGCGGCGGGGCCAAGGGAGCGGCTGCCGCGCCCGCCCTGCCCGCGCCGGGGCTCGTTCACCTCGGCCCACCTCCCGTCCGCTGAAGCCGGCCGCCGGCGACGGCGGTCGCTGGGATCAAGGTTTCACGTGGCGGCTTCGACCTCCTTCTGCTCGCGATAACCGCACCCCTCGCGCACGCACCTGAGCTCCACGGCGCCGCCGCGCAGGCGGTGGCGGGCCAGGAACGCCCCGCACCGGGGGCATAGCTCGCCGCTGGGGGGGTCCCAGCTCACGAAGCTGCACGCCGGGTAGGCGCTGCAGCCGTAAAAGGTCCGCCCCTTCTTGCTCCGGCGTTCCACCACGTCGGCGCCGCACAGGGGGCAGTGCGCCCCCGTGGACTGCACGTACGGCTTGGTGTTCTTGCACTCCGGGTAGCCCGGGCAGGCGAGGAAGCGCCCGAAGCGGCCGTACTTGACCACCATCGGCCGCCCGCACAGCTCGCAGACCACGTCGGTGACCTCGGGCTCCGGGGTCAGGTCGCCGATCTCCGCCTCGGCGCGCTTGAGATCCTCGCGGAACGGCTGGTAGAACGAGCTCACCACGCTCTCCCACGGCACCTCCCCGTCCTCGATCTGATCCAGCTGACGCTCGAGGTCCGCGGTGAACTCGGGATCCACGATCCCGCTGAAGCGCTCCTTGAGCAGGCCCACCACGAGCTCGCCCAGCTCCGTCGGCCGCAGCCGCCGCGCCTCGCGCACCACGTAGCCCCGCTGCAGGATCGTCTCGATGGTGGGCGCGTAGGTGCTGGGCCGGCCGATGCCCAGCTCCTCCATGGTCCGCACCAGGCTCGCCTCGGTATAGCGCGGCGGCGGCTGGGTGAAGTGCTGCTCCGGCGTGATCGAGCGCAGCTCCAGCCGCTCGCCCTCGGTGAGGGGGGGCAGCGCTCGCTCCTCCTCGGCCTCCTCCCGCTCCTCCTCCCCGCGCCGCGGGCGCCGGGCGGGCCGCTCGGCCAGGATCCTGAGAAACCCGGGAAAGCGGACGACGGCGCCCGAGGCGCGAAACCGCGCGGGTCCGGCCATGATGTCGACCCGCGTCTGGTCGATGACGGCGGGCGACATCTGGCTGGCCACGAAGCGCTCCCAGATGAGGTGGTAGAGCTTCAGGGCGTCGGGCGCCAGCGTCGAAGCCAGGGTGGAGGCGATCCGCCCCACGGCGGTGGGGCGGATCGCCTCGTGCGCCCCCTGCTCCCCGGGACGGGCGTGGGCGCGCTGCGGCGCCGGCTGGGCGTGATCCGCCCCGTAGTGCTCCGTGATCCACTCCCGCGCCTGCTGGGCCGCCTCGTCGGCGATCCGGGTGGAGTCGGTGCGCATGTACGTGATCAGGCCCACCCGGCCCTCGCCCGGGACCTCCTCGCCCTCGTACAGCCCCTGGGCCAGGGCCATGGTCTTCTTGACGCTGAATCCCAGCCGCCGCGACGCCTCCTGCTGAAGGGTCGAGGTGGTGAACGGCGGCTGCGGCCGCCGGCGGCGCTCGAGCACCTGGATCCGCTGCACCACGAAGGGTTCTCCCTGGATCCGGGAGAGCAGCTCGTCCACGGCCGCGCGGTCGGCAAGCCGACCGCGCTCCGGCCGCTCCGCCTCCTCCTCGCCCTCGGGCTCGGGCCCTATGCCCTGAAACCCCGCGAAGTGCGCGGTGAAGGGGACGCCTGAACCGCCCAGGAGCTCGGCCAGCACCGTCCAGTACTCCTCGGGGACGAAGGCGCGGATCTGCGCCTCCCGGTCGACGATGAGCCGGGCGGCCACGGACTGCACCCGGCCCGCCGAGAGTCCCCGGCGGATCTTCTTCCACAGGAGCGGGGAGAGCTCGTAGCCCACCAGCCGGTCCAGGACCCGGCGCGCCTGTTGGGCGTCCACGAGCCGGGCGTCGATGGGCCGGGGACTGCGGATGGCCTGGTTGACCGCGTCCCGCGTCACCTCGTGGAAGACGATGCGGCACTGCTCCTCGGGGCCGATCCCCAGGATCTGCGCCAGGTGCCAGGAGATGGCCTCGCCCTCGCGATCGGGGTCGGTCGCCAGGATGACGGTGCGCGCCTTGCGCGCTGCGTCCTTGAGCTCGCGGATCGTGTCGCCCTTGCCGCGGATGTTGATGTACTTGGGCTGGAACGAATGCTCCGGGTCAACGCCCAGCTGGCTCTTGGGAAGGTCGCGCACGTGACCTTTGGAGGCGCGCACCGTGAAGGTGCGCCCCAGGAACTGCTCGATGGTGTGCGCCTTGGCCGGCGACTCCACGATCACCAGCGACTTGCGCGGGGCCACCCTGGCGCCCTTGCGCCGTTTGGCGGCGCCGGCTTGGGCTCTTTGCATGCCATCACTCTCCAGACTCGTTGGCGGGGGGCATGGAGCACCGGCCCTTTCGCCCCGGGATCCGTCAATTCCTCTCGGCCCTGGTCCGCGGCGGGATCCGGCCGCTTGCGAGCGCCAGAGCGGACGCAGTCGAAATCTGCCGGTGCGACCGAGTGGTGCGGAGCAAATCTCGCCATATCGCCCCCGGACAAGATGACACCGATCGCCCCATCCGATACACTCGTGCCGAGCTGAATCCCGGCAACGGGTACGGGGGAAGACCCGTGACCACTCGGTCCAGGGTGAACCGGATCGCCGCGAGGTGACCGGCGGGCAGTCCTTCCTTGTGAGCCCGAACCTCTAGCTAACCCCGAAAGCTATCCAAGGAAGGGAGTTTGCCCATGGGCGCAAACCCGCTCCGCCGGAGTCGGGCTTACGTGGTGGCATGCATTCTTTTCGGGAGTCTATGGTTATCGCCCGGCGCATGGGCAGCTTTCGGTGACGTGGCGCTTGCCCCCCAGTCCTCGGATCCCGCCGACGTGAGGATCCTGCAAACCGATCTCGACCAGCTCGGATATCACCTGACGGTGGACGGCCAGTTCGGACCCAGCACCGAGGCCAGCGTGCGGTCGTTTCAGTCGGCCCACGGCCTGGCCCCGGACGGTGTGGTGGGCCCGGCCACCTTTGCCATGCTCGACGCCGCGCTGCGCAAGGTGCAGCAGCCTTCCGACTACGTGGTCAAGCCCGGCGACACCCTCTGGAGCATCTCCCGGGCCGTGGGCGTGCCCGTGTCGCGCATCGTGGAGCTCAACCACATCACCGATCCCAACGCCATCAGCATCGGCGAGAAGCTCCTCCTGCCGGCGGTCTCCGCGGTGGAGACGGCGGCGTCCCAGGTGCTGAGCATCGGCCAGACCATCGCCGACACCGCCCTGCAGTTCCTGGGCGTCCCGTATGTCTGGGGCGGGACAAGCCCCCAGGGGTTTGACTGTTCGGGACTGGTGGAGTACGTATTCCGTCTCAACGGCATCATCCTGCCGCGCACCTCCGAGGCCCAGTTCGCCGGCGGGACCCCGGTCCCCGCCAATGAGCTGGCCCCGGGGGATCTGGTCTTCTTCTCGACCTATGCCTACGCCAGCCATGTGGGGATCTACATCGGCAACGGGCAGTTCGTCACCGCTCCGGCGACGGGAGCGGTGGTGCGGGTCGCGAACCTCTCCGACCCGTACTGGCAGCAGACGTACATCGGCGCCCGCAGCTACCTCTAGTCGAGGCGCCGACCGCAGCCGTCAGGATCCATGGGGCAGGTGGTGGACAAACCGCCGCCGGTGCTCCGCGGTGAGCCCGCGCCGAGCGATGGCGCGGGCGTGCTCCGCCGTGCCGTAGCCCCGGTTGCGCTCGAAGCCGTAGCCCGGATGGATGGCCGCCAGGCGCTCCATCCACGCGTCGCGGGCGACCTTGGCCACGATCGACGCCGCGGCGATGAGGTTGGTGCGCGCGTCCCCGTCCACGAGGCACCGTTCCTCGACGCCGAGGTTCATGGACCACGGCCCGTCGACGAGCGCCACGTCGACCCGCACCGAGAGCGCGCCGAGGGCCCGGCGCATGGCCCTGCCCGTGGCGGCTGTGAGGCCGAAGGCGTCCACCTCTCCCGCCAGCGCCCAGCCCACCCCCACCGTACCCGCCGCCCGGATCTCCCGGGCGAGCGCCGCCCGTTCGACAGGTCTGAGTTCTTTGCTGTCGTCGACTCCGGGGATCACCGCCCCGGAGGGCAGCGCCACCGCGGCCGCCGCCACCGGCCCGGCCCACGCGCCCCGGCCCACCTCGTCGATCCCCACGAGCACCCGCGCCCCGCCGCCCAGCTGCGCCTCGAGCCGGCGCCCGGCCTCCCAGCGGGCCAGGGCCTGCGCACCCCTCCTCATCGCGGCGCCTCGAAACTGACGCGCCCCAGGCGTCCCGCGCGGAAGTCCTGCAGCACCGCCTCAACCCCCTGACCTCGGTCCACGCGACCGCCCGGAAGGAGCCGGCCGCGAGCGCGGGCCACGGCCGCCAGCGGATCCTCGGCGCCCACGACGAGCGGGCCGTAGCGCGCCGCCACCGCCTCGGGGGTGACGCGCGCCAGCACCAGGGCCGCGGCGGCCTCGGCGTCGTACTGGCCCTCGGGCACCAGCCCCAGGGCTCCCAGGACGGGGAGCGTCGGGTCGAGCGGCACCACGCCCGGCAGATCCAGCAGGGCGATGTCGCCCACCGCAATCCACTGCGGCCCGCGGGTGACGCCCGGCCGCATGCCCACCCGCGCACGGCGCCGGCCCGCGATGCGATTCACCAGGGAGGACTTGCCCAGGTTGGGCATGCCCACGACCATGGCCCGGGCCGGGCCGCCCGCCGCCTCCAGGCGCGAAAGCAGCCGGTCCACCCCGGTCCCGGTGACCGCGTTGACGGCCACGGCGTCATCGAGCACCTCGACCCACCGCCGGGTCACCGCGGGATCGGCCAGGTCCGCGCGCGCCAGGCAAAGGACCCGGCGTTTGCCGCGGGCAAGGCGCTCCAGGATCGGCGCCCGCGACGCCACGGGCGCGCGGGCGTCGCACACCTCGATGACGAGGTCCACGGCCCGAAGGTTCTGGCGCAGCGCGTCCAGCGCGCGGCGCGTGGGCCCGGGCGCGCGGGTCAATCACGGCTCCCGCGGGATGGGGCCGAACATGCTCAGGGGCCAGAAGGCAAAGAACACCAGCCCCCGGATGTTGGCGTACGGCACAAACCCGAAGTACCGGGAGTCGTAGCTCACCGGCCGGTTGTCCCCCATGACGAACACCCGGTTGGGCGGCACCGTGAAGGGACCGTGGGAGTACTGATCCCGGAAGCGGATGTAGGGCTCCGCCTGCTTGACGCCGTTGATGTACACCCAGCCGTCGCGCATCATGAGGCGCTGCCCCGGGGTCCCGATCACCCGCTTGATGAAGTCCTCGGTGGGATTGGCGATGGGCGGCTTGAGGATGATGACCTCCCCGTCGTGAGGCGGCTGGAACCAGAAGGCGAACTTGGCCACCAGCACCCGCTCGTGGTTGTGGAAGTTGGGTTCCATGGAATAGCCCTTCACCTCGAAGGACTCCACGACGAAGGTGCGGATGAGAAACGCCAGGATGAGGGCCACGACGATGGTCTGGATGGTCCCACGCCAGCTCTGGGCGCTGGACCGAGGCCGCTGGACGCGCGTCAGCTGCGATTGAGTTCCCTCTCCGTCTTCGGAGGCCACGTGTTTCCCACCTCTACGTCGGGTCGCCTAGACTAGCGTATCCACGGCACGGGGCCGAAACGCGACAGCGGCCACAGGACAAAGAACGCCACGCCCCTGAGATTGCGGTACGGAACGAAGCCGAAGATGCGCGAGTCGAGACTCACCGGCCGGTTGTCCCCCAGCACGAACACCCGCCGGGGCGGAACCCGCATGGGGGCAAACGTGTCGTGGTCGTGCACCACCCGGTACGCGTGGCGGCGCCTGCGCCCGTCGACCTCGACCCGCCCGTTCACCATCGCCACCGTCTGACCGGCGGTGGCGACGACGCGCTTGATGTAATCGTCGGACGTCTGCCCCGTGAGGGGCGGCCGGAGGATCACGACCTCGCCGTCCCGGGGCGGGGAAAACCAGAACGCCCAGCGCGCGACCAGGATGCGCTCGCCGGTGACAAAGTTCGGAAGCATGGATGACCCCTGGACCGTGAGCGGCTCCAGGAGGAAGACGCGCACCACGAGGACGAGCAACGCCCCCACCGCCACCGCCGCCACCAGGCTCCACGGGCCGCCGGCTCCCCGCCGGGCAGAGCGGTCGAGTCGCTCGGCGCGCATCTCACCGCGCAGGCCCGCCGTTCAGGACCGGCGCTCCTTCACTTTGGCCCGCTTGCCGGAAAGGCCCCGCAGGTAGTAGAGCTTCGCCCTGCGGACGAGGCCGCGACGGACCACCTCGATGCGGGCGATGCGCGGGGAGTGGACGAGAAAGGCCCGCTCCACGCCGATGCCGTACGAGACCCGGCGCACGGTGAAGGTCTCCCGCACGCCTCCCTGCTTGCGCCCGATCACCACGCCCTCGAACATCTGGATGCGTTCCCGTGTCCCCTCGACGACCTTCACGTGAACCCGGACGGTATCCCCCGGGCGGAAGTCCGGGATGTCCGACCGCTCGGACTCACGGTCCAGCTGCGTCACCAAGTCCATCCGCTGCACACTCCTTGATCCAGGCCCCAAGCAGTATAGCATGGCCGCCCGCGCCCGACAACCAAACCACGGCCGTCGGCGGCGCCGTCAGCCCCGCACCCGGTCCCAGGAAAGAACGCGGCCGGACCGGGGCGGTCCGGCCCGTCTTCAGTGGATGGTGACAAAGGCCTGGGAGATCCCGGGCTTGACGACCAGGTAGTCCCACATCCCGCCTTCGAAGTGCCCGGGAACCAGGCAGACGAAGCGGTACGTGCCCGCCTTGCTGGCCACGAACGTCACTGTGGCGGAGCCGCCCGGCGCGGTGCCCACGGTGGGATCGGGGGAGGACGCGTTCTTGAACACGGGGCTGGGCTTCACCAGGCTGAAGCTGCCCTTGCCGGGGACCAGAACGAAGCTGTGAGGAAGCTCGCTGTTGGCCGAGTTCTCGAAGTGCGTGACGATCTTGTACCCCAGCGGGACCGTCACCGTCATCGCGCCCTTGTCGTAGCCGTCGTAGTTGAACCCCGCGCCGGCGTTGTTGTAGCCGGCGATGACCTTGAGATCCACCGTCCGCGCGGCGCGGTCGGTCCTGACCCAAGGCGAGGCCTGGGTCCGCTCGCCGGTCCTGGCCGCCTTGCTCCCCGCCACGACCACCGGCCCGCAGGCGACCGGCGTTGCCCCTGCGCCCTTCAGGGCGGGCCCGCGGTGGATGTTGACGATCCAGCCCCGGGCGGCGATCCCCTTCACGCCCTTGATCGCGGTCACCGAGCGGCCGGCGCCGTTCTTGCCGGCGTGAAGCTCGTTCAGTCCGAAGAGAATCCGGCCCGGTTTCTTGCACGTCCCGGCGTGGATGTGCTCGGGATGGCTGCTCCCGCGAACCATCCCCGCCGCGGTCACCACCACCCTGAGCACGTGGGTGCGGGTGTCGAGGGTCAACAGCGCCCGGCCGTGGACGCGGGTCCCCGCCTCGGGCGAGAGGGTCGCCGACGCGTGCTCCGTTGTCGTCGCCGCGCCCGCCCCGCCCAGGAGGGCCAGCGCCAGGGTCAGCGACAGCCCGGCGCAAAGCGGTGCGCGCGCGCGATTCGCCTTCATGAATGTCACCCTTTCCGTCTCCTGCCTCGATCCGGCTGACGCGAGCCGCGGATCGTCCTCGGGTCCCGAGAGTGCCGTGGCTTCATGCTCATCCAACGGCGGCGCACTGTCAAGGCCGGCTCAGGGCGACGGGTCGGAACTGGACTCACCGGGCAGCGCTGATGATCAGGGATTCCGAAGCAAAGTGATCACCCGTTCCGAGGGAAAGTGATCAGCTCGGGGGGACACGGGGACCGTAGGGGCGGACGCAAAACCCAGGGGCCAGGGTAGCCGAGCACCATCTCGAACCTCGGAGTGACTATGCACCGAGGGAGAGGTGAAGGACCCTGACCCGTAGGAGGACAGATATGCGAGCCATCCGGGAAATCCTGCGTCAGCACTACGAATTTGAGCGGTCCCTGCGTGAGGTCAGCCGGAGCGTCAGAGTTTCGTTTGGCACGGTGCGCAACGTCGTGCGGCGGGCCGAGAAACACGGGCTGTCGTGGCCGTTGCCAGCAGAACTCGACGACGAGGAGCCGGAGCGCCTGCTGTTCCGACAGCCGCAGCCGGCAAAGGAACGTCCGCTACCGGACATGGCGAATATGGGGAGCGGGCGTTCCTGGACTTTGCCGGGGTGACGGTCCCGTATGTGGATCCCCGCACCGGCGAGGTTCTACAGGCGCACATCTTCGTTGCCTGTCTGGCCGCGAGTTCGTACATCTTTGCGCACGCACTGCCTGCCCTTGCCTTCGAAGCTTTCGGGGGCGTACCGTTGGCATCGTCCCGGACAACCCCAAGGCAGCCGTATTCGAGGCTCATCGGTATGAACCCCTCATCAACCCCACGTACCTGGAGATGGCGCGGCACTACGGCGTCTTCGTGGACCCGGCGCGCCCGCGGCATCCTAGGGATAAGGCGCCTGTCGAGACGGCGGTTGAGATTGTGAAGCGCTGGGTGCTGGCGCCCCTTCGCCACCGGCAGTTCTTAGGTGCTACTAATGGGCGGGAGTCCCACGCACATCCGGACTTCTCCCGCATTTTCAGACCAAATATTCGATGCTATGCTCTGCGGCCTACCCGGGGCTCACCAGTCCCAAACCAGCCCCAAAAAAACTCAAGCGGGGCAACGGTTTCCCGTCCCGCCCCGCTCTCCGCTGCTCCGGCCTTCCGCGCAGGAGCTACACTTCTCCTCCACTGCCGCTGGGCTGTTGTAAAAGCCCGCCCCCGGCCCGCAGGCGTTCAAGGCCCCCGGCACACAGGCCCAGCGGCTCCCACGGGCAGCCCGCGCACCAGCGGGCGATGTCCCCCGGGACGACCCGCTCCGCCAGTCGCCGGGAAAGATCTCCCCACGCCAGGCAAGCGCCCACCGGGACGTCGATGCGGGCCAGGACCCGTGCGTCGCGCTGCGCGACGCGGGCGCTGACGCAGTGGGAACGCTCCGACGGCGGACACGCGCGGCACAGCTCGTCAGGACCCTCGCACAGCCGGACCATGGCGCCCGTGTCCTGCCGCAGGCGCTCGTGCACGCGATCCATCCGGCGGATGAACGCCTTGGAGTATCCCATCCCCCTGTAGCCCAGAAGGCACAGCAGGTGATGGCCCCGCAGGCGCACCGGCGCGACAGGGCTCACGAGCCGGGCCCGCGATCGGCCCCGGAGATCCACAGGTCCTGCAGCCCCTCCTCCTCGCCACGGCGCCCTCCCGCGTGCCGGGCGCGCCGCGCCACCCCCGTGCGGTACGCGGCCTCCATCACCGCCTCGCACACCGCCGGCGCCACCTCGTGGTTGAAGACGCTCGGGACGATGTACTCCGCGTCCAGTTCCTCCGGCTTCACCACCGAGGCGATGGCGCGGGCCGCCGCCAGCTTCATCTCCTCGTTGATCACCCGGGCGCGGCAGTCGAGCACCCCGCGGAACAGTCCCGGGAAGCACAGCACGTTGTTGATCTGGTTGGGGTAGTCGGAGCGTCCCGTGGCCAGCACCCGCGCCCGCTCCAGCGCCACGTCCGGCGCGATCTCCGGCTCGGGGTTGGCCAGCGCGAAGACGATGGGGTCCTTCGCCATGCCGCGAAGGTCCTCGGCGTTCAGGGCTCCGGGACCGGACACCCCGATCACCACGTCGGCACCGTCCAGCGCCTCGCGCACGGACCCCCGGATCCCCCGCGGGTTGGTGCGCTGGGCGTACCAGTTGTGCATGGGGTTCTCGTACCGCTCGTCGCGGTGGAGGATGCCCTCGAGGCTCACCCCGAGGATCTCGCGCACGCCGAGGGTCATGAGCATCTTGGTGCAGGCCACTCCGGCGGCGCCGATGCCGATGACCACCGCCCGGATGCTTTCGGGGCGCTTGTTCACGATGCGCAGCGCGTTGAGCAGTCCCGCCGCCACCACCACCGCGGTGCCGTGCTGGTCGTCGTGGAACACCGGGATGTCCAGGCGCGCCTGCAGCTGTTCCTCCACCGCGAAGCACCGGGGCGAGCTGATGTCCTCCAGGTTGATCCCGCCGAAACCCGACGCGATGTTGGCCACCGTCTCCACGATCTCCTCCACCGCGTGGCAGGTGAGGCAGATCGGAAACGCGTCCACGCCGCCGAGCTCCTTGAACAGCTGGCACTTGCCCTCCATGACCGGCAGCGCCCCCAGGGGGCCGATGTCCCCCAGTCCCAGCACGGCGCTGCCGTCGGTCACCACCGCCACGGTGTTGCGCTTGATCGTCAGCTGAAACGCCTTGGCGGGGTCCTGGGCGATCGCCAGTGCGACGCGGGCCACGCCCGGCGTGTACACCATGGAGAGGTCGTCGCGGTTCTTGATGGGGGTGCGGGCCGTCACCTCGATCTTGCCGCCCAGATGGGTCAGGAAGGTGCGGTCGGAGATGTTGACCACCCGGGTCCCGGGCAGGGCCTCCAGACGCGCCGCCAGCTCGCGCATGACGTCGGGGTTCTTCACCCGGCACGTGATGTCGCGCACCGTGCGCTCGCGCCCGGCGCGCACGAGGTCCACCGCCACCACGTCGCCGCCGGCCGCGGCGATGGCCATGGCCAGCTGGCCGAAGTCCACGCTCCCGCTGTGCATCTCCACCCGGACGACGAACGGCATCCCCGCCGGCATCATGTCCTCGGATATCGCCACGGCACAGGCCCCCTTTGCATCGTTCGTGTCGCGGGAACGGGGGTGGACCGCCTGGGAACTCACCCGGGCCGGGGACCGCCGCCGTCGCCCCGGCGCCGGCGGGAAGACTCCGTCCCGGAGTCCGTCGAGCCCCGAGCGAGGGCGCCGCGGGCGTCCTCGTCCCCGATCCCCTGGAGCAGCGCCGCATCGCCCGGCGTCAGCGCGGCCGCGTCCCACAGGTCCGGCCGCTCGCGAAGGGTGAGCCGCAGCGCCTGGGCCCGGCGCCAACGTGCGATGGCGGCGTGGTCGCCGCTCACGAGCACGTCGGGGACCGCCGCGCCCCGGAAGACCCGGGGCCGCGTGTAGTGGGGCGCCTCGAGGAGACGGCCCTGAAAGGACTCCTCCGCCAGGGATGCGGGTTCCAGGACGCCGGGCACCAGGCGGCAGGTGGCGTCCACCACCGCCCACGCCGCGCTCTCCCCGCTGGAGAGGACGAAGTCGCCGATGGATACCACCTCGTCCACGAGGGCGCGCACGCGCTCGTCCACGCCCTCGTACGCACCCGAGACCAGGACCAGGTGCTCCAGCCGGCTGAACGCCCAGGCGCGGGCCTGATCGAACCGCGCTCCCCGCGGCCCCAGGAGCACCCGGTGCGCGCCGGGTTCCAGGGACTCGAGCGCGGCGGCGATGGGGCCGGGGGTCATCACCATGCCCGCGCCGCCGCCGTACGGACGATCGTCGGTGATCCGGTGAGGGCCCTCGCCGTACCCCCTGAGGTCCACCAGTCTCAAGGTCACCAGACCGCGCCGGGCCGCCCGGCCCAGGATCCCCGTGCGAAAGGCCGGCTCCAGCACCTGGGGGAACAGGGTGATCACGTCAACGATCAACGTTCTCATCCTCCGGGTCGAGCAGGCCTCCCGGCGGGCGCACCACCATGCGTCCCGCCTCGAGGTCGACCGCGCACACCACCGCCTTGAGCGCCGGGATCAGGATCTCGCCAGCGGGACCTTCGACCCGGTACGCGTCGTTGGCCGGGGTGCGGATCACCTCGGCCACCGCGCCCAGGTCCTCGCCCGATTCGGTGACGACCTTGAGCCCGAGGATGTCGCTCGCGTAGAAGTGGTCCGGCGGCAGCGGCCATCGCTGGGACCGGTCCACCTCCAGGGTCGCTCCCCGCAGCGCCTCGGCCTCGGTGCGCGTGGTGACCCCCTCCAGGCGCATGAGCACGAGCCCTCCGCGGTGGGGTCGCGCCCCCCGGATCACGACGGTGCGCCGGTTTTCGGCCACCGCCAGGGTGAGGCGGGCACCGGACGCGAACCGCTGGGGAAAGTCGGTCGTCGGCAGCACCCGCACCTCGCCCGCGGTGCCGTGGGCGGCGACGATGCGGCCGACGGTGACCGGACCCCCGGCGGGGGGCGTCACGCCCGGACCTGGACCCGGTGGTGCGCCCTGGGGTCAGCGTGGTGCACCAGGGTGCGGATGGCCTTGATGACCCGGCCCTGGCGGCCGATCACCTGGCCCACGTCGCCGGGCGCCACGCTGATCGTCAAGGTCGAGCCCTTGGCGTCGGCGACGCGCTCCACGCGCGCCGCCTCGGGGTGCTCCACCAGATGGGTCACGATGAAGGCGACCAGCTCATCCATTGGACCCTCTGCGCTCCTCGGCCATCCGCTTCAGAATGCCCTCGTGCCGGAGCAGACTGCGAACGGTATCGGTCGGCTGGGCCCCCTGGCGGATCCAGTGGATCACGCGCTCTTCCTGGATCCGCACTTCGGCCGGCTGGCGGGTGGGGTCGTAGATCCCCACCTCCTCGATGAACCGGCCGTCCCGGGGGGCGCTGGACTCGGCCACCACCAGCCGGTAAAACGGACGACGTTTGGCGCCCATGCGCCGCAGACGGATTCTCACCATCGATGCCTCACCTCCTTTCCAGGACTCAGGGAAGCCGGGGCCCAAACGGCCCGATGGGGCCCACTCCCGGGCGACGGGCCCCCTTCTGGCTCTTCATCAGCCGGCGCAGGTCCTCGAACTGCTTGAGGAGCCGGTTGACCGCCTGCACCGACGTTCCGCTGCCCCGCGCGATCCGGCGCCGGCGGCTGGCGTCGATCACCTCCGGATGCTGGCGCTCGCGGACGGTCATCGACTGGATGATCGCTTCCACCTCCACCAGCGCGTGCTCGTCGATGCTGGTCCCCTTGGGCAAGACCCGGTTCAGCCCCGGGATCATCTTCAGCAGGTCCCCGATGGGCCCCATCCGCCGGACCTGGCGCAGCTGGTCGAGAAAGTCGTCCATGGTAAGTGTCCCCTGGCGCAGGCGCTGCTCCACGCGGCGGACCTCGGCGGGGTCCACCGCCGCCTGGGCGCGCTCGATGAGGGTCAGCACGTCCCCCATCCCCAGGATCCTCGAGGCCATCCGCTCGGGGTGAAAGACCTCCAGCGCCTCGGGCTTCTCGCCCGTGGACGCCCAGTAGATGGGGCAACCCACGGCCGAACGCATGCTCAGCGCCGCCCCGGCGCGGGCGTCCCCGTCGAGCTTGGTGAGGATGACCCCGTCCAGCCCCACCTCGTCCCGGAACTGCTGCGCCACCTCCACGGCCGCCTGACCGGTCATGGCGTCCACGACCAGGATCATGGCGCGCGGGGCGAGCACCTGCTTGACGGCCCGCAGTTCCGCCATGAGCGCCGCGTCGATGCTCAATCGCCCCGCCGTGTCCACGATCGCCACGTCCCGCCCCAGCCGCCGCGCCTGCACCGCCACGCCTCGGGCCACGGCCAGCGCGTCATCGGTCTCGCTGCCGGCGAAGACCGGAACTCCGACCCGCTGGCCCAAGAGCTCCAGCTGGCGGATGGCGGCGGGGCGCTGGCGGTCGGCGGCCACGAGGAGCGGGCGCCGGCCCTCCCGGGTCAGGAGCAGCCCGAGCTTGGCGGCCGCCGTGGTCTTGCCCGCTCCCTGCAACCCCATGAGCATCCACACGGTCAGGTCCTGCCCGGACAGCGGCGGGCGGGTGCTCACGCCCCCCAGGGTCTCTTTGAGCGCCTCATGGACGATGCGGATCACGCTCTGGGTGGGCGAGAGGCTCTGGAGCACCGCCTGCCCCGTGGCCTCCTCCCGGATCCGCGCCACGAGCCCCTGCACCACTCGGAGGTTCACGTCCGCCTCCAGCAGCGCCACCCGGACCTCGCGCAGGGCCTCGACGACGTCGGCCTCGCTCAGCTGGCCCTTCTTGCGCAGGCGGGCAAAGGAAGCGGTGAGTCGCTGGGTCAGCGACTCAAACACGGGTGTCCTCCGCCAAAAGGCGCCGGATCTCCTCGCGGACCCGCTCGGGCCCGCCCGGTTCCTCCAGCAGCGTCAGCATGTCCGCCAGCGCCCGGCGATGCGCCAGCTCCTGGGCGATGGCCCCCACGACGGCCTCGAGCCGCCGCAGGCGCACCGCCGCCCGGCTGGCCGCGTCCTGCGCCGCCTGCCGCGTCGTGCCCAGGCTCTGCCCCACCTCGGTCCAGGAGAGATCCTCCTCGTAGTGGAGCCGGAAGGCCTCGCGCTGGCAGGGCGACAAGAGCTCCCCGTATACGTCCAGCAGCAGGCTCCACTCCTCGCGCACGCCAACTCGCCCCTGACAAGGTAAAGTCCTTGACACAGACTAGCGCGCCGTGTCCGGCGTGTCAAGCAGGGCGTCGACATACGCCTCGGGATCGAAGGGTTCGAGGTCCGAGACCCCCTCCCCCGTGCCCACGAGCTTCACCGGCAGGTTGAGCTCGGAAGCGATGCCCACCACCGCGCCGCCCCGGGAGATTCCGTCCAGCTTGGTGAGCACGAGGCCCGTGACCGCCACCGCCTCGGTGAACCGGCGCGCCTGGGCCACGGCGTTCTGGCCGAAGCCGGCGTCGAGGATCAGCAGCACCTCGTGGGGCGCTCCGCTCACCGCCCGCCCCACGGACCGATGGATCTTCCTCAGTTCGGCCATGAGGTTGTGCTCGGTCGCGAGCCGCCCCGCGGTGTCCACCAGCGCGTCGTCAAGGCCCCGGCGCAGCGCGGCCTCCACCCCGTCATACGCGACCGCCGCGGGATCCTGCCCCGGCGATCCGCCCACGAACCCCGCGCCCGTGCGCCGCGCCCACACCTCGAGCTGCTCGGCGGCAGCCGCCCGGAAGGTGTCCGCCGCCACCAGGATCACCTGACGCCCCTCGGCGCGGTAGCGGTGGGCGAGCTTGCCCAGCGTCGTGGTCTTGCCCGTGCCGTTGACGCCCACGGCCAGGGTCACCGTGGGCCCGGCCGCGGCGCGCACCAGCGGCGCTCCCCCGCCAAGCGCCTGGAGCAGCTCCCGGCGCAGGGCGTTGGCGGGCTCGTCGGGCGAGCGCCGCACCGCCTCGAGGATCCGCTCGGTCGCGGTGACGCCCACGTCGCCCAGGAGCAGGGTCGACTCCAGCTCCTCCAGGAGCTCGGCGTCGGGGCGCCGGCGGCTCACCAGCGCCCGCAGGCCGCCCAGCCCCCGCAGCCGGCCCGCGATCTCACTCCACCTGGGCATGGCGCGCCTCCTCTTCCAGTCGCAGCGTGTAGAGCCGGGAGACCCCGGGCTCGGGCATGGTCACCCCGTAGAGGACGTCGGCCTGTTCCATGCTGGCCCGCTGGTGGGTGACGAGGATCCACTGGCGGTCCCGCCGCTCCCGGAGGTAGCGGGCCACCCGCTCCACGTTGGCCTCGTCCAAGGGGGCCTCCACTTCGTCGAGCAGCTGAAAGGGGCTCGCGAACACCTCGATGAGCGCGAACAAGAGCGCCATCCCCGTGAGGCTGCGCTCGCCGCCCGACAGGAGCGACATGAGCCTGGTGCGCTTGCCGGGAGCCTGGACCTGCGCCTGCATGCCCGCCTCGTCGATCCACACGCGCGCCGTTCCCCCGCCGAACAGCGTCCGGAACGCGGTGTCGAACGCCTGGTTGAGCCGCTCCACCGCGGTCACCAGCCGTTCGTGCGCCTGCCGGTCCACCTCGGCCAGGGTTCGCAGCAGCGCGTCCTTGGCCCCCAAAAGGTCGCGTTCCTGGGCCCGGGCGGCCGCGTGGCGCCCGTGCACCTGCGCATACTCGGCCTCGGCGAAGGGACTCGTCCCTCCCATGGCGGCGAGCCGTTTGCGCAGGCGTTCGAGCCGGGCCTCGTCGCCGGGGCGCACGGGCCGCAAGGGCTCGTCGGGGTCGGCGCCCAGCTCCTCGGCCACGCGATGCCGGGCGTCGGCCAGGGCGGCGTCGAGCTCTCCCAGCCGCCCTTCCAGCCGCGCGATGCGCTCGGCCTCCCGGTGCTTCGCCTCCCGGACGCCGACCCGCACGCGCTCGAGCGCCAGCGCCAGCGTCTCCACACGGCCGGCCAGGCGGCGCGCCTCGTCCCGCGCGCCGCGCGCCTCCCGGAGAATCTCGCCCAGGCGGGCGAGCTCCGCCGGGTCGGCGCCGTCCGCCTCCAGGCGCGCGTCGCGGGCCGCCCGGGCCATGAGGCGCCGCTCGGCAAGGATCTCCCGGGCCACCTGGCGCGCGTGCTCCACGGCCTGGCGCCCGGCCTCGAGCCGGGCGCGCGCGGCGCGCTCGCGGCTGCGCGCCTCGGCCACCTCCGTCACGTCGAGGGGCAGCTCCTCCTCCGGCCCGAGCGCCGCCAGGCGATCCTCGACGGCCGCGTGGGCCCGCGCGAGCTCGTCGCGACGGCGCGCCGCAGCCAGGCGGTCCTCGGCCGCCCGCAGGGCGCGC
>JAJZYS010000034.1 GCA_021797925.1 Bacillota bacterium
CGAGGCGACGCGTCTGCGGCTGACCGTCGCGACGGACCGCGTCCTCGATGCCCCCGGGGCACCCGTCCAGTCGACCGAGCGCGCCAGCAACGCAGCGGACCTTTCGGTATCGGCGCGCGTGCGCGTTGACCCCGTGCCGCGCGGGTGAAGCACGCCGGCGCTCGACTGTTCGCTCCGGCGAATCCCGGCTGTCCGAGGCGACAGCGTGCGGTTCACCCTTGCGTCCCTCGACGACCGGGGCTATGGTCCATCTGGCCTTGTCGTCGGGTCAGTGGGGCAGGCCGGGGGTGGATTCGCGGACCACGATGGGCGTGTCGAGAAGGACCCGCCGCCACTCGCCGGTACGCCGGGTCTGAAGTCGCCAGGTCAACAGCTCGATCGCCTTCTGCCCCACGTCGTAGGCGCGGTTCTCCACGGCCGTGACCGCGGGCGAGAGGATCGGAAACACATCCTCGTCGTCGTAGGTGGCCACCGCCAGTTGCGAAGGTACGCTGACCCCGTGGACCTTGAGCCACTCCAGGCCGCCCAGCGCCTGGCGTCCGCTCGAGTACACCAGCGCGTCGGGGCGCCCGGGGCCAGGGGCCAGGAGCGCGCCGGTGGACTCGTACCCGCTCTCCTTGGTGAAGCCGCCGATGACGATCTTGGACCCTGAGGAGTCGTCGCCGAGGGCCCGCCGGTAGCCCTGAACGCGGCTGCGTCCCGTGGACGTGGTCTGGGGCAGCGCCACCAGGGCGATGCGTCGATACCCGGCTTGCCGGAGCGCGCTGACCAGTTGGAACATGGCGGCCTCGTCGTCCACCTCGACCACGTCGCTTTCGAGGTCCTCGAGGTGGCGGTCCACCTGCACGAGCGCCACCCCCTGCTTCTGCAGCGTGCGCAGATACCGCAGGTTGCGGCCCGTGGGGACGAGGACGAGGCCGTCCACGCGTCGCTGCCGGGCGGACGTGAGGCACTTCAGCTCCTTCTGCTCGTCCTCGTCGTGATTGTAGAGCAGCACGCCGTAGCCCTGGCGCGTGCACGCGTCCTCGACGCCCTTCGCGAGGCGCACGTGGAATGAGTTCATGATGTCGCCGAAGACCAGTGCCACGGTGGAGGTCGTGCGGCGCCGGAGGCTGCGGGCGACATCGCTGGGCGTGTACTGGTGCCGTTCGATGGACAGGCGTACCCGCCGTTCCACCTCCGGGGTCACGGGCTTGGTGCCGTTGAGGACATAGGAGACCGTCGCGACGGAGACCCCGGCCTCTTTGGCGATCTGGCGGATCGTGGTCATGGTGCTCATCCTTCCGGGCGCTCGGGCACCCGACGGGGGATCGTGGGTAAGAACGGCTGACGGAGCGCTGAACCCAGGCTTCCATGCGCAGGACGAGGGCTCCTGCAGGCAGGTGCGTTGCCGCGGCGCGGGCGGAGGAAGGGGGCCAAGAAAGTGCGGCTCGTGAAAAGGAATATGACAGATGATAGCGAATTTAAAATTTTAGGGCCATGGCTAATCGGTTAACCGGGAGGTGAGAATGAGGCTGGATCCCGGATGAGCTCATCACATGGTTCCTCGATCTCGATCACCTGCCAAGGGGAGGCGACGACGATGCGGTCCGTCACGAGGCGCGAATTCCTCACAGGTGCAGCCGCGGGAGCCGGGATGCTGCTTCTACCGTCCGTTCCAGCATTCGCTAAGAAGTCAAAGCGCACCATCAACATCTTCACGCAGGCGGGCGCCACCTGGACCACCTTTATGAAGGCCATGGCGCCGCGCTTCACGCGCGAGACGGGGATCGGGGTGACCTTCACGGAGATCCCGTATCCCAGCATGTACGAGGCGACGCAGCTCGGGCTCATCTCCGCCCAGCACAGTCCGTATGATGTGGTCATGATGGCCGAGTGGATCGTCACCTTTGCCTCGCTGGGCCGGCTGGTTCCGCTCGACAGCATCATGACCAGCAAGGACAAGGCGGGGCTGTATCCGGCGTCGGTCCACAAGTGCACGTACAACGGCCACGTCTATGGGTTCCCGCTTTCCCAGAGCTGCGAGGCGCTGTACGTCCGCACCGATCTCATGAAGAAGGCCGGCGTCCGTGAACCGACGGTGACCAGGCCCTGGACGTGGGACGAGTTCCTGGAGGCCGCCAAGAAGATGACCAAGCACCCCGTGTACGGGTACGCGCTCAAGGCCGCCCGCTACACCATCTCCGCGTATCAGTTCGAGGATCTCAGCTACCAGGCGGGCGTGGGCGTCAACGGCATCACCAACGCCGCCGACAAGGTGGTTCTGCGCTCCCCGGGCGGCTTCGAGGCCATGCGCTTCTACAACGGCCTCAGGACGTCGGGGGTCATGCCCCAGGGGGTACTCAACTTCGAAGAGACCGAGATCCAGACGCTCTTCCTCGAGGGGTCTCTGGCCATTGCCCAGAACTGGAACTACATGTACTCGCTGGCGCAGACGCCTTCCCAGAGCAAGGTGGTGGGCAAGTTCATCGCCGCCCCCCTGCCTTACAAGGCGCGCCAGGGCGTGCTCATCGGCGGCTGGCAGAGCACCATCCCGGTGTCGGCGCAGCACCAGGAGGAGGCGATGCGCTGGATCCGCTGGATCTCCACGCCGGAGATGAACCTCGAGATGACGCTCCACTACGACCCGGAGCCTGCGTGGTTCAGCGTGCTCGAGAACCCCGAGGTCAAGCTGAAGCTGCCCTACCTGGCAGGGGTGTGGAGTCATATGTACAAGGTCGGTTACGCACCGCTGCGGGCCCAGCAGTATAACTCGGTCATGCTGCTCATGGCCGGTGTGCAGCAGGAGGTTCTCACCGGTGCCATCACGCCGGTTCAGGCCATCGACTCGGAGGCGAACGAGATCTCGGGTATCATCGGCACCTGAGCCCGGGGGGAGGCGCAGACGCGCCTCCCCGGGTCATGAGTCGAGCCGTGGGGGTTGTCGACCGCACCGGGCGACGACCTTCGCCTGCACAGGAGGGCGGTCCTCGATGGGGGCGAGCATCCGGGCTTCGAGCGGCGTGCGCCGGGGCACCCGCCGGAGAGGGAGACGTCACGACGCCATCGGCTGGGCGTCGGTCCCGGCGCTGATCGCCGTGGCTGTGCTGTACCTCGGACCCCTCCTGGGAGCGGCCACGATCTCTGTCCTGCGCTCAACCCTCGGCGGCGTCACGGCCCAGTTCACGACCCTGAACTACCAGGTGGCCCTGAGCAACGCGAACTTCTGGAATTCGCTGGTGCGTGTGCTCCAGTGGGCGCTGGTGGCCGTTCCCGTGCAGGTGGCCGTCGCCCTCGCTCTGGCGCTGGGGGTCTCGTCCGTCCGGATCCCGGGAGTCCGGTACGCTCGGGTCCTGCTGGCACTGCCCATGTTCATCCCGGCCATCGTGACGGCGTACGCCTGGAAGTGGATGCTCATCGGGGTGTACGGCCTGCTCACCTACGCCACCCGGGTGCTCCTGGGCCACCCCGTGCCCTGGATCGACTCCACCCAGGTGGCGTGGATCTCCGTGCTCATGGCCGACAGCTGGCGCGCCATCCCCTTCCTGACGCTCATCCTGTACGCGGCCACCTCCGGGGTCCCCCGCGACCTCGTGGAGGCGGCGGTCACGGACGGGGCGTCGTCCTCGCGGGTGGTGAGCCGGATCATCATCCCCACCATCGCCCCGGCGCTGTGGCTGTGCGCGGTGATCCGCCTCATCGACCTGTCGAAGATGTTCGTCATCCCGGACATCATGACCCAGGGCGGGCCCGCGTTCAGCACGGAGACGCCCAGCATGGTCGTCTACCAGGACGCGTTCCTGTACGGCAACTACGGGTCGGCTTCGGCGGAGTCCCTGATCTTCACCGCCGCGGTAGCGGCGATGGTGCTGCTGTACCTGTGGCGAGGGGCGGTGCGCTATGAAACGTGACGGGGCGCGGGCCGCGGGGATCGGCATCCGGTCTGCGGCCCTGTACGCCGCGGCGCTGGGCACCCTTTTCCCCCTGTACTGGATCGTCGCCACTGCGCTGCGCAGTCCCAAGGGCGTGTTCGCCACGCCGCCGAGGCTTCTTCCCCACGGCCTGTCCGTGAGCGTGTTCCACACGCTGTTCAGCTACAATTCCTCGTTCGGCGGCTATCTGGGCCGGGAGATCGCCAACAGCCTCACCGTGAGCGTGGTGGGCGCGGTGGTGAGCTGCCTCCTGGCGGTACCCCTGGCCTGGCTCCTGGCGTACCGGTTCACCCGGGCGTTGCGCACAGTGGTGCAGTCCGGTGTCATCCTGGTCCGGGTTGTTCCCGCGGTGCTCATCCTCCCGTCCCTGTATATCTTCGAGAACGCGCTGCACACGGTGGATACGATCCCCGGCTTGCTCCTCGTGTACATCCCCATGGGGGTTCCTTTCGCCGTGTGGCTCTTCTCGACGTTCTTCTCCTCCATCCCGCGATCGGTCATCGAGGCGGCGGAAGTGGACGGGGCGTCGGACCTCGGCCTGATCCGCCACGTGGTGGTGCCCGTTTCGCTTCCAGCCATGGTCAGCACGCTCATCCTATCCTTCATCACGGTGTGGAACGAGTTCATGTTCGCGTCGGTTCTGGAGCAGACCCCGCGCAGCATCACGCTGCCCATCGCCATCAGCCAGCTCCAGTCGTTTCAAGGGGTGCAGTGGCAGCTCATCGCCGGCGAGGCCACACTCATGATCATTCCCGGCGTCATCATGGTGGCGCTGGGCTACTCGTGGATCAAGGCAGGGATGGTGGACGGTGCAGTCAAGGCCTGAGGACATTCGGTGGCGCCATGATCCGCTGCCCGACTTCATCATCGCGCCGGACGCGTCCGTGCATCTGCAGCGGTGGATGCGGTCCGTCGGGACTGTCTTCACGCTCTGCGACCGCGTGGTCAAGGAGATCGCGCGACGGCGTCTGCGCGTCGATCCGGTGGACGTGGACGACGCCCGCCAGCCCGACATCGACACCTGGGTGGCCATGGCACGGGGCCGTGGGGGTGTCGTCGGCATCGGCGGCGGGCGCGCCCTGGACGCCGCCAAGGCCGTGGCGTTCTACACCGGCGCGAGGCTGGCCCTCGTCCCCACGGCGATCTCCACCGACGCCCCGTGCTCGCGGGTTTTCGTGGTTCACCGCCATGACGGGAGCTTCGACCGGGCGGTGATGATGTCCGCCGCCGCCGACCTCGTGCTCGCGGACCTGCAGCTGCTCGCCGGGGCGCCCCGCCGGTTGCTGGTGTCGGGACTGGCCGACGCCTATGCCAAGCCCTTCGAGGCTCGCGAGGTCAGCGCCCAGGGTGGGGCCAACCACTGGGAGACGGGCGCGGCGCCGTGGACCCACGCCCTGGCCGAGGATCTTGAGGTGGGCGTGGAGCGCCTGCTCCAGGAGCTGGCCGGCGACGACCCGGTGGGCGAGGACCGGCTGGCGGAGGCCGCCGAGCGCGTGTTCATCGAGAGCACCCTGGTCTGGCAGAGCGGCGGGCTCGCCGTGGCCCACGCCATGAGCGACGTCCTCGTCGGCGCCGCGGCACCCGGTCCCACCCACGGGGAGCTTGTGTGGCTGGGGCTCGGGGTGCAGTTCGCCCTGGCCGGCCAGCGCGAAGAGCTGGCCCGGTGGCGCGCGCTGGGTGCCGGGGTGCGCCTGCCGCGGTCCGTGTCGGACCTGCGGCTGCGCGACGGCGTGGACGCCGCCCGCATCGCCCGGGAACTTTCAATGCATCCCCTCGTTGCCGGGCGGTCCCGGCCCCTCGGGGCAAAGGAGGCGGTCGAGGCCCTGGAGCGGCTGTGGTGAGGAGAACGCGATGGGGGTGAGCCGGTGTCCGACAGTCTGGTCCGATCCCTGGAGGCGATCCTGAGCCCCGGGCAGGTGCTGTGCAACGAGCGTGCCCGGATGGATGCGTACACCGTGGACGTCTGGCTGATGGCCCGCCGCGACCTGTATCCTCCCCGGGTTCGACCGGTCGCCGTCCTGCCCGACGACACGGCCGAGGTCGCGCGGGTCATGCGCTGGTGCCACGATGCCGGTGTTCCCGTCCGCATTCGCGGCGCGGGCGCTGGGGACACCGGCGGCGCCCTGCCCCGGCGGGACGGAGAGGTGATCGTCGATACGCGGCGGCTGCGGACCCGCGCGCTGGCGGAGCGGGACCAGGTGGCGACCGTCGGGGTGGGATGGATCCTCCTCACGGTGGAGGAGTGGCTCCGCCGGCGCGCGTACACCCTGGGGCACCTGCCGGCCAGCATCAGCTGCTCCAGCGTGGGCGGCTTTCTGGCCAACGCGGGCAGCGGCATCCTCTCCACCCGGTACGGCAAGCTGGCTGAGAACGTGGTGAGCCTGGTGGTGGTGCTGCCCGACGGCGAGGTGCTGCGTACGCCCAGGGTGCGGGCCCATGCCATGGGGCCCGACCTCAACAGTCTGTTTCTCGGCAGCGAGGGGATCTACGGCGTGGTGACCGAGGCGGACTTGAGGCTGCACCGCCTCACGCCACTTCGGCTCATGGCCCTGAGTTTCCCGTCCTTCGGCGCCGGCATCGCGTGGGGTCGGCGCGTGACCCAGCTGGGACTGGCGCCGGCGCTCATCCGGCTCTACGACGAGGAAGAGAGCCGGGGGCTGGTCGCGGAAGGCTCGGACTGCATCGCCGTGGTGGGGGTGGACGGGGTCGAGGCGATCGCCCGGGCCGAGGTTGCGTGCCTTAGGGACGAGGCCCAGGCCGCAGGAGCCAGGTTGCTGCCCGACGCCGTCGCGAGCGACTGGTACGGGCGCCGGATGGCGCCCTACTTCCCGCCCAACTCCATGGAGAGCCGGGACGTCCTGCACGGGGTGGTGGACTTCGTGGCCCGCTACACCGACATCGAGGCGTGTCTCGCCGCGGTCCGGGAGGAACTCGCCGGCTCCTATCCCGAGCTTCACGTGAGCGCCCACTGCTCCCACTGGCTGAGTTACGGCACCATGGCCTACCTCAGCTTCTGGAGCCCTGTACTGCCCCGTGGACAGGCGCTGTGGACCGCGTACTACAGCATCCTGGAGCGCATCTTTGCCGGGATCCGCCGGCACGGCGCGCTCATGAACGAGCACCATGGCGTCGGCGTCAAGCTCCGGCCGTTCTTTGCCCGCCAGTACGAGGAGAGCGGCGTGGTGACGGTGCTCGAGCGACTGAAGCAGGCGCTGGATCCCAGGGGGCTCATCAACGCCGGGAACATCCTGGAACCTGGCGCCGCCCCTCCCGGCGCCGCAGAGGAGGCGCGGGACGATGCCGGTTGAGCCGGGTCACGAACCGGCGCGCGTGGACCTTGCGACCCTGGCGCGCAGCTGCAGCGAGTGCCCCATGTGCCGGTACGCCTGCCCGGCGGCGGAGACGCTCCAGCGCGAGGTCTCCGCGCCCCGCAGCTGGGCGCTGGTTGCCCGCCGCGCGCTGCAGGGCGCAACCGCCCTGGACGGGCGGGCAGGCGAGCCCGACGAGTGCACGGGCTGCGGGCGCTGCGTCGACTTCTGCTACGCCCATTATCCGCTGCCCCTGCTGCTCTCTGCGGCGGTGGGCATCCCGCCGACCACCCACAGCATGACGCTCGAGGGATCCTGGTACCTGGGTCTCATGGTCGACCGGCGCCGAAGCGCGCACGAACGCGAGCACCGCCTGGATCTCCCGACGTCCCGGGTCGGCAGCGCGCGCGTCGAGCTCACGGGCAGCGCCCGGGTGACCGTGGATCCAATCCTGGGGCGCGCGGTCGTCGCCGGGCCGGGGGTCACCGTGGTCCCGGACGCCTCGTGGCGGCGGCGGGCCGGCGCCGGCCAGTCCGCCACCCTGCTCCTGCGCTGCTGCTTTGAGTCTGCGGCGGCGGTCTCCGAGGAAGGCGACCCCCCCACGGCCGAGGACGCCCTGGGCGGGTGGTGGTGCTGCGGGGCTGCCGCCGGGTCGCCCGCCGCGGCCGCCGAGATGGCCCACACCCTTGTGCGCCGTGCTCGCGCCGCGGGTTTCACGGCGCTCGTGGCCACATCGGAGGCGTGTGCGTGCCACCTCGCCGGCGTCGACGCCCCGGGGATCTCGGTGCTCTAGAGGGGAGCGGACGAGGAGGTTGCAGGGTGCGCGTCGTGAGTGTGGATCTGGGGAGCTCCTCGGTGAAGTGGGGGGTCGTGGACACCCAGGCAGTCCGCATCCTGGCTCGTGGGCAGGTGGGCTGTGCAGCGGGTTCGCTTGCGGCCGAGGTGGACGCCGCCCGCCGGGCCGTCGAGGCGGCGGCGGGCGCGTACGCGGCCGAGACGTGGACACTGACGGGGCAGACCACGAGTTATGTGCTGTGCGACCGGGAGCGCCACCCGCTCATGGCCATGTTCTGGTATTCGATGCTGGCGCGCCCCGGAGGCATCCCCGGCAGCCTCAAAGCCGCCCAGGCGGCCATCGGTGCCGCGGGAGGACACGGGCTCACGCTCTGGTCGCTCCGGGACTGGGTGCTGGCCGAGCTGACGGGGCTTTCGGCCGAGCACACCGATCCCGCCGAGTGTTCGGCCCTGCCGCTGGCCGCAGGGGGCGGGGCGCCGTGGCTGGGGCGATACCGGGGCTGCGTCCCGCCCTGGCACTCGCTGGGGGCTGTCGAGGTGGCGGGGCAGTCGCTCCAGGTCACCCCGGGAACCAACGACGTGGTGGCCGACGCCTGCTGGGCGCTGGAGACGGGCTGCCGCTGCCTGGTGCGCGTGGGCACCTCCACCGTCATCGCCCGGATCGGCGGGGCGCCTGGCTCCGGCCTTGTCGCCCACGAGATCTGGGGTGGCGTGCTGGTGCACCATGACAGCATCGCCAGCAGCCCAGGCGCTCTTTTCCCCCGGGAGGAGCCGCCGGACGAGCCTTCACCCGACGGTGACGACGTTCAGTTCGCCTACGACCCGGCCCAGGGGACGTGGGCCATCACCGGCATCGGAGCGTTCACGACCCCGGCTCGCGCGGCCGCCGCAGCCCGGCGTGCGCTGGCCGCCGAGATCGTGGGGCGGGTCGCCCGGGTGGGGGGTGCGCAGGAGGCGACCTGGCTCCTCATGGGCGGGGGCATGTCCGACGCGCTGGCCGAGGAGCTCGCCGAGGCGGGGGCGGTGCCCAGGGAGCGAGCCCGGCGGACGGAGATCCCCGGATGGGAGGCTGTGATGGGTGCGGCGCTCCTCGTGGACCCGCGATGGCGCGAGCGCCACGGAATCGGTTCGGGAACCGGGTGACCGGGGCCGGTGCCTCGCGCCCGCCGCTGAGGTGCGACGGGAGCGTGGTCCGCGGGATGGCGTCGACGGTCGGCGGCACGAAGGAGGAGTTGGATCTTGCAAAGTTCCGTTCGCGCGGTGGTTCTCGAGAAACCCGGTGTACTCCGGCTCCAGCGTTTCGAGCGACCGCGGCTCGAGAGCGGCGCCATGCTGGTGCGCATCACCATGTCCGGCATCTGCGGGACCGACAAGCACGGATACAAGGGACAGGCCGTGCAGTACGCGGGTACCCAGCGCGAGGTCTTCGGTCCCTATCCCGCGGTGCCGGGCCACGAGAACCTGGGTGTCATCGAGGAACTCGCGGAGCCCCGGACGGACTTCTACGGCCTGCCCCTGCGGGTGGGCGACCGGGTGCTGGTGAGCCCCGACATCGTCTGCGGCGAGTGCTTTTTGTGCCGGCATTCCTTCGGGTACTCGTGGTGCGATCGCATTCGCAGCTACGGCCATCTCTCCAGCGACGTGTGGCCCCACCTTCTGGGGGGATGGGCGGATCTCATGTACGTGCTCCCCGGCAGCCACGTGTACCGTGTCCCTGACGAGATCTCCGACGACATCGCCGTGCTCGCGGAGCCCATGGCGGTGACATACTCCCTGGACCTTGCCAAGAGCTGGGCGGCGCTGCCGCGGCAAGGGTTCTCGGCCGGGGACACGGTGGTGGTGTTCGGCGTGGGGCCGCTGGGGATCTTCCACCTCATCAAGGCCCGGCTCATGGGCGCCGGGACCCTGGTGGCGGTGGACGTCTCCCCGTACCGGCTGGAGCTTGCGCGGGCGCTCGGCGCCGACGTGACCCTCGATCCCCGGCAGCTTCCCGGTCCCGAACTCGTGACGGCGGTTCGCGACCTCACCCACGGGCTGGGCGCCGACGTGGTGGTGGAGTGCGTGGGAATTCCCTCGGTCATCCGCGACGGCATCGAGATGCTCCGCCAGGGGGGCACGTTTGTCGAGGTGGGCAACTTCGTGGACAGCGGCGAGCTGAGCCTCTCGCCCCATCGGCACTTTGTCGCCAAGAACATCCGCCTGCTGGGCATGACCAATCTCGCGTACACCGGCTTCATACCCAGCATCACCCTGCTCCATCGCCACCGTCACGAACTGCCCCTCGCGCGGGTCATCACCCACCGCTTCCCGCTCGAGCGCGCCGAAGAGGCGCTGGTGACCTCCATGGAGCCCGAGAGCATGAAGGTGGTCATCGCACCGTGATGCGCGGCTCAGTGCCCTGAACGGGGCAGGAACTCAGGCCCCGGGGCCGCCGTGGCGAGCCGGTCCTCGCCTTTGCGCCGGCGGCAGCCGGCTCCTGGGCGGCTGCCTCACGGGCGGGGCAGATCGCAGACAGGTGTCCGGTCCCTGGGCTGTCCGGCTGACGACGGGACTGGCGTCGCCGTCTCCCCCGGGGGCGAAGGCGCCTGACGCCCGCGCGGGACGCGCCGGTTCGGGCGGGTCGGGAACGGCTTGCGCCCGGTCTCGCCGCGTCCCGCGCTCACGGCGTTCGGGCGCCCTTAGCGCGACACGCGGGTAGCGTTCTCGTGGATCGTCGAGAGTCCGGGCGCAAGGGCGGCCGTGCTCACAGGCTCCCTCTCGTCCCCACGTGGACCGGCCGCGCAAGTTCGGCGGGAGGGGTCCGTCCCCCGGACCTCGTCCGGGTCGGGCTTGTGTGCGCCCGCCAGAACATGTTCCAGCCGCCCGACGCCATAAAGGCGCTGGGGCTGCGCCCGGCGCCCGCGGGCGGGCCGTCCCCGGCGCGGTTCGGCGGCCCGGGCGAAGGTCCGCTGGAATCCGGACCGCGGGGCACGCGCTCCGGGGAGGGTCCGGGGAGGATCTGACCGCGGGACAGGCGAAGTGCACCGGGGACCGAGCCGATCGGTCCATGATGCACTTGCCCGCGAGCGCGACGGCGCTCGCGGTCGTGGAAAGGTCGGATGACATGTCGCTTTTCATCGACGGACGCTGGGAAGAGCGGCCCGAGCGCATCCCGGTCACCGATCCCGCGACGGGGGAGGTGGTGGGGGAGGTCAGCCGGGGGAGTGCCAAGGACGCCGAGCGGGCCGTGGAAGCGGCCGCGCGGGCGTTTGCGGCGTGGCGGGCGGTGCCGGCCGACCAGCGGGCCCAGCCGCTGCACCGGGTGGCCGCGATGCTGCGGGAGCAGCGGGAGGAGCTGGCCCGTGGCCTCACCCGCGAGCAGGGCAAGCCGCTGGCGGACGCCCGGGGGGAGATCCAGTCGGCGGCGGATGTCTTCGACTGGTACGCCGAGGAGGGCCGCCGGGTGCACGGGGAGGTGCTCCCCGCCCCCGCGGCCGACCGCCGGTTCTGGGTGTGGCGCGAGCCCGTGGGGGTGGCCGCGGTGATCACCCCGTGGAACTACCCCATGCAGACCGTGGCCCGCAAGGTGGCCACCGCGCTGGCGGCGGGCTGCACCGCGGTGGTCAAGCCGTCGGGGCTCACCCCGCTCTCGGCGGTGGCCCTGATGCGCATCCTGGAGGCGGCCGAGGTGCCCGCGGGCTGCGTGAACCTCGTCACCGGCCCCGCCGACGAGATCGGCGGGGTGCTCACCAGCCATCCGCAGGTGCGCAAGATCAGCTTCACCGGGTCCACCGAGGTGGGCAAGCTGCTCATGGCCCAGGCCTCGGGGACCGTCAAGTCGCTGTCGCTGGAGCTGGGAGGGCACGCGCCGCTCCTGGTGTTCGACGACGCGGACCTGGATCGGGCCGTGCAGGGCGCGGTGACCGCCCGCTTCCGGTCCATGGGCCAGATCTGCCACTCCGCCAACCGCATCTTCGTGCAGCGGGGCATCTGGCCGCGGTTCCGCGAGCGGTACGCCCAGGCGGTGGCGAGCCTCAAGGTGGCGCCGGGCCTCGAGAGCGGGGCGCAGATCGGGCCGCTCATCAACGAGGCGGCCGTGGCCCGCTGCGAGCGCCACGTCCAGGACGCCGTGGCGCGCGGGGCGAAGCTCCTGGTGGGGGGCACGAGGCCTCGGGAAGGGGCGCTGGCGCGAGGGACGTTCTTCCTGCCGGCCGTGCTCGACGAGTGCTCGCCGGAGATGCTGGTCACCCGGGAGGAGACCTTCGGGCCGGTGGCGCCCATCCTTCCCTTCGACGACGAGGCGCAGGCGCTGGCGGGGGCCAACGCCACGCCCTACGGCCTGGCGGCGTACCTCTTCACCCGGGACCTGGGACGGGCGGTCCGGGTGGCCGAGGGCCTCGAGGCCGGGGTGATCGGCCTCAACGACGCCCGGGCGGCGGGGACGCCCACGCCGTTCGGCGGGGTCAAGGAGAGCGGCTTCGGCCGAGAGGGCGGCCACTGGGGCATCGACGAGTTCCTCGTGACCAAGTCCGTGGCGGTGACCCTGTGACCGGCAGAGTCGGCCTCACGGGTCGGCACGAACCTCCCCGCGGCCCGGGCCTCCATGACCACGGCCCCGTTCCCGAAAGGAGACACGCATGATGGCGCCACGTTTGCGCATCCCGCTGGACGTTCCCGCGGGCGAGGCCCGAGACCGCTACGCGGAGAACTACCGGCGCATGACCCACGACCGGGGCCGGCTCTTCCTCATGGCCGGAGACCAGAAGGTGGAGCATCTCAACGACGACTTCGTGGGCGAGCACGTGTCGGAGGAGGACGGCGACCCTGAGCACCTCTTTCGCATCGCGGCTGCGGCGCCCGTGGGCTGCTTCGCCACCCAGCTGGGGCTCATCGCCCGGTACGGGGCGGACTACCCGGAGATCCCCTACCTCATCAAGCTCAACTCCAAGACCCACCTGGTCCCCAGCGCCCAGCGGGATCCCTTGAGCCTCGCCTGGCAGGACATGGGGCAGATCGCCGACTTCGTCCGCACCAGCGGGCTCCGGGTGGTGGGCGTGGGCTACACGATCTACCCGGGCAGCGAGAACGAGGCTGCCATGTACACCGAGGCGGCGCGGATCATCTTCGAGGCCCACCGCCTGGGCCTTCTCACCGTCCTGTGGGCGTATCCCCGGGGCAAGGCCGTGGCCAACGAGAGCGACGCCCATCTCATCGCCGGCGCGGCCGGGGTGGCCGCGTGCCTGGGGTCGGACTTCGTCAAGGTCAACCCGCCGCTGGACGCGACCGGCCGGGCCGACGGCGCGCTGCTCCGCGAGGCGGTGGCCGCCGCCGGGCGCTGCGGGGTGGTGTGCGCCGGCGGCAAGGAGACGACCGTGGAGGACTTCCTCGAGCGCCTGCACGCCCAGATCCACGAGGGGGGCACCGTGGGTTCGGCCACCGGCCGCAACGTCCACCAGCGGTCCAGGGACGAGGCGGTGCGGCTGTGCCGGGCCATCCACGCCATCACCGTGGAGGACGCCAGCGTCGAGGCGGCCCTGGCCCTGTACCGTCAGGCGGAAGCGGTCCCCGCCCGCTGACGTCCGGGTTGCGCGCGCCGAGGAGACGCCCCGCCCGGGATCCGGGCGGGGCGTGCCGCGCCCAGGGTCTGTTCAGCCTTTCCGATCTGTACCGCACCCGTCACGCTTGACGAACCGCCGGATGCGGACCCGCATGTCCGGTGGTGTGAGAGGCCTGGGGTTAGTCGCCCCTGCCTACTCGATCAGGGCGTCCCGGTCGGTCAGGTCAGTTCCCGCAGGCGGGGGATGTCCTCCACCGGGAACGGGACCTCGATCAGCTGATCGGCCCGCAGCACCGAGAGGGTCCCCTTCTCCCCGAGGCGGTGGTTCGCGAGGGTGCTGCGGATGAAGCCCAGATGGCCCACGGGCTTTCCGTCCACGCGCACCACCATGTCAAACAGCTTGATGCCCGCGGCCTGACCGGGACCCTCGGGCGCCACGTACTCCACCACCACCCCCCGGTCGGCGGGCAGTCCGAAGAGATCCACGAGCTTGGGATCGAGCACCTCGGGCTCGCCGGAGAATCCCAGCCACGGGTGGCTGGCGCGCCCGTACTCGATGATCTGGTTGGCGACCCGCAGCACCACGTCCGAGGGGACCGCGAGGCTCAGGTTGTTCACCCACGGGACGCCGTTGACCCCGAGGATCCGTCCCTCCAGCGAGGCCAAAGGGCCGCCCGAGTTGCCCGGATGCACCGACGCGTCGGTGACGATGAGGCCGTCCACGGGGACCCGTTCGGGTCGGTACACCGTGCGGTCCAGGCCGCAGATGATCCCCATGCTCACCGAGCGGTCGAAGCCGGTGGGGTTGCCCATCGCCAGGACCAGCTGCCCGGGGCTCATCTCGGGGTCCCCGAACGGGGCGGGATCGATGGGCACCCGCTCCTCGAACTTGAGGACGGAGATGAAATACAGCGGGTCCACCGCCACCAGCTCCGCGCGAACCTGACGGTCGTCGGTCAGCCGGACGGTGATGTTGTTGCCGGCGGCCGTGCTGCCGGCGGTGGCGATGGCGTGATAGTGGTCGATGAGGATCCCGGAACCGAAGGCGATGCGCTCGTTGGCGTCGTCCTGGCTGGTCACGTGGAGCACGGACGGCCGAACCCGTTCGACGGCCGCGACGATGGCTTTCGACCAGACGTCCATGGGAATCGACCTCGCTTTCATGCGCTTTTGGACTCCAGTGTATCATGGCGCGCCGTTTCCAGGGAGGGTCGGCCGAAGGCCCGACGGTACGCCAGCCCCTGACGATCGCAAGCCCCGGGGCCATGACGGCTGTCACATCGCAACGGTGACGCCGCTCCCTGGCGGGGTCGGCCGTGTCGGGCTAGCATGGGCCCGGAGGCGATGGACGGTGGACACGGCGGTATCCTTCGGGTCGGTGACGCGGAGCTTTGGCGCCACCTTGGCCCTGGACGACGTGAGTTTCACGGTGCCCGCCGGGCAGGTGGCGGCGCTTCTCGGTCCCAACGGCGCCGGCAAGACCACGGCCATCTCCCTCATGCTCGGTCTCATCCGCCCCGACCGCGGGCAGGTGACCGTGTTCGGCCGCCCGCCCCGTCAGGCGGCGGAGCTCGACGGGATCGGCGCCATGCTCCAGAGCACGACGCTCGTCAGCGGCGTGACGGTCCGCGAGCTCGTGCGGCTGTTCGCCGCGTTTCACCCCCGCAGGCGACCCGTGGACGAGGTGCTGCGCGAGGCGGGCGTCGACGAGGTGGCCCACCGGCGGGTCGAGACCCTCTCCGGCGGCTACCGGCGCCGGGTCATGCTGGCGGTGGCGCTCGTGGGCGACCCCCGCCTCCTCTTTCTCGACGAGCCCACCACCGGCATGGACGCGCTGTCGCGGCAGAGCTTCTGGAAGCAGATCCGCTCGTTGGCCCGCGACGGTCGCACGGCGGTGTTCGCGACCCACGACCTGGAGGAGGCGGGGGCCGTGGCCCAGCGGGTCGTCGTGCTCCACCGCGGCCGGATCGTCGGCGACGGCACCCCGGAGGAGATCCGGGGGCGGGTGGGCGAGCGGGTGCTGCGCTTTCGCGTCGCGGACCCCCCGCCTCAGGGCACCCTGGAGGGGCTCGCGGGCGTCGTCCGCGTGGAGCGCGACGGGGCCTGGTACCGGATCACGAGCCGGGACGGCGACGCCACGGTGCGCCAGCTGATCGCCCAGGGCATCCCTGTGCGCGACCTCGAGATCGCGGGGGCCAGCATGGAGGAGGCCTTCACGCGCCTCACGAAGGAGGAGGGGCGAGGATGAGGGGGCTGATGGCCCTGACCGGGTTCGAGATCGTCCGCATGGTGCGCAACGCGCGCTTCGTCTTCTTCTCCGTGGCGCTCCCCCTGGGGTTCTACCTGATCTTCGCGAGCATCTACGGCCGGTATTCCGTCGGCGGGGTCGGGATGACCGTGTACGACATGGTCTCCATGGGGGCGTTTGCGGGCCTTTCCGCCGCCCTCGGACCGGTGGCGACGCGGGTCGCGGCGGAGCGCGCCGGGGGCTTCACGGCGCTGCTGCGGGTGAGCCCGCTGCGCCCGGGGCTGTACCTTGTGGCCAAGTACGCGGCCGCGCTGGCGGCGGCCGCGCCGGGCATCCTCCTGGTGATGGCGGCGGCCCGCCTGGTCCACGGCGTCGCCTTGGGACCGGCTCAGTGGATCGAGGTGTTCGCGTGGCTGTGGCTGGGCGTGCTGCCCTTCGCGGCGTTGGGGCTGCTCCTCGGGTACCTCCTCGACGGGGAGTCGAGCTACGTCGGGGCCATGGCGGCGTATTTCTTCCTCGCGTTCGCGGGCGGCCTGTGGGTTCCGCTGCCGGTGCTCCCTCGCGGGTTCGCCGCCGTGGGACGGCTGCTTCCGTCCTACCACTACGCCGCCCTGGCGTGGGGCGTCGTGGGCGGCGCCCGCCGCCCCCTGGAGCACGCGGCGGTCATGCTGGGCTATCTCGCGCTCTTCGGGATCCTCGCCGCGTGGCGGTACCGGGTGGATGGACAGCGTGGACTGGCCTGACCGCGACGGCCGCGGGCGCCTCATCTACTACTTCTTCGTCTTCGTGTGGCTGCTCTATCTCGCCTACCCCGTGGGCGCCCTGATCGACCACCCGCCCGCCGCGGACACCCTCGTCGCCAGCGCCGCCGGCCTCGGACTCATGGTGGCCGCTTACGTCTGGGGCCTCATCCGGATCGACCGGCCGCCCCGCCAGCTGGCCGCGGCCGGCGCCGTCATCCTCCTCGTGGGCACGGCGCTCACCGCGGCGGTCGGCTACGACTTCGCGGGAATCTTCATCTACGCCGGCACGGTGCTGGCCAGGGTGCCGGGGCGCACCAGCGTGACGGGCATCCTCGTGTCGGCCGCGCTGCCGATCCTGCTGGGCGTCCTCGCCCGGGTGGCGTCCCCGGTCGTGGTGTCGGTGACCCTCACGACGCTGGCGGTGGGCTTCGCCACCCGGTGGTTTCGCCGGATGGTGGAGCTGCGCGGCGAGGTGGAGTACCTGGCGCGCAACGAGGAGCGCGTGCGCATCGCCCGGGACGTGCACGACATCCTGGGCCACTCCCTCTCGGTGATCATCCTCAAGGCCCAGCTCGCCGCCCGGCTCGTGGCCGCCGACCCCGAGCGCGCCGCCCGGGAGATGGCGGAGGTGGAGGCGGTGGCCCGCTCGAGCCTCGGGGAGGTGCGCTCGTCGGTGGCCCAGGCCCACTTCGTAGCGCTCGACGCGGAGATCGCCCGCGTCCGCGACGCCCTGCACACCGCGGGCATCCGCTGCCAGGTGGACTGGGACGCGCCCCGGCTGGCGCCGCCGGTGGAGACCGCCCTGAGCCTGGTGCTCCGCGAGGCCGTGACCAACGTGCTGCGCCACAGCGGCGCCCGCACGTGCGCCATCCGGGGCAGAAGGCGCCGGCGGGGATTCGGGCTCGAGGTCGCGGACGACGGCCGCGGCCTGGCGGGAGCGGGACAGGGCCAGGGCCTGCGCGGCATCGCGGACCGGCTGCGGGCCGTGGGCGGGTCGCTCGAGGTGGAGGGCGACGGGGGAACCCGGCTCACCGCGTGGGTGCCGGCGGGGGAAGAATGAGAGGAGGGAGCGCATGATCCGGGTGCTTGTCGCCGAGGACCAGGCCATGGTGCGCGGCGCCCTGGTCTCGCTCTTGACGCTGGAGAGCGACATCGCGGTGGTGGCCGAGGCGGGAGACGGTCGCGAGGCCGTGGAGCTCGCCGTGGCGACGGCCCCCGACGTGGCGCTCGTGGACATCGAGATGCCCGTCCTCGACGGCCTGGAGGCGGCGGCGGCCATGGCCCGGCAGGCGGTGGGGGTGCGGGTGGTGATCCTCACCACCTTCGGCCGGCCCGGCTTTCTGCGCCGTGCGCTGCAGGCGGGCGTGCGGGGCTTTTTGCTCAAGGACGCCCCCGCCGCGGCGCTGGCCCAGGCGGTCCGCGACGTCGTGGCCGGCAAGGTGGTCGTGCAGCCCGAGCTGGCGGTGACGGCGCTGAGCGAGGGCGACTCCCCGCTGACGCCGCGGGAGCAGGAGGTGCTGCGCCTTTGCCGCAGCGGTCGCCCCGTGGCCGCCATCGCCGAGGAGCTGCACCTCACGGAGGGGACGGTGCGCAACTACCTCTCCGAGGCCATCGGCAAGCTGGGGGCCCAGACCCGCGTCGAGGCCGCGCTGATCGCCGAGCGCAAGGGCTGGCTGTAGGGACCAGGCGGGCCGGGCTGTGATAGGATGAGGCCATGGACATCGTCTGCGGGGCGCCGCGGCCCGCGTCCGGCCGGGTGACGGCGCGGTGACCGACTTCGAAATCAGCCCGGCCCAGCGCGACCTCGAGGCGCTGGCGAAGGAGTTCGCCCGCCGTCGCCTCGCCCCCCAGGCGCGCTCGGCCGAGCGCGCGCTCGGGCCGCCTGAGGGGCTCGGCGAGGCGTTCTCGTCCCTGGAGCTTGCGCTCGTCGCGGTGCCCGAGTCCCTGGGCGGAATGGGGGAGCCGCTGCTGACCGCGGCCCTGGTGGAGCAGGCCCTGGCGGAGGGAGACCTGGGCCTTGTCCTCGCCCTGGGCGCGCCCGCGGACGCCCCCGTGGCCGTGGCGGCCGCCGTCCCGGATGCCGCCGCGGCGCGGCGCCTCATGGCGCCCTGTGCCCTGTGCCTGGCCGCTGACGTGCGCCTTGGCCCGGGCCCCAGGCTCGACGGCCGGGTGACGGGGGTGCCCGGGGCGGGACGCCACGGCATCCTGACCTGGGCCCGGGGCGAGGGCCGCGGATGGCTCGTGCGGGTCGAGCCCGACGCCCCCGGGCGGCGGGTTCGACCCCTTCGCGCCGCCATGGGGCTTCGCGCCGCGGAGCTGAGCGACGTGGAGCTCGAGGAGGCGGCGATCGACCCCGAGGCGGCGTGGCCCGTGACCGCGGCGCAGCTCGCGCGGGCCGCCGCCGTGCAGCGCCTCCTGGGGGCGGCCCGCCTCGTGGGGGTGGGCCGGGCGGCGCTCGCGGAGGCGGTGGCCTACGCGAGCCGGCGCCGGGCGTTCGGGGAGGTCATCGCCCGTCATCAGGGGGTGGGGTTCCTCCTGGCGGACATGTGGGTGGCGCTGGAGGAGGCGTGGGCGCTGGTGTGGCTCGCCTGCGCGGGGGGATGGGACGACGAGGGGTTCGTGCGCCGCGCCGAGGACGCCTGGGCCCTGGCCCGGCGGGCGGCGGGCGCCGTGACCTCGGACGCCGTCGGGGTGCTGGGCGGCGCCGGCTACATGGCCGACGCCCCGGTGGAGAAGTTCTTTCGCGACGCGCACACGTACGGGAGCCTCGTGGGCGCGTGGGACCCCGGGGTCCTGGCCGCGCAGGCGCCGCCGTGGACTCCATGAGGGAGTCGGCCGACAAGCTCGCGGCGCGCACCCGCGCCTTCGCCCGCGCGCACATGCGCCCCTTCGCCCTGGCGGCGGACGCCGCCAAGGCCCCTCCCCCCCAGTTCCTGGCGGCGGCCGTGGCGGCGGGCGTGGGGCTCGGGACCGCCGACCCCGGAGGAGACCCCGGGTTCACCTACCGCGACGCGGTGATCGCCGCCGAGGAGCTGGCCTGGGGCGACGCGGCCCTGACCCTGTGCCTGCCGGGACCGGGGCTCGGGGGTTCGCCGCTGGCGGTCATGGGGACGGCGGAGCAGCGGCGGCGGCTCATGGGGATGCTGGCGGGCCCCGAGCCGCGCTGGGGGGCGTACGCCGTCACCGAACCCGAGGCCGGTTCGGACGTGGCGGCGATCCAGACCACGTGCCGGCCGGTGGCGGACGGGTTCGAGCTCACCGGGACCAAGTGCTTCATCACCAACGGGGGGCGGGCCAGCTGGGTGCTGGTCCACGCCACCGTGGACCGGGCCCTGGGGCCCTCGGGCCACCGGATCCTCGCGGTGGAGCGGGGAACCCCGGGCTTCGAGGTGGTGCGGGTCCACGAGAAGCTGGGCCTGGCGGCGTCTGAGACCGTGGACCTGAGGTTCGACGGCTGCCGTGTGCCCCGGGAGAACCTTCTGGGCGGCGACGCCGCGTACCAGGAGCGCTCCGGCGGGTTCAAGGCGGCGATGCGCACCTTCGATCTCACCCGCCCCGTCGTCGCGGCCATGGCGGTGGGGATCGGCCGGGCGGCGCTCGAGGCGGCGGCCGAG
>JAJZYS010000035.1 GCA_021797925.1 Bacillota bacterium
CCTGGACCGGTTCGGGGTGGTGCTGGAGCCAGAGGTGGAGGTCGTGGGCGAGGAGATCCCGCCACAGGGGCCGTGACGGCCGAGCAGGGACGGAGGTTGCGGGGGATGCGGTTTCATGCGATCCTGGGTGTGAACACGTCACCAACCGGCGAACGCCCGGTGCGCGCGGGGGGCGGGCCGCACGGGCCGGTGCGGCGGCCTCACGTGAGGGAGCGTTTCCCCATCCGGAGGAGGGCGCACCGATGACGTTGCGCGGGACCGTTCCCGATCGCGGGGCCGGGCGCGATGCGCCCATGGGCGGGTCGCGGGGACACCGTGTCGAGGCGGGGACGTGAGCATGGACCGCCACCTGTGGATCATCCGGGGCGGCGACCGCCTCGAGGGCGAGGTCCGGGTGCCTGGAGCCAAGAACGCCGTGCTCCCGGCCCTCGCGGCCGCGCTCCTCACGCCGGAGCGGTGTGTCCTGCGCCAGGTCCCCGACATCACCGACGTCCGGATCATGGTGGAGATCCTCGAGACACTCGGCGCCCGGGTCGAGGTCGCGGGCGACGTTCACGGCCTTGCCCTCGCCGTCGAGGCCAGGGACCTGCCCCATCACCGGGTGCCTCCCGACAAGATGGAGCGGGTGCGCTCCTCGTCCTTCCTCCTGGGACCGCTCCTGGCCCGGGTGGGCCGGGCCACGCTCTTTTCTCCGGGCGGCTGCGACCTCGGGCCCCGACCCATCGATTTGCACGTCAAGGGCCTTCGCGCCATGGGCGCCCGCATCGACACCGAGGACGGCGGGGTCCAGGCGCAGGTGGATCGCCTGCACGGGGCCCAGATCCACCTGGACTACCCCAGCGTGGGGGCCACCGAGAACCTGATGCTGGCGGGCGTCCTGGCCGAGGGGACCACGGTGATCATCAACGCCGCCCGCGAACCGGAGATCGTGGACCTGGGCATCCTCCTGGACCGCATGGGCGCTCACGTGCGAGGGGCCGGGACCTCCACGATCCGGATCGAGGGGGTGGCCCGGCTCGCGGGGACCGAGCACACGGTGATCCCCGACCGGATCGTCACGGGGACCCTGGTCCTGGCGGCCGTCATGACCCGAGGGGATCTCAGGCTCCGGGGCGTGATCCCGGACCACGTGCGCTCGCTGCTCATGAACCTGGGCGGCGAGGGCGTCCACATCGAGGCCGGGGAGGACTGGATCCGGGTCCGGGCCCGAGGTCGCCTGGCGCCGGTGCGGCTGCGCACGCTCCCGTACCCGGGATTCCCCACCGACCTGCAGGCTCCGCTGGTCGCCGCGCTCACCCTGGCGGACGGGTCGTCCCGGGTGCGCGAGACGATCTTCACCCGCCGCTTCGCCCACGTGGAGCCCCTGATCCGGATGGGCGCATCGATCGAGGTGAAGGGGGACGAGCTGTTCGTCGCCGGCGTGCGCGCCTTGAGGGGGACGACGGTCGAGGCCCGCGACCTGCGCGCTGGAGCGGCCCTGGTGCTGGCGGGCCTCGCGGCGGAAGGCGAGACGGTCATCCGGGGCGGCGAGCAGATCGACCGGGGCTACGCCGCTCTGGACCGCCTGCTTCAGTCCCTGGGAGCCAAGGTGAGCGTGAAGGCCCGCGAGAGCGCGTGAGCGCCCGCCGGCGCCCCGGTCCCCGATTCTTCCTCTTCCTGCTCTTCATCCTGGTGGCCGCCCTGGCCGCCGCGGCGCTCTCTCCCCTCACCCGGGTCCAGCGCGTCGTGGCCGGGGGGATGCGCGGTGCGCCGGGGCTGGCCAGGGCGGCGGGGATCCGGCGGGGCATGCGGCTGTGGTCCCTGGTGGGGCCCTCCCTCTCGCGCCGGGTGCAGCGCGGCTCCCCCTGGGTGCGCTCGGCCACGGTGATCTGGGTGCCGCCCCGCGGCGTGCGGGTCAGCCTGGTGTCGCGGCGGGGGGTGGCCCGCACCCCCTGCCGCTCGGGAACATGCGACCTTTCGGCCCGGGGGATGGTGCTGCCCACCCGGCATCCCGCCGGGCCGCTGCTCGTGGGGCCCTGGCCCACGCCCCAAGCGGGGCGCATCGACCCGAATGCCGGGGTCCGGGCGGGCCTGGCGGTCGTGGAGCATCTCCCCTCGGTCGTGCGCCCCGCGGTCTCCCAGGTGGTGGTGGGGCCGGTGGGGGAGGTGGACATCTTCTTGCTGTCCGGTCTGACGGTGCGGCTCGGGGTGGCCACGCACCTGGGCGAGAAGATGGACGAGTTCGTGACCATCTGGCGGCGCGCCCAGCAGGAGGCCACGGACCTCAAGGTCATCGACGTCTCGGATCCGGGACATCCGGCGGTGGTGCTCGCCGGGTACGACCACGGAGCCAGCCACCGGTAAATCCAGTGAACGGGCGCTGCGGCGCAGGAAATGCCGCTCCACTTGTGGAACCGCAGGGTATCGGTGGGTGAGGCCTGGTGTGGCAGGTCGAGGAGGCGGGAGAGGCTTGCTGGAGTTCGAACTGGATCCGGGCCAATTCGCCGTGATCAAGGTGGTCGGCGTGGGCGGGGGCGGTCAGAACGCGGTGAACCGGATGATCCACGCCGGCCTTCAGGGCGTGGAGTTCATCTCCGTCAACACCGACGCCCAGGCGCTGAACCTCTCCGAGGCACAGCAACGCATCCAGATCGGGGCCAAGCTCACCAAGGGGCTGGGGGCGGGAGCCAATCCTGACATCGGTCAACGCGCGGCGGAGGAGAGCCACGACGAACTGTCCGCGGCCATGAAGGGCGCGGACATGGTGTTCATCACGGCCGGCATGGGCGGCGGGACCGGCACCGGGGCCGCCCCCATCCTTGCGGAGATCGCCAAGGAGACGGGTGCGCTCACCGTGGGCGTGGTCACGCGCCCCTTCACCTTCGAAGGGCGGCGGCGCATCAGCTTTGCCGAGCGTGGCATCCAGAACCTGCGGGAAAAAGTGGACACGCTGATCACCATCCCCAACGACCGCCTGCTCCAGGTGGTGGACAAGAAGACCACCATCGTGGACGCGTTCCGCATCGCCGACGACGTCCTGCGCCAGGGTGTGCAGGGCATCTCCGACCTGATCGCCGTCCCCGGTCTCATCAACCTGGACTTTGCGGACGTGCGCACCATCATGCTGGAAACCGGTTCCGCGCTCATGGGCATCGGCATGGCCACGGGCGAGTCCCGGGCCGCGGAGGCGGCGCGCATGGCCATCTCGAGCCCGCTCCTCGAGACCTCCATCGAGGGCGCCCGGGGCGTTCTGTTCAACATCACCGGGGGGCCCGACCTGGGCCTGACCGAGGTCAACGAGGCCGCGGAGATCGTCACCCAGGCGGCGGACCCCGACGCCAACATCATCTTCGGCGCGGTCATCGACGAGAACATGTCCGACCGGGTGCGGGTGACGGTGATCGCCACCGGGTTCGCGCCGGTGGGGCGCGAGGGGAATCAGCAGGTGCGCCGGCTCGAGGAGGTGGAGGTGAAGTCCCTCACCTCGGAGGATCTCGACATCCCGGCCTTCCTGCGACGCAAGTAACGGCCCGAGCCGGCGGTCGAATTCCCGGGCCCGCTCCTTCCCGTCTGGGGGAGGAGCGGGCCCGCACTGCCGCCAAAGCCCCACGACGCCAAGCCGTCGCCCGGGCACGGCCGCCAGGCCGCTCCCGTGCCGTCGCTCGCTGGCGGGAGGCCTAAAGTCCCCGCAGCAGGGTGGTCCGGCCCACCAGGCGGATGTTGTTGGCGCGGGCGAAGCGCACCGCCGCGCGGGTCAGCGGCGCCGCGGTGGCCACGAACGCCACGTCCACCCGCGAGCGGTCGACGCTGCTCAGCAGCGATCTGAGCGCGTTGGTGTCCAGCGCCTCCCGGGCATACGGCCGGCACCACACGATGCCGGTCTCGTCCTGTCGGCGAACCCGGAACGCGCCCGACCCACCCAGCCGCGAGGCGACCTCCACCAGGTAGCCGGCGCGCGTGAACACCCCGGCCACAAAATCGCGAAACTCACCGGGCGACATGGACAGAAGTTCCATGAGTCCCGTGGCCGGCCGATGGGTGGGGCGGGCCCGCGCACCGGCGGTGCGCCGCACGAGCGCCGGCACGGCCAGCCGGCGCGCCGCCGGGCCGCGGGACTGGAAGACGGCCCACACGCCGAACAGGCCCAGGCCGCACGCTCCGGCCAGGGGAATGCGCGATGGTTCCAGGCCCAGCGCTGCCGCGAGTCCCACGATCAGGAGGAACAGGCATACGGCGCTGATCCACAGCAGTGGCCTCACCTCCACATCCCGGATTATAGCAAACCCCGCCGCACGGCGGGTAGCGGGGCCCCGGGCGGCTGCGACAGCCTTCGCGTCCGCCGCTGCGTATACTCAGGCATATCGCCGGCCCCGGCGGTATACGGATGGAACCTGGGGGTGGCCGGGATGCCGGTGGTGGTGGTGGAGCCGGACGCGACGGCCCTGAGCAACCTGCTCGTGGACTCGGGGCTCTTGTGGATGGCGGTGCGATGGGCCGGAGGCCGTCCGCGCCGGAGCCGGGTCGTCGCGGGCGCAGCCGTGGGTGCGCTGTACGCGGTGGCGTCGGGGCTCGGGGGCTTTTCCCTGCCCTGGCTCCTCGGGTGGGAGGTCAAGCTGGCCGTGGCGGTGCTCATGGCGGTGGCCGCCTGCGGCTGGCCTGGCCGACCTCCGGCTGTCCGGGTGGCCGCGTGGCTCGTGGCGGGGAGCTTCGTCCTGGCCGGCGTGGCCCTGGGGGCGCAGTCCCTCCTCGCGGCGCCCGGAGCCGCTCCCCTGTCCCCCCTCGTGGCCGGGGCCGGCGCGTTCGTGCTCCTGGTGATCGTCACCTGGCGCTACGCCGGCAAGGCGCCGCTGGCGGAGGGGCGCGCGGTCCACCCCGTCGCCATCCGGGTGGGCGAGGTGTCGGCCCGGGTGCTGGCGCTCCTTGACACGGGCAACAGCCTCGTGGATCCCCTGAGCCGGCTGCCGGTGCTCGTGTGCGAGGCCACGGCGCTCGCCGGCCTGCTGCCTTCCTGCCTGGCCCAGGCCGTCGCCCAGGACGCCCCCGCCGCGGTGACCGACGGACTGCCCGAGGACTGGCGGCACCGGCTGCGGATCATCCCGTTCCGGTCGTTGGGCCAGGAGCGGGGGGTCATGCTGGGGTTTCGCCCCGACGCCGTGGAATGGGCCTGCGGAGAGGTGGCCGCCACGGCGATGGTGGTGGGGCTCTCGGCCGGGAAGCTCGGGTCCGGCGGCGACTACCAGGCGCTGCTGCCGGCCGGGTGCCTCCGGGGCGCGGGCGAAGCGGCCCTGTCGCGCGGAGCCTGAGACGGGGGGGCGGGACCGTGATGGGTCGATGGGCGCGAACGCGCTGGCAGGTGCGCCTTCACGCCATGCGCTGGGCGCTGATCCTCGGAGTGACGGCGCCGTGGCCGGTGGACTACGTGGGCTCGAGCGAGGCCCTGCCGCCGCCGCTCAGCTCCGACGAGGAACTCTTCCTCGTGGGCCGGCTGCGCGACGGGAATCCCGCGGTCCGCGGCGTGCTCATCGAGCGCAACCTGCGCCTTGTGGTCTACATCGCCCGGCGGTTCGAGAACACGGGCATCGGCATCGAGGATCTGGTCTCCATCGGCACCATCGGCCTCATCAAAGCCGTGAACACCTTCGACCCCGACAAGCGCATCAAGCTGGCCACGTACGCCTCCAAGTGCATCGAGAACGAGATCCTCATGTACCTGCGGCGCAACATCCGGCTCAAGGCCGAGGTGTCCCTGGACGAACCGCTCAACGTGGACTGGGACGGGAACGAGCTTCTCCTGGCGGACGTGCTGGGCACCGAGGGCGACCTGACCACACGCCCCCTGGACGAAGAGGTGGAGCGCACCCTGCTGCGGCGGGCCATGAGCAAGCTCAGCGGCCGCGAGCGGCGCATCATGGACCTGCGGTTCGGGCTTCGCGACGGCAGCGAGCGCACCCAGAAGGAGGTGGCCGACCTCCTGGGGATCTCCCAGTCGTACATCAGTCGCCTCGAGAAGCGGATCATCAAGCGCCTGCGCAAGGAGATCCAGCGGATGGAGTGAGGGTGACCGACGGCGGGGCGCCGTCAGGCGCGCACGCTCTCCCCCGAACGCGCCTGGGGCTGGTTCAATACCACGAACCCCGCGAACAGCACGATCCAGCCCAGGGCCATGGTCAGCCAGAAGCCGCCGCCCGACCCCAGGCGCGCCATCGTGCCCGCCATGGAGATGATCAGCACCCCCACCGCCAAGAGGACGTTGCCGCGCACGAACCCGGCGGTGGCGCTGCGGGTGTGCATCCGCCAGCCGGAGAGCAGGGCCACGATGATGACTGCGGCGGCGCCGAAGCTGTTGAGCAGGATGAGCAGGATGAGCGCCAAGGGTCCCAGGGCGATGGCGTGGGTTCCCGGACCCCCGTGCAGGTGCGCCACCGCGGCGGGGTGCACCGGGGACGCGAGCACCGCCACGGCGCCCACCGCGGAGAGGACGAGGAGCGGGTAGAGGTACATCCGGGCCACGCGGGGCCGGACGAAGAGCTGGATGCTCCCCATGCCCAGGTACGCGGCCATGAGCAGCGCGCCGAACAGATAGTAGAGGGAGAAGAAGAGTACGCCGTGGGTGGTGGCGGCCAGCACGTACGCGAGCGACGCGACGAACGCCATGACCAGCGCCACCGACCAGATGAGCTGGTGGGCGCGGTGGCGCGCCCGGTACTGGGAGATCACCACGCCGGCAAAGACCGCGCTCACGACCGCCACCACCAGGGGATAGATGATCAAGATCTCGCTTCCTTTTGCCCGCGCCCCCCGGGGCGCGATGATTGTCGCAACGATTGTACGTTTCCGACGCCCTGAGGTCAACGCAGCGCGGCGCCCACGCATCGCATAGACGCCGGTCCCCCCGGAGAGAATCTGGGCGGGGGGATGGACGCTGCCGGTCAACAAGGTGGAGATCTGCGGGGTCAACACGGCGACGCTGCCGGTGCTGACCAATCCCGTCATGCGGGAGCTGTTTGCGCAGATGCAGCAAGGTTCGTCCGCCGCCCGCGACCGGCTCATCTCCGGCAACCTGCGCCTTGTGCTCAGCGTCATCCAGCGGTTCAACAACCGCGGCGAATTCGTCGACGACCTCTTCCAGGTGGGCTGCATCGGACTCATCAAGGCCATCGACAACTTCGACCTGGGGCAGAACGTGAAGTTCTCCACCTACGCGGTGCCCATGATCATCGGGGAGATCCGGCGCTACCTCAGGGACAACAACCCCATCCGCGTGAGCCGTTCCCTGCGGGACGTGGCGTACAAGGCGCTGCAGGTGCGCGACCGGCTGGTGATCCGCCTGGGCCGCGAACCCGCCGTGAAGGAGATCGCCGCGGAGATGGAACTGGGCGAGGACGAGGTGGTGTACGCGCTCGACTCGATCCAGGAGCCCATCTCCTTGTTCGAGCCCATCTACCACGACGGCGGCGACCCCATCTTCGTCGTCGACCAGATCGGGGACGAGAAGAACCAGGACGCGAACTGGCTCGAGGGCATCGCGCTGCGCGAGGCCATGCGCAAGCTGGGCGAGCGCGAGCAGCACATCCTCAACCTGCGCTTCTTCGAGGGCAAGACCCAGATGGAGGTGGCCGAGGAGATCGGCATCTCCCAGGCCCAGGTGTCCCGGCTGGAGAAGGCGGCGCTTTTGCACATGAAGAGGCATCTGTGAGCCGCCGCCTGTGGCCGCTCGCGCTCCTCGCCCTCGCGCTGCCCATCGCCCGCGTCGACGCGCGCCCCCTCCCCGTGCTGCGCTTTCACGTGGTGGCACAGAGCAACAGCCCCCGCGACCAGGCGGTGAAGCTCATGGTGCGCGACCGGCTGCTGGGCGTGCTGCGCCCGGAGCTGGCCGGCGCCCGGACCCTGCCCCAGAGCATGGCGCGGGTGCGGCGCCTCGTGCCGGTGCTGCGCCTCGACGCCGACCGGGTGCTCGCGGGCGCCGGGGTGGGCTACCGGGCCCGGGTCCGGACGGGGGCCTTCGCCTTTCCCCGCAAGCGGGACGGGTCCCTGGTCCTCGGCGCCGGCGTGTACCCGGCGCTGGTGGTGACCCTGGGATCGGGGCGGGGGCAGAACTGGTGGTGCGTCCTCTTCCCTCCGTTCTGCCTGTCTGCGGGGGTCGTGGCCACGTCCGGGGACGAGCCCCCCACGGCCCCCCTGGCCATGGTGCACCCGCCGGCCCCCTCGCATCCGCGGGTGGTGGTTCGCTGGGCCGCGGCGTGGCTCCTGGAGCGCCTCTGGCGGTTTTTGGGTCACCTCCTTCCCTGGCGCCAGGCGCCCTGAGCCCCAGGGCCGAGGATGCACGCGGCCCGTGTCCCTCGCCCCGGCAAGCGCGATCTCCGGGGCCGGTGCCCTGGGCACAAACCACCTGGACGACCGCGGGCGGGGGCGGCCGCCATATCGCCACCCTTGCTGTCAGCGCGAACCCCGCCGGTGGCCCCCGCGGGGGATCGTCAGGCGGCGGGGCGTCCCGTGTGCGGCGCTTCCAGGCCGGGCGCAACACCGCGGTGGACGGCGCAAGATCGCCGTGACGGCGTCCTGGCCGAGACCGCCAGGCGGGCCGGACGAACCCCGCGTCTTCTTCGACGCTCCCGCGCCGGCCCTGGTCCGGTCGCCGGGCCCATCTCCCGCGTGGGTCTCGCGTCCCCGCCGCAAAGGCGGCGGGGACGCGAGCTCGAGGCCGGCGTCGACCCGCTCCCCGCGGGCCCAGCGGTGGCGTGTCGTCAGGCGCTCCGCCGAGAGGTCCCCGCCGGATCCCGTGCGCCGCCGGCCGCGAAGGGCCGAAGGTCCCATGATCCGCCGGGCCGCACCGGTGGCATAACGGTCACCCGCCCACATACCCTAGGGGGAAGCCGGGAGGGCGCGCCGTGATCAAGTCCACGGAGCTTCGGGTCAAGGAAGTCATCAACCTCGTGGACGGTCGCCGCCTGGGCTGGATCGACGACCTGGAGCTGGACCTCGAGTCGGGCCGGGTGACCGCGGTCGTGGTGCCGGGCCCGGCGCGCCTGTTCGGGCTTCTGGGCCGCGAGCCCGAGACCGTCATCCCCTGGCAGCGCATCCGCAAGATCGGGGCGGACGTGATCCTCGTCGACCTCTCCTGAGGACGGGGGTTGCCGCGCGCGGTCCGCTCCGCCCCCGCCTGGGCGCACATCGTACCGCAGGTTCTGGGGAACGACGTCGAACGGAGGCAGGGAACCGGTGGGGGCGGTGCCGAAGAGAGTCGGAGGGAGCGGTGCCCTGGGGCGAGGTGAGCGATTGCAAGGCTGGGTGTTCGACCCTGCGGCCCAGGTGTTCCGCTTGCCGGACTGGGAGCGGCGGGGGCTTGTGGTCCTGTGCTCCACCCGGCTCGGAGGGGTCAGCCGGGGGCCGTACGGGAGCATGAACCTGAGCCTTGGCGTGGGGGACGATCCTGGCCGGGTCGAGGAGAACCGGCGGCGCCTGGCCGGCCTCGCCGGGGTGACGGCGTCCCGGGTCGTCTTCGCCCAGCAGGTCCACGGTACCCGCGTGGCCCGGATCGGTCCGGGAGATGAGGCTGCTCCCCGCGGCGAGAGAACGCTCCCTGCCACCGACGGCGTGCTCGTCGACCGGGAGACGAGCGCACCGGTGCTCCTCTTCGCCGACTGCGTGCCGGTGCTCGTGCACGCGCGGCGGCGCCGCCTCGTGGGCATCGCCCACGCCGGATGGCGGGGAGCCGCGGGCGGGGTGCTCCTGCACCTCCTCGAGGCCGCGAGGGCGGCGGGCGCCGCGCTGGACGAGCTCGAGGTTGCCCTGGGGCCGAGCATCGGCCCCGAGTGCTATCCGGTGGGAGAGGACGTGGTCGAGGCCTTCGCGGCGGCTTGGCCGTGGAGCCGGCGCCACGTGCGGCGCCAAGGCGCGGACCTGCGGGGGTTTCTCGCCGAGCAGGCGGCCAGGGCGGGCGTTGAGCCCCGGGATATCCTCAGCGACGCGCCGTGCACCGCGTGCGATCCCCGGCTCTACTCCCACCGGCGCGACGGGCCGGTCACCGGGCGCCAGGGTGTCATCGTGGGCCTTGCCGGCTTTGCGTCCGGCGAAGGAGATCGGGCGCCTGCGGTCGAAGCAGTGGCAGAGGAGATCAGGTAAGATTTGCCGAACTTCCCTTCCGAGGAACCGGAACGGCTCCGCCAGCGCCTCCAGGAGGTCCGCGACCGCATGGCTGCGGCGGCCCTGAGGTCGGGGCGAGCGCCCGAAGCCGTGCGGCTGGTGGCGGTCACCAAGGGCGTGGCGGCGCAGGCGATCCAGGAGGCGATCCTGGCGGGTGTCAGCGACCTGGGCGAGAACCGGGTCCAGGAGGCCCGGGCCAAGCAGGCGCTCGTCTCCGGGAGCGTGCGGTGGCACCTCATCGGTCGGCTGCAGCGGAACAAGGCCCGCGAGGCCGTGGAGCGCTTCCACCTGATCCACAGCCTTGACCGGTGGCCGCTGGCCCAGGAACTGGTCCGCCACGGTGACGGGCCGATCCCGGTGCTGATCCAGGTGAACGTCGGCGGTGAGCCCGAGAAGGGGGGCGTGGCGCCCGAAGCCCTGGCGGAGCTGGTCGACCGGTGCCGGACGCAGCCCAGGCTGCGGGTCCAGGGACTGATGACGATCGCCCCGCGGGGGCAGGACCCCCGCCCCCACTTCGCCCGCCTGCGCCGCCTGGCGCGGGAGCACGGGGAGGCCGGCTGGGAGCTCTCGATGGGGATGAGCGCCGACTTCGAGGCAGCGATCGAGGAGGGCGCGACCATGGTCCGGGTGGGGACGGCGCTGTTCGGGCCCAGGACGGCACACAAGCACGTCGAGGAGTGATGGATGTGGGCGTGGTGGACAAGTTCCTGAACCTCATTGGCTTCGAGGAGGTCGAGGGTCCCGAGGCGCCGGCGGAGGAGCTGGGCCCGGAGGCCACGTCCCGGCGCCGGCGGGGTTCCCTGGTCTCCCTGCCGGGCCCCAGGACGATGCGGATGGTGGTCGCGGAGCCCAAGGGCTTTGAGGAAGCCCAGGCCATGACCGACCATCTGAAGCAGAAGCGGCCGGTCATCGTCAACCTCGAGTCCATGGACAAGGAGGCGGCCCAGCGCTTCATCCACTTCCTTTCCGGGGCCATCTACGCCTTGGACGGGTCCATGCAGCGGGTGGGATCCGGGATCTTCCTCTTCGTGCCCAGCAACGTGGAAGTCACCCTGCGCGAGCGGGAGGATCTGAGGGAGCGCGGTGGCCTGATGCGGTCCTAAGGAGCGTGCTGTCCCGTGCTGGGGTTGATCAACGCCGTCGACTTCGTCCTCACCGTCTGGATCTGGGTCATCATCGCCCATGCGGTGCTCAGCTACTTCGGTTCTCCGCGGTACGGGACCATGTTCTACGACATCAGCGTGCTGCTGGACCGGCTGACGCAGCCGGTGCTGGCGCCGATCCGCCGGGTCCTGCCCATGACCGGCCCCTTCGACTTCTCGCCGCTGGTGGCCATCGTGCTGCTCGAGGTGATCGAGCGGCTCCTCGCCTACATCTTTATCTGATCCGGGAGGGCATGCCATGGCCTTGACGCCGCTCGACATCCACAACAAGGAGTTCCGCCGCGGCTTCCGTGGCTATGCCGAGGATGACGTGGACGAGTTCCTGGATCAGGTGATCCGCGACTACGAAGCGGTGATCAAGGAACGCGACCTGCTCCGCGAGCAGGTGGACGGGGCGAACCGGCGCCTGGAACAGTACCGGCAGCTGGAGAGCAATCTGCAGAAGGCGCTGGTGGTGGCCCAGTCCACGGCCGAAGAGGTCCGGGCGGCGGCCAAGCGCGAGGCGGAGCTGACGATCAAAGAGGCGGAGATGAAGGCGCAGCAGATCCTGGAGCGTTCGCAGGTCCGGGAGAAGGAGTACACGGACCGGCTGCAGATGCTCAAGCAGGAGATGCAGATGTTCCGGGCACGGGTGAAGACCATGCTGTACGCTCAGGTGGAGCTGCTCGACGCGCCGCTCGAGGACGAGAGCCGCCCCCTGCCGGCCCGGGCCGAGGGCGAGGGGGCGTCCTCCGCCTGAGGATTTGACGAAGGGGCCCGCCGAAGGGTACGCTCAGGCTGACGGCCGGGAGCGGCCGCGCGAGGAGGCGGCGGGCATGGAGCAGCTGACGCTCAGCGTTCCCGGGATGACCTGCGAGCACTGCCAGTCCGTGGTGCAGGGGGCGGTGGCGGGGATCGAGGGCGTGGAGCGGGTGGCGGTGGACCTTCAGGCCCGGCGGGTGGACGTGGTCTTCGATCCCGGGCGCACCGCGCCCCAGGCGATCCGGGACGCCGTCGAGGAGGCGGGGTACGAGGTCGCTTCCTGAGGGTCTCGGGACCTCGATGCGGCGCTGCGCCGCCCATCCTGCCGGGCATCAGGCCCGCCCTTGCGGCGGGCCTTTCGTCATCGGCCCCTCATCCTCCGTGTGAAAGTGGGACGGCATTGGACTATCGCAAGACGCTCCACCTGCCCGAGACCGATTTTCCCATGCGGGCGGCGCTGCCGGCGCGCGAGCCCCAGCGCGTGGAGCGCTGGCGGCAGCTGAAGCTCTACGCCCGCCTGCGCGCCGCCCGGGCGGGCGGGGAGCGGTTCACCCTGCACGACGGTCCGCCCTACGCCAACGGCAACGTCCACGTGGGCACCGCGCTCAACAAGATCCTCAAGGACGCGGTGGTGAAGTTCGAGAACCTGACGGGGCGGGACGCGCCGTTCGTGCCGGGGTGGGACACCCACGGGCTGCCCATCGAGATGCAGGCGCTGGCCGGCGAGGGGCTGGACGCCGCCAGCGTGGACCCGGTCCAGCTGCGCTCGCGCTGCCGCGCGTTCGCGCTGGCGAACGTGGACCGGATGCGGGCGCAGTTCGAGCGCCTGGGTGTCCTCGCCGACTGGGATCATCCGTACATCACCCTGGACCCGCGCTACGAAGCCGAGGAGCTGAGGGTCCTGGCGGAGATGGTGGAGCGCGACCTCGTCTACCGGGGACTCAAGCCCGTGCACTGGTGCCCCACATGCCGCACCGCGCTCGCCGAGGCGGAGCTCGAGTACGAGGAGGACCCGGCGCCGTCCGTGGACGTGCTCTTCCCCGTGGTGGGACCGTCGCCGCTGCCGCCCGGCACCCGCCTTGTGGCGTGGACGACGACCCCGTGGACCCTGCCCGCCAACGAGGCGGTGGCGGTCCACCCGGAGCTGAGCTACCGGGTGCTCGCGGCGCCGGGCGGCCCCATCCTCGTGGCGGAGGCGGCCGCGGGACGCATGGCGCAGGCGCTGGGCGTCAAGCTCGAGGACAGGCTGGACGATGTTGTGGGCAGAGAGCTCGAAGGCCTTCAGGTGGCCCATCCCCTGGACGCGGCCCGGCGGGTGCCTGTGGTGCTGGGCGAGCACGTGTCCGCCGAGGAGGGGACGGGGCTGGTGCACACCGCGCCCGGCCACGGGGCCGAGGACTTCGAGGTGGGCGTCGCCTACGACCTGCCGGTCACCGTGGCCGTGGACGGCGAGGGCCGGATGACCGCCGCCGCGGGACCCTTCGCCGGAATGGGTTTTCTGGAGGCCAACGGGGCGGTCCTGGCGCGGCTCGAGGCCGAAGGCCGCCTCCTTCGCTCCGCCACGCTGACCCACAGCTATCCCCACTGCTGGCGCTGTCACGGCCCCACGCTCCAGCGGGCCACCGTCCAGTGGTTCATCCGCGTCGGCGACCTCAAGGAGGCGCTGGAGGCGGCGGTGGACCAGGTGACCTGGGTCCCGGGCTGGGGGCGCGAGCGGATGCGGGCCATGACGAGAAACCGCACCGACTGGTGCATCAGCCGCCAGCGCGCCTGGGGCCTCATGATCCCAGCGGTGCGCTGCCGGTCCTGTGACGAGGTCCTGGCCACGGCGCCCTTCATCCGGCACGTGGCCGACGTTGTGGAGCGGGAGGGCTCCGCCGGCTGGTGGGCGCAGGGCGCGGAACCCTTCCTGCCGGCCGACCTGAGGTGCCCCGTGTGCGGGGCAAGGGACTTCCAGGCCCTGTACGACACGCTCGACGTGTGGTTCGACTCCGGGGTCTCCCATCGGGCGGCTGCGGCCACCAACCCCGAGGCCCGCCCGCCCATCGACCTGTACTCCGAAGGGGACGACCAGTTCCGCGGGTGGTTTCAGAGCTCGCTGATCACCGCCGTGGCCACCACGGCGCGCGCCCCGTACCGGACCGTGCACTGCCACGGCTTCGTGGTGGACGGCGAGGGGCGCAAGATGTCCAAGTCCCAGGGCAACGCCCTCACGGCCGAGCGCATGCTCGAGGACCACGGCGCCGACATCATGCGGCTGTGGGTGGCGGCGTCCGACTATCCCTCGGACGTGCGCCTCTCCGAGGGGATCCTGGCGCAGGTGAAGGACGCCTACCGCAAGGTGCGCAACACCTGGCGATTTCTCCTGGGAAACCTCCACGACTTCGATCCCGCGACCATGAGCGTCGATCCGGCCCGCTGGCCCGCTCCGGAGCGCTACATCGCCATGCGGGCCCGCGAGGCGCTGCGCGAGGCGCGCCGCGCGTACGAGGCCTGGCAGTATCCCGGGGTGGTCACCCGGTTGCAGAACCTGGGGGCGGGGGACCTCTCGGCGGTCTACCTGAACCTGCGCAAGGACGCGCTCTACTGCAACCGCGCCGGCGACCCGGTGCGCCGGGCGGCCCAGACGGTGATGTACCGCATCGCCCGGGCCCTGGCCGTGGCCTGGTCGCCCATCCTCAGCTTCACCGCCGACGAGGTGTACGAGGCGCTGCCGGGCGAGCGCCTCGCGAGCGTGCACCTGGAGCGCTGGCCGGAGCCCGACCTCCTGCCGGCCCCGGCGGCCGGGGAGGCCAGGCGCTTCGAGGCCCTCATGCGCGTGCGGGACGAGGTGCTGGTGGCCCTGGAGCGCGAGCGGGCGCAGGGCCGCATCCACGACTCGCTGGAGGCGCGCGTCGAGGTGGGCGCCGAGCCCGCGAGCCTCGAGGCCGAGGCCCTGGAGGCCTTCGAATCCGACCTGGCCACCTTCTTCATCGTGTCCGAGGCGGTGCGGGACGCGCGGCCCGGGGTCAGGGTCAGCCGGGCGCGGGGGCTCAAGTGCGCCCGCTGCTGGATGTACCTGCCGTCGGTGGGGCAGGACCCGGAGCATCCGGCGATCTGCGCCCGTTGCGCCGACGTCGTCCGTGCCACCGGGGCCGGGGGGGCACAATGATGCCGGGGGGATGACCTTTGGACGAGACGACGGCGCGGGCCCGCCTGCGGTCCGAGCGGGCGCGGGCGCACCACGAGCGGCAACGGGTGGCGGACACGTATCTTTCCGTCAGCCAGAGTGAGCTGACGGACTCCCTCTCGGCCTACGACAACCATCCCGCAGACGCCGCGCCTTCCACCCTCGTGCGGGAGGAGGCCGTGGGCGAGATTCAGCGGTGGCGGGCCCGGGCCCAGGCGGTGGAAGACGCCCTGGAGCGACTGCGGCGGGGGCGCTGGGGCCGGTGCGTGGACTGCGGCGGCCCCATTCCCGCCGCGCGGCTCGAGGCGATCCCGTGGGCGGCCCGCTGCCGCCCCTGCGAGGAGCGGCAGGACGAGCGGCAGCATCCCGCCGGGCCCAACGAAGAGGCGCTGTCCCCGCCGTTCGGGCGGACCTTTCTCGATTCGACCGGCGACGTGGAGGTGGACGGCGAGGACACCTGGCAGGCGGTGGCGCGGATGGGGACGTCCGACTCCCCGCAGGACGCCCCGCCGGCAAGGGATGTGGGCGACGCGTATGTCGACGCCGACGAGAACCGCGGCAGCTGGGACCTGGGGATGCACGTGGAGGAGACGAACGGTGCGAATGCGGCGACGGAGCATCCCGACGCGGGTTAGCCTGCTGCTGGTGGGCCTTGTGACCCTGGCGCTGGACCTTCTGACCAAGCACCTCGCCCAGCAGGACCTGAAGTTCTTCACCCCGGTGTGGCTCGTGCCCGGGGCGCTGAGCCTCACGCGCGTCAGCAACGCCGGTGCCGCCTTCGGCCTGATGGGCGGAGGCGGGCCCGTGCTCGTGGTCGTGGGCGCGGCCGCGGTGGTGCTCCTGCCCGTTCTCGCCCCCCGGATCCTGGGCGGGACGCTGGGGGTTCCCCTGGGCCTCATGTGGGGCGGGTCGGCGGGCAACCTTTACGATCGGCTGACAGGCGGCCAGGTGGTGGACTTCATCCACGTGCGCTTCTGGCCGGGCATCTTCAACCTGGCGGATCTGGCGATCGTGGTGGGCGGCGTGTGGTTCGCGGTGGGGCTGTGGAAGCACCTGCCGTGAGGGAATGGACGGTGGGCCCCGAGGCCGCCGGGGTGCGCCTGGACCGGCTGCTCACGGCCAAGGTGCCCGAACTCTCCCGCACCCGGCTCAAGGCGCTGGTCCTCGGGGGCCACGTCACGGTCGACGGACGCCCCGCGGCCCCCTCGCACCGGCTGCGCCTAGGGGAGCGGGTCACGCTGGCCTTGCCCGAGCCCGCTCCCCACGTGCTGGCGCCGGCGGAACCGGTGGCGCCGATCGTCTATGCCGACGACGCCATCCTGGTGGTGAACAAACCCCGGGGCGTGGTGGTGCACCCGGCGCCCGGCCACGGGGACGGCACCCTGGTCCAGGGGCTCGTGAACCAGATCGATCCCGACGCGGGGTCGCCCCTGCGCCCCGGCATCGTCCACCGCCTCGACCGGGACACCACGGGGCTCATGGTGGTGGCCCGGACCGGAGCGGCGTACCAGGCGCTCGTCGCCGCCATCGCGCGGCGGGAGGTGCGCCGCACGTACCTGGCCATCGTGCACGGGCGCATGGGCACCCTGGAGGGTCGCATCGAGGCCGCCATCGGGCGCGACCCCCGCCACCGCCAGCGGTTTGCGGTGGTGGAGCGCGGCGGGCGGCTGGCGGTGACCCACTTCACGGTGCTGGAGCGCTTTGCCGACCGGACGCTGGTGGAGCTGGTGCTGGAGACGGGCCGCACCCACCAGATCCGGGTGCACCTTTCGGCCGTCGGCCATCCCGTGGAAGGCGACCCCGTGTACGGGCCCGATCACAGGGCCGCGGGCCAGCTCCTGCACGCCGCCACCCTCGCCTTCGCCCACCCCGTGGACGGCCGGCCCCTCAGGTTCCAGGTGGATCCGCCGGCCGACTTTCTCGATCGGCTGCAGCATCTTCGCGCCCGCATGGAAGGATCTTGGTGCTGACTCGCGAAGATGCCAATTATCGACACGCTTTAGCAAGGAGGCGCATCGTGGACGCCTTTCAGCAGCCGACCGACCAGGTCAGCGTGGAAGAGGTGGAGGATGTCATCCGGTCGGTCCGGGGAGTCACCGAGTGCCGGGTGGTGGTCAACGACTGGGGCGGCATCGAAGAGGTCCACGTCGTGGCCACCAAGGAGCGGTCGGCCAAGCCCATCATCCGGGACATCGAGTCGAGCCTGCAGGCCAAGTACGGGCTGGTCATCGACCACAAGAAGGTGAGCGTGGCCCAGCTGGACGAGGCCGCCGCGTCCAGCGCCCTGCGCCGCGAGTATCCGCGGTTTATCATCCAGAGCCACAACGTCTCCATGAGCCGGGTGCAGAACTGGGCCTCGGTGACGGTGGGGCTCGGGACCGACGAGGACCCCGAAGTGCGCTGGGTGGGGCAGGCGGAGGGTGTCTTCCTCCGGCGCCAGCTGCTCAAGCTGGCGGCCCAGGCCACCCTCGACGCGGTCCTCAGGGGGCTGCGCGAGGGCCAGGTGTTCGCCCTGGAGAACGTGGAGGTCGTGCCCTCCAACAGCCGCATGCTCGCCGTGGTCACCGTGACCCACATCAACAAGCGGGGCAAGGACGAGGTGCTGGTGGGCGCGGCGGTGGTCAAGGGCGACGAGGTGCTGGCGGTGGTCCGCAGCACGCTCGACGCCGTCAACCGCAAGGCGAGCATGATCCCCCGCCGCAACGTTCCCCTGGCACCCGAGAGCGGCGACGACGAACCGCCGGAGGATCCCGAGGAGGGCTGAGCGCTCCGCCCGCCGCCATCACCGTTTGACGCGGACGGCCCGGGTGTGGTTCCCTGGGATCGGACCGGCGGCGCGCTCGCGCCCGTCGGAAAACTTCCCGCGGGACTGATCGTCATCGCCCAGTGGTCTCTGAGTCTGCGGCGGGCTCTTGTGGAGCGGATCGTCGACCTTGCCGCCGACCGGACGGTCCTTGAAGTGTCCGTGGACGGGGTGGCGGCGCGCGCCATCGCCTACCCCGGTTTCACAGGTCCCCTGGCCCCCGGGGACGAGGTCATCGTCAACACCACCGCCGTGGAGCTGGGGCTGGGCAGCGGCGGCGTTCATTTTGTGCTGCAGGGACCCTGGCTGCCGCCCGGCCGGGGATCCGGGCACCTCATGAAGCTGCGCTACACCCCCCTGCAGATCTGCTGGGACGGCCCGGAGGACCCGGACCATCCCCAGCACGGCCGGGTCGAGACCCTCGACGGCCTCGGGGGGGCGCCCGTCGTGATCCTTGCCCTGCACAGCCAGCTCATGGCCGCGGTGGCCACCGCCCACCGCCTCTCGCCGGGCGTGCGGGTCGTGTACGTCATGACCGACGGCGGCGCGCTACCCGTCGCGCTCAGCGACAGCGTCCGCGCCCTCCGGGAGCGGGGGCTGCTGGCCGCCACCGTCTCGGTGGGGGAGGCCTTCGGCGGCGACCTGGAAGCGGTCAACCTGTACAGCGGGCTGCTCCTCGCCCGCTGGCTCGCGGGCGGGGATCTCATCGTGGTGGGGGTGGGCCCCGGCGTGGTGGGAACCGGCACGCCCCTGGGCCACAGCGGCGTCAAGGTGGGCGAGGCCGTCAACGCCGTCGCCGCCCTGGGCGGTCGGGCCGTGGTCGCTCCCAGGATCATGGTCCGCGATCCCCGGCGGCGCCACCAGGGCGTCAGCCACCACACCCTGGCCGCCCTGGGCCGGGTGGCCCTGGCACCGGCCGAGGTGGCCGTCCCCCTGGACCCCGACGCCGACCGGTGGGTCGAGGCGATCCGGGGGGCGGGCGGAGCCGTGACCCACCGGATCCGCGTGCTCGACGGCGAGGTGGCGATCGCCGCGCTCGAGGAGCAAAACCTCGAGCCCCGGGTCATGGGGCGCAGCGTCCAGGAGGAGCCGGCCTTCTTCCGGGCGGTGGGCGCGGCGGTGCGCTGCGCTCTCGGCCCGGGTGACGGCGGCGAACCAGGCGGCGACGTCCCGGACCCGGCCGCGGACCACGATGACCCCGAGCTCCATCCCTCCGATGCGCACGGCGACGCCCCCTTCGGCGATCAGCCTATGGCCGAGGGCGAGCGGGCATGCTTCGAGGAGCGGCGGGTGGAGCACCGGCGCGTCTACGCGGGTCGGCGCATCGCCCTGTGGGTGGACACGGTGGAGATCCCCGGGGGAGGATCGGCCACGCGGGACGTGGTGGTGCACCCCGGCGCCGTGGCCGTCGTGGCGCGGACCGCGCGCGGGGTGATCCTGGTCCGCCAGTTCCGTCACGCTCCCGCCGAGATGCTGTGGGAGGTTCCCGCGGGCGGCCTCTCGCCGGGCGAGGACCCCTTCGCGGCGGCCAGGCGCGAGCTCGAGGAGGAGACGGGGTACCGCGCGGCGCGCTGGCGCGATCTTGGATACGGGTTCACGACCCCCGGGTTCACCGACGAGCGCATGTACTTCTACCTCGCCGAGGATCTGAGGCCGGGGCCCACCCGCTGGGACGCCGACGAGCGTCTCGAGGTGCGCGAGATTCCCTGGGAGGACGCGGTGGCGGCGGCCCGGGCGGGGCGGCTGCACGACATGAAGACCGTCTACGCGCTCCTGCGCGCCGACGGAAGCTGAGCCTGCGGCTGCGGCGCCCGCCGCCGTCTGGCGCGAGTCGCGCCGGCCAGGGCGCCTGCCCCGCATCGACGGACGGGGGATCTGGGTGAAGGTGGGAGAACGGTTCTGGGAGGGTCGGGGCTCAAGGTGTCGGCGCTGGGACTGGGCTGCATGGGCATGAGCGAGTACTACGGCCAGGCGGACGACGCGGCCGCGGTGGCGACGATCCGTCGCGCCCTGGACCTCGGGGGTAAAAACTGCACACTTTGTCTTAGACATTAAGTTACATTGATTGAGACATAGTCTAGGA
>JAJZYS010000234.1:0-1018 GCA_021797925.1 Bacillota bacterium
ATCCAGGCGGGGATCAGCGCGTAGCCTGGGTCGCCCCGTTGGCCGGCTTGGTACAGAGCCTGATCCACGAGGGCCAATCCCTCCGACGGGGAACCGGTCACGGCGGCGACGACCCGCGCCTGCACGTTCCGAATGGTCGTCAATTCGGGCTGCACGGCCGGACAGGCGTCCAGCCGCTGGATCAGGCGCTCGACTAGGGCCGCGGCCGTTCGCCCATCGCCCGCGGACAGAGCCGCCGTGGCGCGGGCGGTCTCGGCCCAGGTGGCCACCAGCGGATCCGGGGTGCCGCGGGGGCGCCAGGTCTCCAGCACGTGGAGCGCCGCCGCGAACCGGTCGGCATAGGCGGGCAGATCGCAGGTGACCCCGACCACAATGCCCGCCACCAAGACCTGCCACCACGCATCGGATTGGGCGACGCCCCACGCGGCGGACTGATCACACCACCAGAGCGCGGCGTCCGCGGATCCCAACGCCATGTACGCCAGGGCCGTGTTGTGGGCGAGCCGTCCGAAAAAGGGGGAGGCGGGCGGTACCAGCGGGTGCAGAGATTCCAACAGCATCGCGGCTAAGGCCCACCGGTCGGTGTTGAACCAATGCGCCGCGATCGCCAGCGTTTGCTCGGGGTCCAGCCGGCCATCGTGCCCGACCGCCAGACGGCCCGGAAGCCGGCAGGCGATGCGACTCAAGGTATAGCTCCATCCCCACACCTCGGCCGTCGCCGCCCGGCGCATCGCCGCCTTCTGCCCCGCGATGACGCGCCGGAGGGCGGACTCGACGTCCGTTTCGGCCAGGGCCAACGCGGCGCGCATAGGCGCTGTCAGCTGGATCGGCGGCAAATCCAACGGTTCCAGCAAGACATCCGGCGACACGTTGAGAACACGGGCCAACCGGAAGATGATGGCCGGCTGCCGAGGCCTGCGCAGGCCGGCTTCGTATTGGGCGATCGTATTGGACTTTCCTAAGTCGCGCAGCCGCATCCCGCGTTCGAGGCGGAGACGGTGAAGCCGCTGGCCAAAGG
>JAJZYS010000234.1:1028-3645 GCA_021797925.1 Bacillota bacterium
ACCATGCATGTCACTCTCCCGAGGCGCTCCTAGTCGACGGACCTGCGGTCGTCCGACCAGCATCTGCCCGTAGGCAACGCCGCCCTGACCCTTGGTTACCCTCGCGCCAGATCCCTCTTTTGGGCCACGCCGTTTTCCGCGGAGGCGTATCCCTGCCCATCCACCCGGATCGCGGCCCCAGCCCGCAGCGCATCGTCCAGCCCCTTCGCTAAACCATTCCAGGACGCGCGGGCCACGGGGAGCTCGCTGCTGCGGCACGCCTGGCTCAAGGCATCCGCCTGGGCGCGGACCACCGCGCGGGTGGCGGGGTCCGGGTCCTGGTCGAAGGCGATCACGACCAGGCGCGGCTGTAAGGCCACCGCCAGCCGCCACGCCTGGCGCCAGGTGCTGACGCCCGCCAAGCCCAGCACCGTCACGCCCAGCCGGTCCCGCGCCAGGTCGGCTTTGAGAGGGCCTTCGGTGATCCAGAGTGTGGCGCCCTCCCCCCGCGCCACATGGCACGGGGATCCGGACGCGGCCCCGCTTGGGAGACCCCCGCTGGACAACCAGCGGTAGCGCGCCCCCGGCCCCTCCATTCGGATCTGGGCCCCGGCCACGCGGCCGTCGGGATCGAGGATCGGGATCAGCAACCCGGCCGGCCCCTGTGCCCACCAGGCGCCGGACGGCGTCTGAAAGAATCCGGGCGCGCCGGCGACCGCGTCCGGCGCCGGACCCGGCCGGTGCGTGCGGTAGCGACGGAGAGCCTCCGGACTGAAGCCCCGAGCGCGAAGCTGAGCGGCATGGGCAGGCGCTAGCGGCAGGGTGCGCATCCAGGCGCGGAACCCGGCGTCCACGCGCGGGACGTTCCCGGCGACCGTGCGTCGGACCGGCGGCGGCATCGCGGTGTCCCCCGCAGCGATACTCTGGAGCACCTCGCTAATCGACCGCCCGTGCACGCGGCCCAGGAAGTCCAGCACGTCCCCTTGGGCGCCGCACGCGAAGCAGGCCCAGGTTTGGGTCGCCGGAAACACCACTAGGTTGGGACGACCCCGGTCCTCGTGAAAGGGGCAGCGCCCGAGCCATCGGGACCCGAGAGGGCGGAGCCGTACCGAGCCCCCCACCACCTCGACGACCGACAGTGCGGCCTTCGCCGCTTCAATGCTGGCCATGGTCCTCCTCCTCCGCGTTCGCCTCACCCCGATACCCAGGGCGCAAGGTGGACGCTCGTATACATCTCGTTCAGGGCGCCGCGGGATCCCACACCGGGTGGGGTTGGAGCGCCGCGGGGTCCGTCATCGCAAAGCTATACCAGCCGCTGAGGCCCACGATGACGTGATCCAGGAGCCGGAGGTCAACGAGTCGACAGGCCGCCGCCAGCCGCACCGTGAGCCGCCGGTCGGCGGCACTGGGCATCGCATGATCCGACGGATGATTGTGCGCCACCACGAGGGCGACAGACGGCAAGAGTAGGGCCGGTCGAATGACCGCCCCGACGAGGCACCTCCACGGAGTCCGGGCCGCCGATCGCGGCCGTCCACACCCCGACGATGCGGGAGCGGGCGTCGAGGCCCAGGCCCACGAAGCACTCTTGAGCGGCCCGTCCGATGTGAGCGCGAAGAAACGTGGCGGCGGTTTCGGCGTCTGCCACGACAGGTCCGGGCCCGTCGGGATCCCGCTCCAGCACCAGCCGGACGCGGGCCCACTCCGGATGGAAGCCCAGGCGGTCCGTCCGCGCCCGTGCCATCCCGCTCACCCCCCTCGTTCCCCCAAGTCCGCTCGTTGTGCGGGTCCAGAACCGCGGGGCCCCCGCCCCGCCGCGATCGAGCGACGGGCGGGGGCACAGGAGTCCGAGGAGGCCGGTGCCTATCCCGCCGGGTCGAGCAGGTCCAGCAGCAGCAACTGGTCCGGGTGCTGGCGACGCGATCCCCGCCGGAGATCGCCCCAGGCCACCGTGCGCACGGTGGGAACCGGATCGGGCTCGACGACCGGCGACAGCCCCGCCGACTCGGGCGGGATGACGGGGGCCAGGACGGGCGCGGGCGCCGTCTTCCACGCGGACGCGAGGTCCGGGAGGGCCTCCAACCCGTACGCGAGCGCTTCCGCCAGGCGCAGCGCGGTGTCGGTGCCGTCCGCCAGCATCTGCAGGCCCTCGGCCGAGAACCGGCCCTCGATCGCCTGGGCGGCCAGCATCTTGTCGGCCAGCACTTGGAGCGCCGTCTCCTGCATCGTGTCTTCGTAGGCAAAGAAGTGGACGCGCACGGGCTCGGTTTGCCCGATGCGCCAGCTTCGCCGCGACGCCTGCCGCAGGAGATAGAGGGACCAGTCCGTCTGGGCCCATAGGATCGTGGGGTACTCTACGGCATCGAGGCCCGTGCTGATCAAGCGCGGATGGCAGAGCAGGACATCGGCGGGATGCGCCTGAATCCAGGCTTCCCGCTCGGCCGGCGACACCGCCGTGGTGAGATGCGCCACGCTGAGCCCCTGATCCGTCAGGAGTTTCTCGAGCCGGTTGGAGACGTCGTAGATGCCGGTGAACGTGCAGTACACGAGGCACCGGCGCCCCTGGGCTTTCTCGCGCAGAACCGTCGCGACCATGGCCGCTTCCTTGGGGAGCAGCTTGTCGGGATCCCAGCCCGGC
>JAJZYS010000235.1 GCA_021797925.1 Bacillota bacterium
GTCCGCGGACGTGCGGCGGGCGCGCCGGGCCCACGAGGACCTTTGCGCCGAGGCCACAGGGCTCCTCGAGGCGATCGCCGCCACGGGTTGCCAGATCCGGGATGTCCGGGCGGGACTGGTGGACTTCCCGGCCCGGCTGGACGGACAGGACGTGCTCCTGTGCTGGAAGGTCGGAGAGACGGCCATCGCGTACTATCACTCTGAGGAAGACGGCGATCAGGGTCGGCGACCGCTGCCGGGGGCAGGGTAGCGGGGTCCTGTCGCCGGGCACGGGAATCGAGCGCCGGGAGGTGCTGCATTGGACGAGGAACGTCCCCCCGAATCCCCGTCGCAGGGACACTGGGTGGTCGTGTACGTGGCCGGGAGCCGTGAGCGTGCCGAGCGGGTGTGTTCCGGTTTGCACGCAGCGGGGCTCCTGGCCCAGGTGCGCGGTCGCAGTCCCGGACCGATCGAGGTGATGGTACCTCGCTCCGAGGCCGGCGAAGCCCAGAGTGTGCTCACGCAGGTCCTGCGCCCATGACGCTGGCGCGCCTGGCGGTGATGACCTCGGGCGGGGACGCCCCCGGCATGAACGCGGCGATCCGGGCCGTGACGCGCAAGAGCATCTACCAGGGCATCGAGGTGTACGGAGTCCACCACGGCTTTGCCGGCCTCCTCGGGGACGAGGTCGTGCCCATGGCCGTCAACTCGGTCGCGGACATCATCCAGCGCGGGGGCACGATCCTGCACACCGCGCGTTCCTCGCGGTTCATGGAGCCCGACGGGGCCCAGGTGGGCGCCGAGGTGCTGCGTCGCCACGGGATCGAGGACCTCGTGGTCATCGGCGGCGACGGATCCTTCCGGGGCGCACTGACGCTCGAGGCCCTGGGGGTGCGGGTGGTGGGGGTGCCGGCCACCATCGACAACGACCTCGAGGGCACGGACGTCGCCATCGGCTTCGACACCGCGGTCAACACGGTGGTGGAGGCCCTCGACCGCATCCGCGACACCGCGACCTCCCACGAGCGCACCTTCGTGATGGAGGTGATGGGCCGGGCCTCGGGCCAGATCGCCCTGACGGCGGGGCTCGCGGCCGGGGCCGAGTCCATCCTGGTCCCCGAGGCGCCGACAGAGCTCGAGGCGGTGGTGGAACGGCTGCGCCACGCCCGCGACCGGGGCAAGCGCCACTCCATCATCCTCGTGGCCGAGGGCGCGGGTCGGGGCTTCGAGGTGGGCAAGGCGATCGAGACGATGACCGGCATGGAGACGCGGGTGACGGTGCTGGGGCATCTGCAGCGCGGAGGCAACCCCTCCGCCCAGGACCGGGTGCTGGCGTCGCGGCTGGGGGCCGCGGCCGTGGACGCGCTGGTGGCGGGAACCAGCGGGGTGATGGTGGGGGTGCGAGGTCAGACGCTGATCACGACGCGGCTGCGGGACGTGCTCGACGCGGTCCGGGGCATCGACGTGGACATGTTCGGCCTGGCGGCCATCCTGGCGATCTGATCGGGAAGGCAGGCGACCGTGGATTGCGACGGACGAAGATCGTGGCGACTCTGGGTCCGGCGACAGACCCCCCCGGCGTGGTCAAGTCCATCCTTGAGGCCGGAGCGGACGTGCTCAGGATCAACCTGTCCCACGGCAGCGCCGAAGAGCACCGGCGTCGGGTGCAGGCGGCGCTGGCGGCCGGTGAGGAACTGGGTCGCGAAGTCCTGATCCTGTGGGACACCCGTGGACCCGAGGTGCGCGTCGGCGTGTTCCAGGGAGGGGGCGTGCACCTGGAGCCGGGTCAGGTGTTCGTGCTCCGGGCCGATGACGCTCCCGGCGACCGGGCCGGGGTGAGCGTGAACCACCCCCAGGTGATCCTTGACCTCAAGCCCGAGGACCCGGTGCTCCTCGACGACGGGAACGTGATCCTGCGGGTGGAAGATGTCCGGCCCGACGGCGCCCGCTGCCGGGTGGTGGTGGGCGGGGTGCTCACCGACCGCAAGAAGGTGACGCTTCCCAACGGCGCCCCCGCGCTTCCGTCCCTCTCCCCGGAGGACCGTGCGGACCTCATGGCCCTAAGGGACCTGGGGATGGACGCGGTGGCGGTCTCCTTCATCCGCACCGCCAACGACGTCTTGGCGGTGCGCCGTTTTCTCGAGGAGCTGCAGTGCGACGCCATGCTGATCGCCAAGATCGAGACCCGCCAGGCGGTGACGAACCTGGAGGAGATCCTGAGGGTCTCCGACGGCTTCATGGTGGCGCGCGGCGACCTGGGTGTGGAGCTCGCGGTGGAGGACGTGCCCCTTCTGCAAAAACGCATGATCGCCCTGTGCAACCGCCACGGCAAGCCGGTCATCACCGCCACCCAGATGCTCGAGTCCATGGTGGAGCGCCCCCGCCCCACCCGGGCTGAGGCGTCGGACGTGGCCAACGCCATCCTGGACGGCACCGACGCCGTCATGCTCTCGGCGGAGACGGCGTCCGGGAACTTCCCGGTGGAGGCCGTGAAGACGATGGCCCGCATCGCCGAGCGGACCGAGCCCTCGCTCCCGTACGCGCGCATCCTGGTGGAGTCCAAGCCGTCGTGCGCCACCGTGACCGACGCCATCTCCCACGCCACCTGCCAGACGGCGGAGGACCTGGGCGCCCAGGCGATCCTCACCGCCACCCAGTCGGGGCACACGGCCCGGACCGTGGCCAAGTACCGGCCGCGAGCCCCGATCGTGGCCATCACGCCCGAGGACCGCACCATGCGCCAGCTGCACCTGGTGTGGGGCGTGCGGCCGGTGAAGGTGCAGGAGATCGCCGCCATCGACGACATGGCCCACCAGGCGATCGACGCGGCCATGGCCCAGGGCGTCATCGCCGAAGGCGACCTGGTGGTGCTCACCGCCGGCGTCCCCGTGGGGGTTCCCGGCACCACCAACCTGATCCAGGTCCACACCGTGGGGCGGGTGCTCCTGCGGGGCGTGGGCATGGGCTGCGGCAGCGCCACCGGCCCCGTCCGCCGGGTGCGGCGCAGCGAGGACGTCGCCCGGGTGCTGCCCGGCGAGATCCTGGTGGTGCGCACCTCGGACCGCGAGTACATGCCGGCCGTGGAGCGCTCCGCGGGCATCATCGCCGAGGAGGGCGGGCTGACCAGCCACGCCGCCGTCGTGGGCGTCTCCCTGGGCATCCCGACGATCGTGGGGGTGGAGGGGGCGCTGAGCCTGCTCATCGACGGCGACACCGTGACCATGGACGCCCAGCGGGGGCTCATCTACCGGGCTCAGGTGAAGGTCGGCCCGTGAAGTCCTCGGTGGCGGTCGAGGTGCGCTACGCCGAGACCGATCAGATGGGCGTGGTGCACCACCGGCACTACCTGACCTGGTTTGAACTGGCGCGGACCCACTGGATGCGCGATGTGGGCTTCAGCTACACCGAGCTCGAGGCGCAGGGGCTGCTCTTCCCCGTGACCGACGTGGCGGTCCGCTACCGGCGGCCCGCCCGCTACGAGGACCGGCTCGACATCGAGGTGGCGCTCGCGGGCCTGGGATCTTCGCGCATGTCCTTCACCTACCGGGTGCTGCGTGCGGGCGAACTCTTGACCGAGGGCACCACCCGCCACGCCGCGTGCGACACCCGGCTGCGCCTTCTGCGCATGGAGC
>JAJZYS010000036.1 GCA_021797925.1 Bacillota bacterium
GCGGCGCAGCACAGGCAAGTTCGGGGCGCGGCCCAATGGACCCACCCCCCTTGCGACGCGATCCAGCGCGCCGCCGGCCCGCACACCCGAGGTGTGCGCAGCATCGTGGCGTTCCGACGGCCTTGACACGCAACACGGCCGTGGCAATTTTCCGAGGAAGCTCTCGACCTCCCGCGGCGGCCGCGACCGCGCGCAACAGTCCGTGGCGAGGCGCACTCCGAGATGACCGACGTGGAACCGCGCCGCCCTACCCGCTCGCGGCGGCGACTGGGTCTCGGGCCTCCCTCGGGCCCGCTGCGTAGCAGCCAGAACCCAACGACCTGAGCCCCGCTCCGTCCGCCGTTGATCTGCTCTCGCCACGACGGAGCCAACCAGGCGGGCCGATCGGTCTGCGGCTCCTCCCCGAGGCCGCCGGCGCCGCCCGACGGCAGCGGCCCCCGAGGACCAAGCCAGCCTTGCCGTCAGGCCGGCCCCGGGGAACTCGGGGCCGGCCTGACATCGCGCGCCGGGTCGGGGCCGTCTCCGGCGGCGAGTTCGTCCACCAGCGCCCTCACACGCGCAACGATGGCGTCGCGAAGGCCTCGCAACGCCTCGGGCGCGGCCTCCCCCGGACCAGGTCCGGGAATGACCCAAGAGATGTGCCGTGGACCCGCGGGCGGGACGGGACATGTCGCCCGCTCCGGATCGCACAGGGTGACCACGACATCGTAGGCGGCCATCGGGCGATGCCGCAGGGAGGTTGGCACAGCACCCGCCGCCGGAATCCCGATCTCGCCCATCAGCTGCGCGAGCCGGGGATGGACCGCAGCCGCCGGGTTCACGCCGGCGCTGAACGCTTCCACGTGGGGCCCGCCGTACCAGCGGGCGACCGCCTCCGCAATCTGACTGCGCAAGGCGTTCTCACCTCAGACAAAGAGCACGCGCACAGGTCTTTGCATCATCTCCACCCTCCGCCGGACCGTCATGCCGTCCGCTGCAGATTCTATCGCACCGGCATCCAGGCAGAAAGGGTCCGCGGGGCACGGGGTAAGTCGGCGTTGGAAAGGCCGCGAAACAGCAAGGCGTGCGTCCTGAGACCCTGCGCGGGGGGGAGAAGGCCGGGAACATCTCGGTAGAGCGGACCCCGACGGTCCGTCGGCGATACGATCTCGCCCAACTTCGCCGACTGACCGCACGCAAAGCGCCGTCTTGATCGCGCCGGCGCACGCCAGCGTGTCTTCCCATGATCAGAAGGACGATCCGACCCGGCAGGTTGCGCTGAACGGGTGGACCTTCGAGACCTTGAGGATCCCGGTTCTGGCCTGAACCACCGCAAAAAGGGACTCATGGCCCTCATCCGACGCATCCGCTCCGGCGAGGTCGGACGCCCGGCAATCACCCATAAAGACAGGCGCTTGCGTTTGGCTCGGGGTTGGCCGTCTCCCTGTGCGAACACTTCGGGACCGAGGCGATCATCGTCAATGTGTCGAAAAGCGCCTCCTTCGAGGAAGAACCGGTTCAGGGCGTGCCGGAGATCGTCACCGTGTTCTCAGCCCGGCTTTACGGCAGCCGCAGCCACCAGAACAAGGAGCTGCTGGACGCCTTGAACGGCCGCCGGCAAGGCGGGTGGGACGTGACAGGTACGAAGCGGCCACGGCTCAACCCCACGGCGAAGCACGAGACGCTGTCGCTCATCCGGCGCAACAACCTGGGGCGAAGGAAGTTGCGGGTGAAGCGACTTCGCGGCGAGGCCGCCGCCAAGACGGTGGTCCGGCAGGCGCTGCGCAGCCGTCCCGCCGCAAGCTGTCGCGGACCGTCTCGCGCCGGGCGCGTTCAACGCTGCGCGAGCGCCTGGAGTTTCGGACCCGGGAGGGACCTCCCGCCTTGAAACGGTCGACGCCCGTACACCGGTCAGACATGCCCCGACCCGTCGTGCGGGTGCGTCCCCAGGGACAGTCGGCACGGGGACAGGTTTCACCGCCTGCGTCGCGGATGGGACGGGCACGCGGACGCTGCCGCCGCCGTGAACTTGCTGGCCAGGATGGTTGATCCCGGGATCCGCCGGTGGACGCGGTGAAGCGTACCCGGGACGGCCGGTTCCGACGCCGGAGGGAGACCGGGAACCGCGCCGATGGCGGGGGGAACGGCACACCGCCCCCGGCTGGACGCTATCGCCGCGGTGGGTACCGCAGGCGAGCGGTCCGTCTGCCGGGCAGGCCCGCCGGCGCAGAGCGAACAATGGATGAAAATCCTCCATGTGGCTTTATTGAGGATGTTCAGAACGGTTCAGTGCGCCACGGACGTGAGCACCGCCAGCGACACCAACAGCGCGCCCAGCACCAGCGCGACATGCCGGCTCACGCGCTCCGACTGCAGCCGCACCAGCCCGGCCGCCACCCGGGCGGCGTTGCGTCCCAGGGGCTGCAGGACGTGACGGTCCACCGGCGAGTGCACCCGGAGCCGGTAGGTGATCCGCTCGGGTCCCAGGTCGTCCCCGCCGTACCCCCGGCGCCGGGTGAGGCCGAGCATCGCGGCAAAGGTGAGGCGCAGGGGATGGGTCAGCGCGTCCGCGGTGAAGGTGTCCCGAGCGCGGTACCCCTCCCGGCCGCCGATCCACGGGGGCACGCGCCGCACGGCTCCCCGCCGCACCACCAGCGCCGTCACCGCGGCCACGAGCACGATCATCCACGTGAGATCCCACGGGGAGGCGATGGAGAAGGTGCCGTCGGGGGTGAGCACCGTCCCCCTGACCCCCGGCAGGAACCGGAACAGGGCCGCTCCGACCCCCACCAGGGTGGGATTGAGCCGGGGATCCACGGCCAGGGGGGCCACCAGCGCCGGGCCGCGCCCCAGGGCTCCCAGGAGCGATTGGGCCGCGGGCACGAGCCAGCCCGCCCCCACCCCGACCGCGACCGCCGGGATGAGCATCAGACCGCCCGCCACCGCGCTCGGCGGCCGCCGGTCCGCGACGGGACCTGTGCCCCGGTCCGGGCCGAGCATCACCATGCCGAACCACCGCAGGTACAGGGTCAGGCCCGCAGCGGCCACGATGGCCAGCACCGCCCCCACCAGGCCCAGAGCGATGTCAAGGTGCGGATGGCCGGTCCATGGCATGAGCAGCGACTCCAGCAGCATCCACTCCCCCACGAACCCGCCCAGCGGCGGGACGGCGCTGAGCGCCAGCATCGCCACGAGCCCCAGCGCCCCGAGCCGCGGCATGCGCCGGAGCATGCCGCCCATCCGCTCCAGGGCACGCCCCCGCCCCACACGCTCCACGTGGTCCGCCATCACGAACAGGAGCATCTTCGCCCCGGCGTGCTGGGACACGAGGACCACCGCGGCCACGGCGGCGTCGGCGGCGATGCCGTCGAGGCCCACGGACCGGGCCCAGACGCTGACGCCCAATCCCGTGAAGGCAAGTCCCATCACCTCCACCGATCCGAACGCCAGCACCCGCTTGGCGTCGCGGTCCACCAGGCCGAAGAGGGCGCCTCCCACCGCACCGGCAAGCCCCAGTCCCACCAGGGTGATCCCCACCACGGGCGAGGACGCCCTGTCCATGGCCAGAAGCTCGATGATCCCGGCGAGGGCCATGGCGGTCGCGAGGCCCGACAGCACGCCCGCCACCTCGCCCGAGGCCTCCGGCTCGACCTTCGGCATCCACGCGTAGAAGGGGAAGAGGCCCCCCTTGGTCCCGAAACCCAGGATGCCCAGGAGCGAGACGCCCACCGCGGCGGGGCCCGCCAGAACCACGGTGGAGGAGCCGCCGGTCGCGGACAGCGCCCAGATCAGGGCGGCGTACACGAGGGCGCTGCCGAGCTCCGCGAAGCCCAGCAGCATGAACCCCGCCCGGCTGACCTCGAGCCCGCCGCCGGCGGTCAGGACGAGGAGCACGCTGGCGGCGGAGATCGCCTCCCATCCCCCCAGGATCCCCAGCGGGTCCCGGGCGGTCACGAGCACCGCGATGCCGAGCAAGAGGAGGTGAAAGAGCACGGCTCGGGCCGGGGGCACGGAGCGATCCAGGTCCACGATCGCCGCCGCCAGGAGCAGGATCCCCGCCAGGAGGAGCCACCAGCCCGCGAGGCCGTTCAGGCCGAAGGCCACGGCCGGCAGGGGGGTCGGCAGCGTGATGGCGAGCCGGGCGCCCTGCCCGGCCAGGCCCTGCGCCCCCAGCACCGCCGCGGCGAGCGCCCCGACCGCGAGCGCCAGCGCGGGGCCGCGCCGGCGGTAACCCACGAGCCCTGCGGGCAGGCTCAGCAGGAGGATCATGACGAGGATCACGGTTTGCCCTCGGGCGCCGAGCGGCCCATGGCGACGAGGATCCCCTCCAGGATGGCGCCGGGGTCCGGGGGGCAGCCCGGGACCCTGACGTCCACGGGCACGATCCCGTCCAGGCTGAGGACGACCCCGCGCTGGCCGGCGAACGGACTGTCGCCGGCGGCGCACGCACCCACCGCCACGACCCGCCGGGGCTCCGGCATGGCCGCGTACGCGGTGCGGATCACCGGGACCATCGCCGCGGTCACGACCCCGGTGATGAGCAGGAGGTCCGCGTGACGCGGGGACGGGGTCACCGTGATGCCAAAGCGCGTCAGGTCATAGACCGCGGAATTCATGAGGCTCAGCTCGCTCTCGCAGCCGTTGCACGAGCCCGCGTCCACGTGCCGGATCGCCAGGGAGCGCGACAGCGGCGAGGTCCCCCGCGGCGCGCGCGCCCGCCGGGAGCGCCCCAGCGTGACCGGCCCGTTCGCCAGTGCCCGGAGCCAGCCGGGATAGAACACCCCTCGTCCCCCCTCACAGATCCAGTCCCGCCACCGACAGCATGAGGCTGGCGTCGATGATGGGCACATCCTGCAACACGTTCCCGTTGGCCACGGCCAGGGGCACGGTGGGCCAGTTGCGCATCGACGGGGTCCGGATGCGGGCCCACGCGACGCGGCCGTCGCTGCCGACTTCCAGCACGTAGGCGATCTCGCCGCGCGGGCCCTCGACGCGCGCGAGCGCGGTCCCCGAAGCAGACCCCGGGGGCAGCCGAACCGGGCCCGCAGGCAGCGACCGGGCCGCCGCCAGCCAGTCGAGCGAATGTCCCACCTCGGCGATGCGCACCCGGTAGCGGGCCCACGCGTCGCCCTCGTCGGCCGTCGCCACGGGCACCGGCCGCTCCGCGTAGGGGCCGTAGGGAGCGTCGCAGCGGGCGTCCACCTTCCGGCCGCAGGCCCGCCCCACCGGCCCCAGGGGCTCCAGGGACGCCGCCGCCGGCGGGGGCACGGTCCCCGCCCGCACCAGCCGGTCCAGGAACGAGGTGGTCCGGTCGAGGTCGCGGATCGTGCGCTGGAAAGGCGCCCTGAGAGCGAGGAGCCCGTCGACAAAGCGTTCCACGGCGGCATCCCCGGGGTCGTGCACGAGGCCACCGGGCGCCAGCATCCCCCGCAGGTAGCGGTGCCCGCCGAGCTCCTGGTTCAGCCGCAGCAGCGACTCCTTGAGGGCCAAAAGCTCCATCTGGGCCACCGGCAGCCCGGTGGAGGCGGCCAGGGTGCCCAGATCCCCGAGGTGGTTCATGACCCGCTCCGCCTCGGCCAGGACGCCGCGCAGCCACTGTGCCCTGGGCGGCACCGGGGTGCCGGTCGCCGCTTCCACCGCCGACAGGTACGCCCAGGTGTGCGCCACCGTGGAGGTCCCGGTGACCCGTTCCGCCACCGCCACCCCTTCCTCCAGCGTCCGGCCGGCGAGAGCCGCCTCGACGCCCCGGTGCTTGTATCCCGCCCCCAGGGTGAGGTGCACCACCTCGTCGCCCAGGGAGTTGAGCCGCCACGCGATGCTCTCCATGATGTCCCCGCGCACGGGCCCGATGGGGAAGATGAAGGTCCCGGCGTGAAGCACCCTGACCTCGGACCGGTGCCGCCGACCGTCGAGCCAGGCGCCCTCGATCCGGGCCTCGTCCGCCTTGGCGACCCTGAGGCCGCGCAGCGACGGCGCGCCCGCGGGACGCCGCGCCCGCACCCGGACCGGTCCCTCCCCGCCCACCAGCACGGCCTCCACGTGACCGTCGTCGGGCGCGTACAGGTGCACGTACACCTCACCGTCGCGGTGGCGCTCCGCCACGACTTCCCCGAAGGACGCCGGGGAGACGGCCTCGGGCGCCGGCAGCCTCACGGGACCACCCCCAGGTCGGCGGACCGGGCGGCCGCGAAGAGCAGGTGGTGGAGGTAGTACGGGATCGCGACGCCCCCGACCAGGACCACGACCGCCATCACCACGAGCGGCACCACCTCGCCCAGCCGTTCGCGCTCCACGGCCTTCGTCCCCTCGCCCATGACCATCCGAGGCAGGTGGCGGCCGAAGCCCACCACCACCGCCGCGACCAGGCCCACGGCCGCCATGGCGGGCAGGGGGCCGAAGCGGTGGAAGCCGCCGGTGAAGATGAGCCATTCGCTGAAGAAGGGCCCGAACGGCGGCATCCCGCCGATGGCCAGCGCCCCCACCACCAGGGCCGTCGCCGTCCACGGCACCGCCCGCATCAGCCCGCGCACCGACGGCGCGGCGGTGGCATGATAGCGGCGCTTCACGTTCCCCGCCGCGTAGAAGAGCAGCGTCTTGCCCGCGCCGTGGGTCCACACCAGGAGCAAGGCCCCCACCGCCGCCACGCCACCCAGCCCCAGCCCCAGGGACATGAGCCCCAGATGCTCGATGCTCGAATAGGCCAAAAGGCGCTTCATGTCCCGCTGCCGGCCGGCGAAGAGCGCCGCCGCCACCAGCGAGAGGATCCCCAGGACGACCAGCATGCGCTGGGGCCACAGCGGCCCCGCGACGGCGGCCACAAGCCGCATCACCCGCATGAGCCCGTACAGCGCCACGCCGAGCTCGATGCCCGACAGCAGCGCCGATACCGGGGCGGGAGCCTCCCCGTGGGCGTCGGGCAGCCACGTGTGCATGGGGGCCAGCCCCGCCTTGGTGCCGAAGCCCACGGTCACGAAAGCCAGCCCCGTGAGCACCACCGCCAGGTCCGGTCGGGGCCCGGGGTGCGCCGTCAGCACGGCCAGCGAGACGTGGGCCCCCGCGCTCACCACGACGATGCCGGCCAGCGCGCTGAGCCCGCCGACGCTGGTGACCACCAGGTACCGCCACGCGGCGGACACGGCCCCCGGGGTCGCGGGACAGGCCACCAGGAACACCGAAGCGAGGGTCGTGGCCTCCACCGCCCCCCACAGCACCAGGAGATCGGGCGCGAGCACCACGAAGAGGATGGCCGCGCAGAAGAGCTCGTACAGAAAGAAGTACCGGCGGCCGCGGTCCGGAGCGTCCCGGGTTTCCGACAGCGAGACCAGAAGCCCCGTGGCCGAGAGCACGAGGGAGGGCAGGAGGAACCACAGGGTGAGGTCGTGCCCGTGGACCCCGGCGAGCCCCGGCGCCACCGGCACCATGGCCAGAAGGCCCAGCGCGGTGATGACCGCCAGGGCCCGCGCCGGTCGCGGCGGGAGGAGCCAGGTCGCCACGCCCGTCAGAACCGGCCACAGGGCGGGCAGGACCCCCACTGCGCTACTCATGGCCGCCCAGGAGCCGGGCGTCCGCCCGGCCGTGCACCGTCGCCACCCAGCGCAGCAGGACTCCGAAGGCGATCGCGAGGAACATCAGGTCCGCCAGGGACACGGCGTCCGCCACGCCGGGCAGGGCCCCCACGAGGAGCAGGGCCGCTGCGCTGGCCCCCGCCTCGGCGATGAGGAGCCCGCCGGCCTGGGTGAAGAGCTCGTGCCGCAGCGCCGGCGCCAGCATGCCCACGAACATCGCGGCCAGGGCGCCGGAGATCCCGATGGTGGCGCCGTCGGGGGCCACGACGCTCCCGACCCGCAGCGCCACCGCCGCGGCCGCCAGCGCGGCCACCATCGCGCCGGCGGTGCCGGTGGGCCCCGACAGGCGGTAGGCGGAGCGCTCGCTGGGCGGCCAGACCCGGGTGAGCAGCCGGGGCGCCAGGTAGCCCTTCACAAAGAGCAGCACGCCGGCCAGCACCAGGAGCTCGGCCTGCCGGTGCACGACGCCCAGGCCACCGGCGATCACGGCCTGGGGGATCGCCGCCAGGCCGTAGAATCCCGCCGTGGCGCGCGCGTCGCGGGAGATGAGGATGGCGCTGGCCAGGGCCAGCAGCGCCATGCCCGCCAGGCCCGAGAGGCTGTTCACGGCGTCACCTCCCCGCCACCAGGGCGGACGCCCCGGCCAGGAAGGCCACCAGCACCGACGCCAGGAGGAACTCCGGGATCCTGAGCAGGCGGAGCTTGGCGAAGGAGACCTCCACCACCACCACCACGCCGCCCAGCACGAGGAGCTTGGCGAACACCACGACCGCGGCGAGGAGGAGACTGCCCACGGCCGGGGAGCTCGCGAGCCCCAGTGGGCTCGCCAGCACGTTCACGAAGATGAGGCCCAGCACCATGAACTTCATCCAGCCGCCCCATTCGTACAGGAAGAGGTCCCGGCCGGAGGACTCGAAGGTGCGTGCGGGATCGATGAGGGAGAGCTCCTGGGCCGAGGCCGGATTGTCCACGGGAATGCGCCCCGCCTCCGCCAGGATCAGCAGGAACCAGGCCAAGAGCACCAGCAGATGGGCCGGGGTGAGGGCCCAGCGGGCGGTGGCCCAGGTGGCGTTCACCACGAACGGGATGGTGGTGGAGGCCACGGCCGCCGCCGTGAACACGGCCAGGTAGGAGAGCGGTTCCGTGAACACGCCCACCAGCCGGATGCGGCTGACGCCGAGCGCCGAAAAGGCGCTGCCCGCGTCCAGCGCCGCCAGGAGCAGCAGCAGCCCGCCGCCGCCCAGGATGAACCCCCCTCCCAGCATGTCGCCCATGAACGCGAACGGCAGCGGGAACGCGGTGAGGGCGGGGATGAGCATGGTCACGAGCAGCGGCGCGACAAAGTACCCCACCGGGCAGAAGGCGGAGACGAAGCTGGTGAGGTCGGTGCGGACCGTCTCCTTGGCCCACCACTTGCGCAGGTCCCGGTAGGGCTGCACGATGGGCGGGCCCTGACGGTACATGAGCCTGGCCTTGAAGGTTTCGAGAATCCCCCGGTAGAGCGGCGCGACGACGAGGACGAAGATGACGGCCAGAAGCTGTGCGAGCAACAAGTTTCCAGAAGGCAACCGGCGGTGACCTCCTCAGCGCTCGAGCCACACAAATAGACTCCCGAGCTAGCTCAGGAGTTATTAGCCGGAGGGCGGTTTAGGACTTTGCCAGGCCGAACTCCATCGGCCGTCAACGTGCGCCATTATAACGACGCGTCTTCGGAGCCGTCAAGCGCACGGAACCATCGACGCTGTGCGTGACCGCGGGATCTTGACGGGGGCGTGCGTGCGCAGTAGAGTGAGTAGCGCTGCGACGGCCATGGAGCTGGCCGGACAACCGCCTCTTTCCGCGGAGGCTAATGGCTCCTGATTCGGCGACGAATCGGGAGCCGTTTTTTGTCCTCAGCGGCGGCCCGCACGATCGTCCCTGACCCGGGTCCATGGGAACGAGGGGGGAAGACCGATGGCCCTGCACATCGCCTTCAACATCCTCCAAATGCTCACCGTCCTCCTGCTCGCGCCGCTGGTCCAGGGCGTGCTGGTGCGCCTCGAGGAGCGCATCCAGTCCAAGCGCGGCCCCAGCGTGTGGCAGCCGTACTTCGACCTGTGGAAGCTCTTTCACAAGGACGAGGTCCTCTCCACCCAGGGCACGTGGATCTTCCGCTTTGCGCCGTACGCGTACTTCGCCGCCCCGCTGCTCGTGACCATGCTCATCCCCGTGCTCACCGCCTATCCGCTCTTCATGGCGTTCATGGGCGACATGGTGGCGGCAGGGTTCATCCTGTCGGGCGGCGCCTTTTTCCTCGCCCTGGCCGCGATCGACGCGGGCAACGTGTACGGCCCCATGGGGACCAGCCGCAGCCGCATGGTCAGCTCCCTGGTGGAGCCGATCTTCATGATCGTGTTCTTCTCGGTGTCGTTTGCCGCCAACTCCACCATCCCCTACGTCGTCCAGGCTCAGTGGGTGCAATCGGCCGCGCGGTTCTTCTCGCCCACCCACGTCCTGCTCGTCGCCGCGTTTCTCATGATCATCCTGGCCGAGACCGGGCGCATCCCCGTGGACAATCCGTCGGGGCACTTCGAGCTGGCCATGATCGACGAGTCCAAGGTGCTGGAGTTCTCCGGCCGGTCGGCAGCGCTCGTGAAGTGGGGCGGGCAGATGAAGTCCATGGTGCTCGACCTCGTGCTCCTCAACGTCCTTTTGGCCCCGTGGGGACTGGCGACGGGCACCCAGGTGTCGGCGGTCCTCCTGGCGATCCCCCTGGTGGCGGTGAAGCTGGCGGCCATGCTCCTGGTCCTGGCCTTCATCGAGACGTCCTTCGCGAAACTTCGCCTGTTCCGCATCGAGGACTACCTGACCGTCGCCTTCGTGGTGGCCGTGGTGGCCATGTTCCTCCAGCCGGTCACCCTGTAGATGCGTCCGAGCGGCGCAATTCAGGCGCAAGGGGAGGTTGACCGGTGACCGGAGGGTTTGCGGCCAATCTGCTGGTGGACCTGGACGCCCTGGTCGGCGGGCTGTTCATCCTGTCGGCGTTCTTTCTCATGGCTCCGAGACAGGCGCAGGGGTTTCTCAAGCACTTCGTGCGCCAGTCGTTCCTCCTCGCCCTCTCCGCCCTGCTGCTGGGCTGGCTCCACGGCTCGGTGGAGCTGCTGCTCGTGGCCCTCATCACCCTGCTGGCCAAGACGCTCATCATCCCCGGCCTGCTGACGCGCACGCTGGAGCGGGAGCTGCGTTCGCGGCGCGAGGTGGAGCTGGCGGTGAGCGTCCCGGCTTCGCTCCTGGTCGCCATCGTCATCACGGTGCTTGCCTTCGTGTTCGTCGCGCCGCTGCTGCACGGCGTGGGACCCACGGTCGACATCAATCTCCCCATCGGGTTCGCCGTCACCCTCATCGGCGTGTACACGCTGGCGGTGCGCCGGGAGGCCGTCCCCCAGATGCTGGCCGTCATGGCCATCGACAACGGCGCGTTCTTCGCCGGGATCGCCATCGCCTCGTCCTCGGCCATCGTCGAGCTGGCAGCCGGTCTCGAAGGGGTGGTGGTGGTGCTGGTGGTGGCCATCCTGGCCCGGACCATCGCGCAGCACGTGGGAAGCACGGCGGTGGGGGACCTGACGTCCCTCAAGGAGGGTACGCCGTCGTGATCCTGCCGTGGATCCCGCTCGTGCCCCTCATCGCCGCCCTGGTGAGCGCGGCCGGCGTGCGGCCGGCCGTGGCGCGCCTTGCGAGCAGCCTGAGCGCGGTCGCGGTCTTCGCGATGACGGTGACGGTGGCGATGGCCGTGAACACGGGCACAACGCTGGTCTGGCGCGGACTGGGTCGGCGTCGACGGTCTCGGCGCGCTGGTCCTCCTTCTGCAGGGCTTTGTGGCCATGACGGCGCTCGTGTACTCGTGGGACTACATCCGGCATCTCGCCCGCGGACACCCCGAGAAAGAGCGCCGGTACTACATGAATCTGAACCTCTTCGTGGCCTCCCTGCTGGTGGTGCCGCTGCTCCTGCAGCCCGCGCTCACCTGGGTGGCCGTGGAGCTCACCACGGTGCTCTCGGTGTTCCTCGTGAGTTTCGACAACACGCCCCCGGCCCTGGAGGCGGCCTGGAAGTACGCCGTCATCACCATCACCGGGGCCACGGTGGCGGTGCTGGGCATCTTCCTTTTGCTCTGGGGCCTGGCGTCCGCCGGCGGGTCCGCCCAGACCTGGTCCGCGCTCGTGGCCGCAGCCCCGCACATGCCGGCGGCGCAGCTGAAGCTGGCGTTCGTGCTCATTCTCCTGGGCTTCGGCACCAAGGTGGGCATCGTTCCCATGCACACCTGGCTGCCCGACGCCCACTCCCAGGCCCCCACCCCCGTCTGCGCGCTGCTCTCCGGGGTCGAGGTCACGACGATCCTCTACGTGATCATGCGCCTGTGGCCCGTGTTCCAGGGCGTCCCCGGCCTTTTCGCCACCCGGTGGCTCGAGGTGGTGGGCCTGGTCTCCGTAGGCGTCGCCGCCTTCTTGCTGATCCAGGTCCATGACTTCAAGCGCCTGTTCGCGTTCTCCACCGTCGAACACATGGGCATCCTCCTCACCGCGCTGGGGCTCGGACCCGCCGGTGACTTCGGCACGACGTACCAGCTGCTCACCCACGGCCTCGCCAAGTCCGTGGCCTTCTACGCGGCAGGCTCGGTGCTCATGGCGACCGGCACCCGGAACATCGCCTCCGTCCGGGGGCTCATCCGGATATCCCCGGTGGCCGGGGTGACGCTGCTGCTCAGCGGACTGGCGGTGGCGGGAGCGCCGCCGTTCGCGGTGTTTCTCAGCGAGCTGTCCATCTTCCGGGCGGCCGTGTCCGTGAACGAGGTCTGGGTCCTGGGGCTGCTGCTGTTCTTCCTGGCGGTGGCCTTCCTCGGCATCATGCTCCACATCAACGCCATGGTGTTCGGCCAGCCTTCGCACCCGCCCAGCTCGACGCCGGGGTCGCTGAAGCTGGCCATGGCGGTGGGCTGGATCCCGCTCGTGGTCCTCGGGGTGTATCTCCCGCCGCCCCTGGACCATCTGCTCGTGCTGGCGACTCATGCGCTCAGGAGGTGAGGCTCACGTGGTCACGGAGAGGTCCCTTGGCGACGTCCTGGGCACGGTCCCTGTCGCCGGCGTCCACCCGGAGGTCAACTGGGTCCGGGTCGAGATCGAAGCCCCCCATCTCATCCCGGCCCTGAGGGCGCTCATGGCCCACGGATGGGTCTTCGCGGGCATCGTGGTGGAGGAGGACGGCGAGCGCGCACCCTGGCGGCTCACCTACCTCTTGGGCGCGGACCGCGCCCCCTGGGTCGGGGTCGAGATCTGGGTCCACGAGGACGCTCTGGCGAGCGTCAGCTCCGTGCTGTTCGCGGCGGACTGGCAGGAACGCGAGGCCGAGGACCTCTACGGCATCGAGTTCCGGGGCCACCCGTTCCCGGGCGACTTCGCCCTGCACGAGGGAAGCTTCCCCGCCTTCGCGCCCATGCGCCGCTCCATCTCGCCGGCGCCCCCGCCCCGTCCTCGCCCCGCCCCTCGCATCGTAGATGCGCCCGGAGGGTTCACCCTGCCTGTGGGGCCGGTGTTCTCCGGGGTCCAGGAGTCGGTGCAGTTCCTCCTGGAGACGGTGGGCGAGGAGATCATCTTCGCCCACGTGCGGCTGTTCTACAAGTTCCGCGCCGCGGAGAAGACCATGGAGGGGCGCACCCCTGACGACGCCATCCTGATCGCGGAGCGCGTGGACGGCACCGCCGCCTTCGCCCACGGGCTGGCCTTCGCGCAGGCCGTGGAAGCCCTGGCGCGCGCTCGGGTCCCCGAGCGCGCCCGGGCCCTGCGCGTGCTCTTCGCGGAGCTGGAGCGCATCCGCTCCCATGTCGCCGCCCTGACGGCGATCCTGGAGTCCACCGGCCTGTCGGTCCCGGCCAGCCTTCTGGCCACACAGGTGGAGAGGCTGCTGGAGATCTCCGGCGAGTTCACGGGGCACCGGTACCTCATGGGGCTCATGACCCCGGGCGGCCTTCGCGCGGATCTGAGCGACGCTGACGCCGGGGCCGTGGCGCGGCGGGTGCGCCACGGCGTGGAGGCCGTCGACGAGATCTACGGACGGCTGACCTTCGACGAGAGTTTTCTGGACCGCCTGGAGGCGGTGGGCCGAGTCAGCCCGGAAGAGGCCGCGACGTTCGGGGCCGTGGGCCCCGTGGCTCGCGCCTCGAACCTGTCCCGGGATCTGCGCGCCGCACAGCCGTACTCGGGATACGAGGGCTGGCGGTTCGACGTCCCGGTGGAGAAGGAGGGGGACGGCTACGCCCGCTGGCGCGTCCTGATGGCCGAGGTCCACGAGTCCGCCCGACTCCTGGAGCAGGTCGCGGGAGCCCTGCCGCCCGGCCCCGTCCGCGCCGGGGTGCCTCCGACCGGGGGCGTGGCGCTGGGATTCGCGGAGGCTCCCACGGGCGCGCTGGTGTACTGGGTCCGCACGGATCCGGCGGGCCAGATCACCCGCTGCCGGATCATCACCCCGGGTCTGGCCAACTGGCACGTGTTCCCCACCGCCGTGCGGTCGTTTGCGTTCCAGGACTTGCCCATCATCCTGGCCACGTTCGGCCTGAGCGTGGCGGACGCCGACCGGTGAGCTCCCATCCCAGCCGCAAGGAGGGTTCATGATGGCCTGGTTCGCCCGCGGGTTGCGACAGGGCGTGGACGCGATGGACGACGATTCCCGGGCACCGGTCTCCCCCGGGCTCTCTCCCGGCCGCCCGCTCCCCACGCCCGCAGGCCAGATGGACGACGCGTCCCTGTGTCCCACGGGAGCACTCGAGGTCCGCGCAGGCGTCACAGTCCCCGACTACGCCCGCTGCGTCCAGTGCCTGCGCTGCGTCCGCGCCGGCGCCCCCATCCGCTGGGAGCAGAGCTACCGGTGGGCGGTCTCCCGCACCGGTGCGCTCGGGCCGGCGTTTCGACGCTCCATCCACGTCCGGGTGCTCGACGCGGGCGACTGCGGCGCGTGCCTCGCCGAGGTGCGCCAGCTCACCAGCCCCGTCTACAGCCTGCACCGGTTCGGCATCTTCGTCACGCCGACGCCCCGGAACGCCGACGTCCTCATGGTCGTGGGCCCGGTCACCCGGGCGATGCGCACGGCGATGCGCGAGACCTACGCGGCCATGCCCGAACCCAGGCGCGTCATCGCCACGGGGACGTGCGCCCTGACAGGCGGCGTGTTCGCAAAGAGCGTCGCCGTGGAAGGCGCGGTGTCCCGCGTGATCCCGGTGGACGTGGAGATACCCGGCTGCCCGCCGCCGCCGCTCGCGATCCTCCACGGCCTGCACCTGCTCATGGGACGGGAAGGCCCCGGACGACCCGATCCTCGCTAGGAGAGAACGCCCATGTCCGTCTTCGCCGCGTTCCTCGCCGTCACCGCTGCGGCCGTGGCCGTACTCGCCGTGCTGCCGCGCGAGCGCGCGGTGGCGTCAAGCTCCGTCCTGGGACTCGTGCAGGCCGCGGCGCTGCTGCTGAGCGCCGTGGACGTGTTCGTGCGCGGGCCCTGGTCCGCCCGCCTGTGGCCGCTTGCGCCCTGGGGGGTGCTGCGGCTGGGCGCCACACCCCTCTCCGCCTTTTTCCTGCTGGTGAGCGGCGTGGTCTTTTTCGCCGTCTCCGCGTACGCGCGCGGCTATCTCAAACGCTACGGCCGGCGCTACGACCCGCGGGTGTTCTCCATCGTCTACCATCTCCTCGTGGCCAGCGTGGCCCTGGTCGTGGTGACGGCGGACGTGGTCTCGTTCCTCATCGCGTGGGAGGCCATGTCGGTGCTGAGCTACCTCACGGTGAACTTCGACCACCTCGACGACCGCGCCACCAGGGCGGGCTACATCATGCTGGGCGCTAGCGAGGTCGGGTTCCTCCTGAGCGTCGCGGCGCTGGTGCCGCTCGCCGTCGCCGCCCACAGCATCGACTTCGCCGTCATCGCCCGGACCGCGCCGCGCGTCGTGGGGCCGGCGGCCAGGTGGGCGATCCTGCTGGCGTCGTTCTTCGGTTTCGGGGTCAAGGCCGGCCTGCTGCCCAGCATGAGCTGGCTGCCGCGCGCCCACCCCGTCGCGCCCGCCAACGCGTCCGCCGTCCTGTCGGGGGTGATCCTCAACCTCGGCGTGTACGGGATCATCCTCGTCAACGCGGTGCTCCTGCCGGTCACCTCCATCGCCGCCGGCCTCATGGTGCTCGCCGTGGGTGCGCTGACCGCACTGATCGGCATTCTCTACGCCGCCACCGAGAATCACCTGAAACGGATGCTGGCCCACAGTTCCATCGAGAACCTGGGGTTGATCACCGTGGCCGTGGGGACCGCGCTGACGTTCTGGGCCGCCCACCTGCCCGCCCTGGCTGCCCTGGCCTGGATCGCGGCCCTCTACCACATGCTGAACCATTCCACGTACAAGGCGCTGCTGTTTCTCGGGGCCGGGGCCGTGGACCTGTCCGCCGAGGAACTGGATATGGACCGGCTGGGAGGGCTCGGGCGCCGCATGCCGTTCACGTCGCTGTTCATGTTCGCGGGCACGATGGCGATCGCTGCCCTGCCGCCGTTCAACGGCTTCGTCAGCGAGTGGCTGATCATCCAGAGTCTTCTGCGCGGCGTGGTCCTCGTGGGCTTCGGCGTCCACGTCCTGTTCGCCCTGAGCGGCGTGCTGGTGGCGTTGACCGCGGGCCTGGCCGTCACCGCCTTCGTCAAGTTCTACGGGATGACGTTTCTGGGTCAGTCGCGCTCCTCGGCCGCCGAGGATGCCCGCGAGGTTCCCCCGCCGCTGCGCGTGGGCATGGGGCTGCTCGCCGCTTGCGCCCTCGCCCTGGGCCTGGCTCCGACCTACGTGGCGGCCGGCCTCTCCGGGGTCGCCGAGCCCCTCACCGGGGTGCGGGGCCTCGCGCGGCTCGTGCCGCCGTTCTTCGCGCCGCACCGCCTGTCCGGTGGACTGCGCGCGGCCTTCCACCCCCTGGGCGCGCAGCTGGGTCTGGGGATCCTGCCGCCCCCGGGCCTCGTCTTCCTGCATCAGAGCGCATCGCCCGCTCCCCACGTGGTCTTCGCCATGTCCCCGGGCTACTTCGCCCTGGCCGTCGCCGCGGTGGTGGGGCTGACCTTCCTCGTGGTCCGGGTGCTGGGGCGCGCGCGCCGGCGGGCGAGGGTCCGACCCTGGCAGGGTGGCATGGAGGCGGCGCCCCCGGCCATGACGTACACGGCCACGGGGCTGTCCAACCCCATCCGGGTCGTGTTCCGCGCCATCCTGACGCCCACGCGGCCGGTGGACCGGGAGCGGGTCGTGGCCACCCACTTCCCCGCGTCCATATCCCGCGAGGTGGGCGACGCCTACGTGGTGGACCGCTACGTCTTCCTCCCCATCGCCCTGCTGGCCATGATGGCCGCGCGGGTGCTGGCCCGCATGCACCACGGCAGCATCAACGGCTACGTGGCGTACGCCTTCCTGACGCTCGTGGCGGCTCTCGTCGTGGTGCACTTCTCCTGACGCCGGGCGGGCGACGGGCTCCCGCTGCGCCTCGATCTTGCCGGGGCCCTCCCGTCGGCGCAGGGCCCTTTGCGGGCTCCGGGCTCGAAGCCGCCTTCCCCATGCTGACCTTCACTGCCCGATCCCACGTGAAACAGCCCGCAAAGTTTCGCGGGATCCACCCCGCTCGGCCCGGCCCCCGGCCGCGGAACCCGGGCAGGTCCGATCGCGTAGGCTCCCAGGGGGGAGAGCCCGTGAACAACGGTGTCCGGGACGGCATGGAGCGCCCCGTGGTGCGGAGGGTGGAACTCGCCGAGCTGGCGCAGGTCGCCGCCGTGGAGCGGGACGTCTTCCCGCAGCCCCTCTCCCTGGCGGACCTCACGCGCCTGTGGCTCGATCCCGCCACCTCGTACCTGGGCGTTCGGCAGGAGGACCGCCTGGCCGCGTACCTGGGGTTTCAGGTCTTCGGCGCCACAGCGCACGTCATCAGCAACGCCACCCATCCCCGCTACCGCCGCCGCGGTCTGGCCACGCTCCTCTTGCGCCGGGGGGCCGTCGAGGCCCGGCGCAGGGGGGCGCGCTGGCTCATGGGCGAGGTCCGAACGTCCAACGTGGCGCAGCTCGGCCTGCTCCTCAGGCTGGGATGGCGGGTGGTGGGCACCTGTCCGCAGTTCTTCGCCGACGGCGAGAGCGCCGTCGTGGTGTGGGATCGCGTCTGATCCTCGGACCGCGCCTGCAAACCCGAGCGCTCCGACACGAGGCCACTCGCTTTGTGCGCAGGCCCGGTGGGGACGCGCCGGGATTGCGTCCGCCGAGGGAGCCGCGCCTCGTGCCCGTCAGCGGTCCCTGCGGCAACGGTCGAGCCCCCGCCCAACACGGCCTGCCGGCGGGCCGCCGCGGCTCTCGACGCCAGAGTCGGAGGCCCGGACCCGCTCGCGACGGCGGATCCCGTGGGACGGGCGGTCGCCGGCCTGGTGACCGCTCCCACCACGGCGCGGGCGGTGGCGGCTCGTTCCCCGCCCGACCGTCGGGGGCAACGCGGCGTTCCCGGGTCCGCCGAGTGACCCGGCGGATCCGGCTGTGGACGCGACCGCCGAGGCTCGCGGGGCGACAAGCCGCCCGGGCGCCTCGCGGAGGACGGCGCCGGCGCATAGGGTAGACACAGGCGCTCGCCCCCGTGGAGCAGGGTGTGCGCTCCGACGGCGGACACAGCCGCGCGGGCCGGGGACTTCCGGGCCCCCGGCCCGCCCAGGCGCTCCGCGCAGGACACTCGCCCGAGGGAGGTCGTCACATGGGCAGTGCCCCGCCTATGGGGCTCGACGAGCTCTGCCGGGATCTTGGCGGCGGTCGGGTCGGCCGATGGCGGAATGTGACGGTCACGGGGCTCACCACCGACTCGCGGCGCACCCGGCCCGGCGACCTCTTCGTCGCCGTGGCGGGAGAGACGGCCCACGGTGCCGCCTTCGCCGCCGACGCCCTCGCCCGCGGTGCCGTGGCCGTCGTGGGCGCGCCCGGAGCCCCCCTTCCCGGGGGCGTCCCCGCCCTGGTCCACCCGCGCCCCGAGGTCATCCTCGCCGAACTCGCGGCCCGCCTGTACCGCCGACCCGCCCGTCAGCTCACCGTCATCGGGGTCACCGGCACCAACGGCAAGACCACCACCGCCCTCATGGCGGCGGCCATGCTGCGTCACAGCGGCCGACCCACCTCCCACTGGACGACGACCGAGGTCGCGGTGGGACGGGAGCGCTTTCGTCCCTACTGGACCACACCGCCGCCACCGGATCTGCACCGGTTCCTTCGCGCGGCGGTCGACGCGGGCTCCACCCACGTGGTGATGGAGGTCTCCTCGCACGGCATCGCCCTCAACCGGCTGCAAGGGGTCCGGTTCGCCGCCGGAGCGGTGACCAACGTGACCGCCGACCACCTGGACTTCCACGGGGACCTGGCCGCCTACGTGGCTACAAAACGCGCGTTCGTAGAACAGCTGGACGCCGACGCCACCGCGGTGCTCGGGGCCGACGACCCCGTGGCCGCGGGGTTTGCCCGCCACCTTCGCGCCCGGCCGGTCACGTTCGGGACGGCGTCGGACGCCACCCTGCAGGCGTGCCGGATCGACCCGCGATCCACGCGCCTGCGTTTCGAGCTGAGGATCCGCGGTCTGGCTCCCCAGGTTCTCACCGTGGATCTGGGCATGCCCGGCCGCCACAACGCGCTCAACGCCATGGCTGCCCTCGCCCTGGCGGGGGCGGTGGGCGTCCCACCCGCCCTCGCCCGGGACGCCCTGGCCGCCTTCGAACCCCCGCCCAGGCGCATCGAGACCCGGTCTGTGGGACCGTACACCATGGTCAACGACGTGGCGATGAACGAGGGCAGCTGCGACGCCGTCCTCCAGGCCGTGGCCGACCTTGCGCCGGCCCAGCTCGTGGTGGTGCAGGCGGTGCGCGGCCACCGCGGTCCCGAGGTGAGCCGCGCCATCGCCCGGGTCCTGGCCCGCTGGGCCCCCCGGCTCGGCTTCGGGCCGCTCGTCGTCAGCCTCAGCCGCGCACATCTCGCCCGCGCCGCCGTGGATCACGCCGTCCGGACCGCGGAGCTCGACGCCCTGCTCGGGCAGTGCGCGATCCTGGGGCTCGACACAAGAT
>JAJZYS010000236.1 GCA_021797925.1 Bacillota bacterium
CGGGCGGCCTCGCGCGGTGCCAGGGCCGCCCGCCGAGGTCCCCGTCCACGCGCCCCTGGGGCGCCGACGCCGGGACGCTCCGCCCGGACGGCCGTGGGCGCGAGGTCGCCCGGGGACAGGATCGCCCCGTCCGGGCACGAAGTAGTCAGCGGACAGAGATCCCGGAGCCCTGGGTCCGATGCGGGCCGTGTTTGTGGCTGTGGTCCGTCCCCGGGCACCGGCGGGCGGCGCGAAGAGCAGCGTGGAGAGGGGATGGCGCGTGATGGCGGACGCGACGGGGCTGCCCGACAGGGGGCGTCTCATCCTCAAGGATGGCACCGCGGCGCAGATCCGGCCGGCGGTCGCGGAGGACGCCGAGCGGTTCGTCAAGTTCCTCGAGAGCGTGTCGGAGGAGTCGCTCTCCCGGCGCTTCTTCGCCGCGCTCAAGCCCGACGCCGCGGCCGCGGCCCTGCTGGGCGCGCCGGCGGAGGAGCGGATGACCCTGGTGGTGCTCATGGGCGAGCCCGACCAGCCCCGCATCGTGGCCACCGGCAGCTACATCCGGGAGGGGTCCGAGGCCGACAGCGCCGAGATCGCCTTTCTGGTCCACGACGCGTACCAGGGCCGGGGGCTCGCGACCCTCATCCTGGAACGGCTGGCCCTCGTCGCCGCGCGCCACGGCATCCGCCGCTTCGTCGCGCAGATCCGGCCCGAAAACGACCGGATGCTCGAGGTCCTGCGCCAGAGCGGCTTCACGGTGCGCGAGACGGACGAGCGCGACCGCATCACGGTGGACTTCTCCGTCCTGCCCTCGCGCGAGGAGGTGGCGCGCGCGGACATGCGCGACCGGATCGCCACCGTCGCCTCCATCAAGCCGTTCTTCAACCCCCGGTCCATCGCGGTCATCGGCGCCTCGCGCAACCCCGACAGCATCGGCCGGCGGGTTCTCGAGTACCTGGTGGCCAACCACTTCAACGGGCCGGTCTACCCGGTCAACCCCAGCGCCCGGGTGGTGGGGTCGATCCCCGCCTATCCCACGGTGGGCGACCTGCCCGGTCCCGTGGACCTGGCGGTGATCGCCGTGCCCCGCGACGCCGTGCTGCCCGTGGTGAAGGCCTGCGGGGAGAAGGGCGTGCGGGCCCTGGTGATCATCACGGCCGGCTTCGCCGAGACCGGCGCGCAGGGCCGAGCGGCCCAGGACGAGGTGGTGGCCACGGCGCGGGGGTACGGCATGCGCATCGTGGGGCCCAACTGCCTGGGCCTCATCAACACCTCCGACAAGGTGCACATGAACGCCAGCTTCTCGCCGGTCTTCCCGCCCCGCGGCCGCGTGGCCATGTCGTCCCAGAGCGGCGCGCTGGGCCTGGCGATCCTGGAGTACGCCCGCGACCTGGGGCTCGGAATGTCCTCCTTCGTCAGCGTCGGCAACAAGGCCGACGTCTCCGGCAACGACCTGATCCAATACTGGGAGGAGGATCCCGACACCGACCTGATCCTCCTCTACCTCGAGTCGTTCGGGAATCCGCGGCGGTTCGCCCGCCTCGCGCGGCGGGTGGGCCGGAGCAAGCCGCTCCTGGTGGTCAAGGCGGGACGCACCTCCGCGGGGACGCGGGCGGCCGGATCCCACACCGCCGCCCTCGCGCAGAGCGAGACGGCGGTGGACGCCCTCTTCCACCAGGCCGGGGTGATCCGGGCGGACACCCTGGAGGAGCTGTTCGACGTGGCCACGCTCATGGCCAATCAGCCCCTGCCCGCGGGACCCCGGGTGGCCATCGTCACCAACGCCGGCGGACCGGGCATCCTGGCCACGGACGCGCTGGCCGGAGCCGGCCTCGAGGTGCCTCCGGCCGCGAAGGCCACCCAGGACCGGCTCCGCACGTTCCTCCCGCCCGCGGCCAACGTGGGCAACCCGGTGGACATGATCGCCTCGGCCACCGCCGACCACTACCGTCAGGCGGTGGAGACGGTCCTCGAGGATCCGGGGTTCGACGCGGTCATGATCATCTTCATCCCGGTGGGCCTCGCCGACATCGAGGGCGTGGCCGCGGGCGTGCGCGAGGCGGTGGCGGCCGCCCGGGCCGCCGGCAGCGCCAAGCCCGTCCTGGCGTGCTTCATGAGCGCCAGCGGGCTGCGCTCCCCGCTGGCCGTCGGCGACGAGAAGATCCCGTCCTACCGCTTCCCCGAGTCCGCCGCCCGGGCCCTGGCCCGGTCCCACGGGTACGCGCGCTGGCGGCGAGAACCCCTGGGGGAGTTCCCGGACCCGGCCGACCCCGGGGCGGCGGAGCGCGCGCAGGCCGTCTGCCGGGCCGCGCTGGCCCGGCGGGGCCCGGGCTGGCTCACCGCCAGCGAGACGCGGGACGTGCTCGTCGCCTTCGGGCTGCCGCTCGTCGACGAGGCGCTGGCAGCGGGGCCCGACGAGGCGGTGGCCGCCGCGGGGCGCCTGCGTTATCCCGTGGCGGTGAAGCTCGCCTCGCACACCCTGGTGCACAAGACCGAGTGGAGCGGGGTGGAGCTCGACCTCGGAGACGAGGCCGCGGTCAGGGCCGCGTGCGCGCGGATCGCCGACACCCTCGCCCGCGCCGGCAAGGCGTCGGAGCTCGACGGCTTTGTGGTGCAGCCCATGGTCCCCGGCGGCGTCGAGCTCGTGGTGGGCGTCACCTCGGACCCGCTCTTCGGCCCCCTGATCGCCTTCGGCCTGGGGGGCATCCACGTGGAGATCCTGGGGGACGTGGTCTTCCGCATCACCCCCCTCACCGACCGCGACGCCCGCGAGATGGTGCGCGACATCCGGGGATACCGGCTGCTCACCGGGTATCGCGGCCACGCGGCGGCGGACACGGATGCGATCGAGGACACGCTGCTAAGGGTCTCGCGGCTCGTGGAGGCGGTGGAGGAGATCGCCGAGCTCGACCTGAACCCCGTGAAGGCCTTCGGACCCGGCCAGGGCGTGCGGATCCTCGACGCCCGCATCCGGGTGGAGGGCTGAGGGAGGGTGCCGGTGGCGGACTCCCCCGCCCAGGCTGAGGGCCTCTCGGCGGAGGATCGCGGGCTCGTCGAGGCGGTCCTCATCGAGCTGGCCTCGGATCCCTGCTGCCCGATCGAGCGCCTGGCCCGCCGGGTGTGCCTGAGTCCGTCGCGGTTCGCCCATCGCTTCCGGGAGGCGGCGGGGCTGTCGCCGGGCGCGTTCGCGGTGGCCTTTCGCATGCAGGCGGCCGAGGAGCTGATCGTCGACGTCGGCTGCCGGTCACCCAGGTGCGATGGAAGCCGGCTACCAGAGCCTCGGCACCTTCACCAGCCGGTTCACGGCCTGGGTGGGGGCCTCGCCCACCCGGCTGCGCCGCCTGCTTGAACGTGCGCCCCCGCCTCGCGGTGGCGACCGGCCCCCTCCCGGGGGAAGCGGCCGTCCGGGGACGGCTCATCGCCGAGGGCACCTTCGTGGGGCTCTTTCCAGCGGTGCCCGTGAGCGGCACCGTGGCGCCGGCGCCCGGAGCCTATCGCCTGCCCCGTGCCCGTCA
>JAJZYS010000237.1 GCA_021797925.1 Bacillota bacterium
GCCTGGCAGGGCGGCTTCGATGGCGCCGCCAATCCCAATCCGGGACCGGCGGCATGGGGGGCCTGGCTCGACACCCCATTGGGTGACCCCGCATGGTCCGGTCATGGCGCCCTGGGCCACACGACCCACAACGTGGCCGAGTGGCAGGGCTTGCTCCACATCCTCACGGCCGCCCACACTTTTCAGGTCCGCACCCTCCAGATCTGCGGCGACAGTCAACTGGTGATTCGCCAGTTCACGGGCGAATACGCCGTCAAGCAGCCCCCCCTGCACACTCTGGCGGATCGTGCTCACCGGATGACCCGCCAGATGACGGTCACGGTTCAGTGGGTCCCCCGCGAACAGAATCCACGCGCCGATGCCTTGAGCCAAGTGGACCTTGCCGTGCCGCACATTACCTTCGACGCGGCGGCCCTGGACCCCTTGGGGTCTGGCCGCTTTGTGGCCCACGGGACGCATGACTATGTGGTCGATCTGACCCGCTTTTCAGTTCCGCCGCGGGCTGTGCAAGCACCTGCGGGCAGCAGGGGCGTAACCGTTGGGGACCACGCGTCTCATCGCAGGAAAGGAGAACCTATCATGCTCCTAAACGCTATGGAACGCCGCCTTCGGGCGATTGGGATTGCCGTGGCGGCCTGACCCCACGTTTCGGGCCTGGCTGTCCCGCCTCCCTTTGGTTTCGTCGCCGATCCGGCGGCCCCGCCTCTTCGGAGGCGGGGCTGCTTTCTTTTTGTGGAGGTGTTTTCTATGCCGTTTGGCATTGTCCCGATCCACGGATGGCCCGCCGCCGTCCGGCTCGTCCATGACGCGCCCACCGTGCCCGGCTCCGTCTGGATCGATGCTTCCGTAACGCTCTTGGCCACCCAGCCCCTGATCTTCGTGCCCCTGCCCCCCGGCGTCGATCCCCCGGGGACCGACGACCCCCAGGACCGGCGCGTGTGGATCGTCGACTCGCCGCCCACCGACCTCGGCTGCGGTCTGGCCGCGCTCCGGATCCCCGATGACGCCCCCGCTCCGCCTGCGCATCCCCGCGTGCGGTTCTGGGTGGTGTCCCCGCTGGCGGCGCTCGACCTCGCGGAGGCGGCCGACGCGGCCGGGGTGCGGCTCCTGTGCACCGGCCCCCCGCTGATCCGCGGCCCGGTGGGCTGGACCGACCCGGCCGATGAGCCCCAGTCGCTCCCGGACTTTCTCGCCAACGACCAGGCGTGCCCCTTTGAGGCACCCCCGGCTCTCGTCGATGGAGGTGACTTTCATGTCTGAGGATCGCCCAACCGTGCGGCTCAGTGCGGCGTCCCAAGCGTTGGTGGATCCGTTGGATGCCGCGTTGGATGCCGCAGTGGCCCGCGGCGCGTGGCGGGACCTGCTGGCCCAGGCCGAACACCCCGGGGCCCTGCCGTATCAGGAGCGCTTTCGGCCCGTGGTGGTGGCCCAACTGAACCCGGCGCTGCGCCACCACCCCGACTGGCCCGCCGAATGGTACGTGCATGTGCCCACTACCCGCGTCACCTGTTATCGGTCCACGGCGGCGCGCCTCGGGCAGGGCCGCGCCGAGATTCGGGCGTTTCCGACCGTGGACGCAGCGGAAGCGTTTGCCCAGGACACCTGGCGCACCACGTGGGGCACGCGCCTCAAGAGTTTCCCGGCCGAGTCGGTCATTTCCCCGACGGTCGTCGAGGAATTCACCGCCCGCTGGGGGCGGGACGCCGACCGACAGCACTGGGAGGCCTACCAGGCCGCCCATCCGGCGTTCAACGGCCGACTCCTGCTCCGCTGGCGCGATGTGCCCGCCGTGGAACTCGGCCGCGAGCCGGGAATTTCGTTCATCGACAGTGACACCCTCATCCGAAGCACCCAACTCCTCACCGAGGAGAGCGACGCGCTGTGGCGGGCCCACGGGAGTTTCATTGCCACCCTCGCCGCACAGGATCCCAAGGCCCCGCCCCCGCAGCGCGCCGACGCCGCCGCGACTCCGGACGACCCGGCGGCGAAGAGGCCCCCCGCGCCCCAGCCCCGCCCCTGGGAGCACCCGGCGGGGCGCCACTTCCAGGACGTGACCCGCCACCTCGTGGCGGGATTGGAGGCGGTCCCCCTCACGGATGGCGGGTACGTGAAGCGGGCCGTCGCCGCGGCCGTGCGGGCGGTGTACGACCCGCAGGCCGACGATCCGCAGATTGTGCACCCCGCCGCCTTCCGGCGCGAGATCGGCCGCGTGCTGCGCGCGGTGCACGAATTCGTCCCCCGGGGACAGGTGGATCTGTTGGCCCACCAGTGGGCCGAGGCGGGCGAAGCGCTCACCATCGAGGATGTGCGCCTCTTTGTCCATGGCACCACCCCCGTGGCGATTCGCGACCGCCTGGACCACGACGAGGGCGCGAGCCTCTTGGAGCGGACCGGGTATGCCCATCGCATGCCCAACGGATCGTTCGTCCTCTGGCAGGCGACCCCGGAGTCCGAACGCGCCGCCAGTGTGGACCGTCCGTTGGAGCCCCGCAACACCTCGAAGGCGCTGTTTTCCTCGTGGACCGCCGCGCAGGAAGCGGCGTCGGCGCTGGGCTGGCCCCTGTTGGTGCGGCAGGACCATCCCAAGGTGCCCATTGTGTGGGCCAAGACGGTGGCGAAGTACACCGCCGACGAAGCGGCCCGACGGGTGACGACCGCCGCGTTTACGCCGAAGGTCTATCAACCGACGCCGGATCAGCGACCGGCCCGGGCTCCTTCCCCGGCCCCCATCCCGGTGGCCGAGGCCCCCCGGGTGCATGTCAGCCCGTTCGGGAGTCGGCATGCCGTGTGGTGGCATGAAACGCCCAAAGGCCCCGCGCTCGGGGCGGGGCCGGACACGGACGGTTCCCCCGTCGTCGCCATGCCCCGGGGGTTTGCCGCCGCGCTGGCCGAGGCCCGCGTGGTGGACCCGGCAGTCACCCCGGCGGATCTCCCCCGCCTCTTGGTCGGCCCGCTGGTGCAGCACGGGGTGTTTCCGGATGGCCCGGTCGCCCCGCGTGACCAACTCTGGCACGTCTCCGACCTGCCCTTCGCCGGGCAAGCGGTGGCATGGAGCCGCACCTGGACCCCGGAGATGGTGCAGCGCCTCGCCGACCATCCCCGGGCCGAACCCCCGGCCCGGCCGCTGACCCGGGCGGATGCGCGGAACCCGCTCGCCGCCCCCCGGCTCATCACCGCGTCCCAAGGGCCTGTGCTCTGCGACCGGCTGGACAGCGCGGGCGCGGTGGCGGTGGAGGCGGGACGCGTGCTGCCCGCGTCCGTCGCGCAGGCGTGGGCCAACACCCGTCCCGGGGCGCAGGCGCTGCTACGGGGCCCCCAGCCCGAACCGGCGTTCGACCGCCTGGGCCGCTTGCCGACTCCGGCCCAACGGGCCCTCGTGGACGCACTGCCGAAGCCGCTGCAACCGGCCGCGTGGGCCGCCGCCCACGGACTCGCGCCCCGCGACGTCGTGCCGCTGTGGGGCGAGCCGCTGGACCAGATCCAACGCCAGTT
>JAJZYS010000238.1 GCA_021797925.1 Bacillota bacterium
CGACCGCCCCGTGGCGGATGTCGAGGATGACGAGCTCGCTGGCGCCGGGAGCGGCGGCGCCCGCCCCGGCCGTCCCGAGGGACAGGACCGTCGCCACGGCCAGCGCGACCCCCCACCGCGCCCTCATGACCCGTCCCGCCCGCCGCGGCCCCGCCGGCCCACCACCAGGGGCGTCAGGGCGATGACCAGCGACGAGCCCACGAGGAGCACCCCCAACGCGACCGCCAGCACGTTCATGGCGACTCGCCCGCGGCTGGCGCTTCCTCAAGCAACGGCGGCGGCGTCCACGCCCACTCGGTCGCCGGCGCGCCGCCGACGCCCAGCGCCAGGAGCGTTCCCAGGACCATCACCATGCCTCCAATCCAGATCCAGGAAATGAGCGGATTGAGCACGAACTCCACGGTGGCGTGGTTGGACCCGCTCCACGAGGTCAGCACCGTGTAGAAGTCTCCCACCGGTGTGGAATGGATCGCCACCCGGGCCACCGGCTGAGGGTCCCCGGGGTAGATCACCTGCCCGGGGGTCACCATGGCCCCGCCCCCCAGCCGCAGCCGGGCCGCCACGTCGATGTCCTCGCCGCTGGCGTGCTGCCGGTTGCCGAGGTAGCGGACGGTGTACGCGCCCACACGGACGCGCTGCCCGGTCGTCAGGTCCAGGGTCGCCTTCTGGGTGAAGTAGAACGAGCCCACGATGCCCAGGATCAGCAGCGCCGTCCCGATGTGGATGATGTACCCGCCGTAGCGCTGGCGGTTGTGGTCGATGAGCGCCCACAGCGTCCCCAGGATTCCCTGTCCGGGGTTGAGCGCACGCCGGGCGCGCACGGCGCGGTAGAACTCGCTCGCCACCGCCGTGAGCGTGAACGCGACGCCGCCCAGGGCGAGGTCCGCCCCGTACGCGTTGGTGCCGTACAGAGCCGGTGCCCACAGCGTCGTCGACGCGCCGGCGGCGACCCCCACGATGACCGGCAGGGTCACATGCCGGACGAGGTTGCTCCAGGACACCCGACCCCAGGCGATGAGCGGTCCCAGGCCGAGGAGGAGGAGGATCACCAGGCCCACCGGGGCCATGATGGCGTCGAAGTAGCCGGTGGAGACGGTGAGCGTCTGGCCCAGCAGATAGCGGGAGACCAGGGGGAACATCGTGCCCCACAGGATGGCCACCGTCGCCGCGAGGAGCAGGAAGTTGTTGAGCAGAAATGACGACTCGCGCGACACCGCCGCCTCGAGCTTGCGGTCATCCACGAGCAGCGCGCGCCGCTTGATGATGAGCGCCAGGGAACCCACCCCCGCCACGGCCAGCAGCCCGCCGAAGTACGGGGCGAGGCCCGCCCCGGTGAACGCGTGGATGGAGACGAGGATCCCGCTGCGGGTGAGCATGGTCCCGAGGATCGTCAACAGCCACGTGACCACGATCAGCACTACGTTCCACGCCTTGAACATCCCCCGCCGCTCCTGGACCATCGACGAGTGCAAGAAGGCCGTGGCCGCAAGCCACGGCATGAACGCGGAGTTCTCCACCGGGTCCCAGGCCCAGTAGCCGCCCCACCCCAGCTCGATGTACGCCCAGTATCCCCCGAGGAGCAGGCCCGCGGTCAGGAACATCCACGCCACCAGGGTCCAGCGGCGCGTCATCCGCACCCAGGTGGCGTCCATCTGCCCTTTCACGAGCGCCCCGATGGCAAAGGCGAAGGGGATCGTCATGCCGATGAGGCCCAGGTACAGGTTGGGCGGATGGATCACCATCCAGACATTCTGCAAGAGCGGATTCAGCCCGCCGCCGTCGTACGCCGGAGCCGGCAGCAGCGCGAACGGGCGCACCACGAAGTTCTCCAGGCCCAAAAAGAACGTGATGACCACGAGCAGCACCGGCAACGCGTAGGGGACCAGCGCCTGCCCGTCGCGATGGCGGCGCACGGCGATGAACGCCGTGTACAGCGAGAGGATCCACACCCAGAAGAGCAGCGAGCCGGCGTTGCCCGCCCACAGGGCGGTCATCTTGTAGAAGAGGCTCAGCCCGCGGCTCGTCTCCTCCGCGACGTCGGCCACCGCGAAGTTCGAGGTCACCAGGAGGTACTCGAGCGTCGCCACGGCCCCGCTCACCAGGATGGCGACGGCCACCGCCGCCCCCTGGCCGCTCCACCACAGGCGCGAGTCCCGGCGGCGCACACCCAGCCAGGTGACCACGATCCCGTACACCGCCAATGCGAGCGCCGCCGCCAGCAGCACATCGCCCAGGGTCGGCATCTCTCACTCCTCCAAGGGGTTCGGCTCTCTCCCCGGATCCCGCGGGCGTCGGGAACGCCGCTCGAGGAACAGCCCCGTCACCACGAGTCCCATCCCGCCCATGAGCACCAGCGCGCCCTCCATCAGCAGGGGGGGCAGGCCGGGCGGCACCTGGAAGTTGAAGCGCATGGGTCCGGGCCCGACGTTCTGGGCCCGCACCTGGTGGTAGCGAACCCCGCCCACCGCGGTGGTGCCCTCGTCGTAGAAAGCTTGGTTCAGCTCGATGGGAAAGTCAATGCCGGGAGCACTGAGCACCCACAGCTCGTGCACGGGCAGAGGTTCGTCGCGCACCAGCGAGACGCCGGTTCCCACCGCCGGCAGGAGGTAGCGCAGCGTCAGCAGCACCTCGCCCGGCGGAACGAGCACCCGCGATGTCCTCCGCTCCACGCGGGCCCGACCGCTGACCACCCGCACGGAACGCGCCCCGGGGAAGAGGCCCACCGCCACCGGCGCACGGGGGGCGGGTGTCAGCTCGATGGCGTCGGTGACGGCCACCGCGCCCTTCACGGGCGTGAGCCGCAGCGTCTCCACGGCGATCGAGACGGTCCGGGCCTGCGCCGGCACCCCGGCGCAGAGGATCCACAGGCCAACAAGGGGCAGGAGCGCACGTTTCACCGGCGGTGGACCAGGAGCGGGCGCAGCGACGCCATCATGCCGTTGTAGTCCATCTGGCTGCGCACCACCGCCCGCACGTGGCCATGGGGTCCGATGAACACGCTGGTGGGGATGCTGTTGACCAGGTACGCGTCGGAGACCCGCCCCGTGCGGTCCAGCGCCACGGGATAGGTGACGCCGAAGCCGCGGACGAACTGCCGCACATCCTCCACCGAAGCCTCGGAGAGGGTGAGATCGACCCCGATGACCGCCGCCCGCGAACCCAGGGCCTGGTGCACCGCCTCCAGGTCCGGCGCCTCATCCCGACACGCCTGACAGAACGTCGTGAAGAAGTCCAGGTCGACCGGTCGCCCCCGGAGGGCGCGCAGGGAGACCGTTCCCCCGCCCAGCGCGGGCAGGGTGAACGCGGGCGCCACGTCCCCCAGGGCGACGCCCACGCCGCGGTCCCTCGCCTGAAGCCGCGCCTGCACCGTGAACAGCGAGAGACTCACCACCACGCCGATCAGGGCCAGCCACTGCAGCTTGATGCGAACTGCGACCACCCCCGGGTCGTTGTGACCTCATTCACAACCAGGCGCATCTTCTC
>JAJZYS010000239.1 GCA_021797925.1 Bacillota bacterium
GGAGCTGGCCGTGCACCTGGCGCTTCTGGGATACTACGGCTTCGAGAACCAGGGGGACGAGGCCATCCTCGCGGCGCTGCTCGAGGGCATCGCGCGGGAGGATCCCTCGGTGCGCGTGACCGTCCTCTCGCACGACCCGGGGGCCACGTCCCGGGTGCACGGGGTGGAGAGCGTCGAACGGCGCATTCCGAACCTCAGGCGGCTCATGACCCGCGCCGATGCGCTGGTCTTCGGCGGAGGGAGCCTGCTGCAGGACGTGACCAGCCAGAAGAGCCTGCTCTTCTACCTCACGTGCATGGGCATGTCCCTGCCGCGGCCCGTCGCCTGGGTGGCGCAGGGCATCGGGCCGCTGACCCGGCCCTGGGGACGCCGGGCGGTGGCGGCGGCGGCGCAGCGGCTGCGCTACCTCAGCGTGCGCGACACGATCTCGCGGGATCTGCTCGTGGCGTGCGGCGTGGATCCCGCGCGGATCCGCGTCACCGTGGACCCCGTGTTCGGCTTCGAGCCGGTGCCCAAGGCCCCGCCGGAGAAGGCCCCGTGCCTGGGCGTGGCGCCGCGCCCGTTCGGGGACGGGCGCTGGGTCGAGCCGTTCACGCGGTCGCTGGCGGAGCTCAGCCGCCAGGGAGCCCGGATCGAGCTGGTGTGCATGCGCCCGCCCGAGGACCTGCCCCTGTGCCGGAAGATCGCCGGCGACCTGGGGGACGTGCCGGTGATCCTGGGCACGATCCCCGTGCTGCGCCAGCGGGTGGCCTCCTTCACCGCGATGATCGGGGTGCGCCTGCACGCGCTGATCTTTGCGGCGGTGGAGGGGGTGCCCTGGGTGGGCGTACGGTACGATCCCAAGATCGACGGACTGCGCGATCGACTGGGGGCGGGAGCCGTGGTGGGCGAGAGTGAACTGGGACCCGAGCAGCTGGTGCCCGTGGTCAAGCGCTCCCAGCTGGAGCGCGACCGCATGCTCCGGCGCAGCGCGGAGCTCAGGGTGCTGGCGCGCGAGGAGATCCGCGCACTCCTCGCCGCCGTGGGCCGGCCATGAGCGGGCGCGTGCGGCTCGTGGGGATCCAGGTGGACAACGTGAACATGGACGAGGCGGTCTCGCGCTGCATGGTGTTCCTGCGCGTGGGCGGCAGCCACCTCGTGGTGACGCCCAACGCGGAGATGCTCCAGGCCTGCCGCACGTCGAGGACGCTGCGCGCCATCCTCGCCGAGGCCGACCTCGTGGTCCCCGACGGCGCGGGCGTGGTGCTCGCCTCCAGGCTGGCGGGCACGCCCCTGAAGCAGCGCGTCGCGGGCATCGAACTCGCGGACGCGGTGCTGGCGCTGCTGGCCGAGCGGGGCGGGTCGGTGTTCCTGGTGGGAGCGGAACCGGGGGTGGCGGACGCCGCCGCGTCCGCCCTGGCGACCCGCCACCCGGGGCTGAGGGTGGCGGGTGTCCACCATGGCTACTTCGCCCCCGAGGAGGACGAGGCCGTCGCCCAGGCGGTGGCCGCCCAGCATCCCGACCTCCTGCTGGTGGGCATGGGCGTGCCGCGCCAGGAGTGCTGGCTGAGCCGGTGGCTGCCCGTGACCGGGGCGACCGTGGGCATGGCCGTGGGGGGCGCGTTTGACGTGTGGGCGGGGCGCACCCGCCGTGCGCCGCGGTGGATGCGGCGCACGGGGCTGGAGTGGGCGTACCGGCTCGCGGCCGAACCGAGGCGCTTGCGGCGGATGCTGGCCATTCCCCGCTTCCTGTGGGCGGCCCTTTGGGAGCACTGAGACGCGTCCTGCCGTACCTGGGCATCGTCCTCGGCACGGCGATCACCGCGACCGGACTTAACCTCTTTCTTATACCGAACCGGTTGAATGATGGCGGGCTGACCGGCGTGGCGGTCGTCCTGCACTTCGTGGCCGGATGGCCGGTGGGCCCGACGCTTCTGGTCCTGAACCTTCCGCTGCTGGCGCTGGCGAGCTACCTGGTGGGTGTGCCGTTCGGGATCCGGACCCTGTTCGGCGCCGTCTCCCTGGCGGTCCTCCTCGAGGTGATCCCGGTCCACCCGGTGACCCACGACCTGCTGCTCGGGGCGGTGTACGGCGGCATCCTGTCGGGAGCGGGCCTGGGCCTGGTGTTCCGGGCCCAGAGCTCCACCGGGGGCACGGATCTCGTGGCCAGGATCCTGCGCCACTACTTCCACACCTCCATGGGGTTCGGCCTGATGGGCGCCGACGTCCTGGTCATCGGGCTGACGGCGGGCGTCATGGGGATCCGGCTGGCCATGTACTCGCTGTTCGCGCTCTTCGTGGGTACGCGCATCGTCGACGTGGTGCAGGTGGGGCTGGACTATCACAAGTCCGCGCTCATCATCGCCAGGGATCCCGAGATCCTCGCGCGAAGGATACTCGAGGACCTCAACCGGGGCGTCACGGGGTGGACGGGCCGCGGCATGTACTCGGGCGAGGACCGGACCATCCTGCTCACCGCGGTGTCCCGCATGGAGATTCCCCGGCTCAAGTCGATCGTGTACCGTCACGACCCCCACGCGTTCTTCCTCATCCAGGACGCCAACGAGATCCTCGGCGAAGGGTTCCGGCCCCAGGGTCCAGACGGAAAACCGGTTTGACACAGGAGTGAAGCCATGTCGAAGGCGCCGAAACGCCTGATGGTCCTCTGGGCGCTCATGGGGATCGCAGTGCTCATCTCGCTGGGGGTCGGTCTCAAGCGCAACTATACCGAATACCAGCACACGGGCGTCGCGACGGTCCTGGGCTGGTCGGACATCCAGCTGATCGCTCACAACTCCGGCATCAGCGACGAGCGGGCGCTCAGGGACCTCAAGAGCGCCGGGCTCAGCGCGGTGGCGGTGGCCTCGCTGTCGGTGGCGAACCTGCAGGCCCTGGGCCAGGTCTCGGTCACCAGCGGCCGCAGCCTGATCAGCGAAGCCCAGCTGTCGCCGGGGGCCGCCCCCCTGGTCACGCGGCTCGTGTCCCAGCACCGGATCCTGCCCCAGCGCACCTACGTCTTCGTCACGAGCCCGGGCCTCTTGGCCAGGATCCAGCAGGCCACCCGCATCGAACTCGGGGGCAAGTACCGGCTGCGGGTCCTGGCGCACCGGCCGGTCCTGGCCGTGACCCACGCCCCCATCCCCGTCATCTCCCAGGTGGAGATCGGCCCGTACGCGCCCCAGGTGCACGCGGTCCAGCGCGCGGGCCTGGGCCTGATCCTGCGCTATGACAACGCGCTGCCCGGGACCGCCGCGGTGGTGCGCTACCTCATGTCCTCGCTGCCCCGGCTTCACCCCGAGGCCGTGATCTTCTCGGGCAGCTCCGTGCTGGGGTACCCGGCGAACCTGCCGCTGGAGGCGCAGCTTCTTCACGGCGTCCCGGTGGGGGTCATCGAGTTCACCAAGCAGGCGGGCATCCTGGGCCTGTCCTATCTCCTCAACGACCACATGGTGCGCGTCTTCGACCTCGGTGTGGCGGAGATGGCGCTCAAGGGCTT
>JAJZYS010000037.1 GCA_021797925.1 Bacillota bacterium
GCGTTCAGAGATCGGGAGGCCCCTGGGCGGTGGTCCAGGCGGGTGCCCGGGGACCCAAGGGCCCGGCCCCGAGAGCGCCGGGAGGGGGTGAGCTCACCGCGGTGCGCCGCGGCGGGCTTTTCCCCCCGTGGCGGGTCCGACGCCCTCGAGGGGGAGTGGCCGCGAGGGCTGGGTCGGATCGGCCGGGTGGCGGGCCTCGCCTTCATACCGCCATCGCCGTGAGCCCTGCGGGGCGCCTTCCTCGGGGCGTGACGGTCCGCGCGGCGTCGACGGCGTCAACCCCAGGCCGCCGGAACGCGGGCCGCAGCCGGCATCGGCAATGGGCACCCGCCCCCCTCGACGCGGCAAACCGGACGCGCGGCCCGCACCGGCGGGCCTCGACTTCGCCTCACGGGCGCAAAGGTTCTGGCGGGCGCTCGTGCGGACATAAGCATCCCCTGGATTCCAAGGGGAGGCAGGCCGTTGGAGCGCCACTGGCACGCGATGACCATCCCGGCGGTGCTGGAGGCGGTGGGGTCCTCGCCCGACGGGCTCGGGAGCCGGGAAGTGGCGGCTCGCCAGCGCCGCGGGGAGCCCAACGAGCTCAGGGAGGCGCCGCCCGAATCCCCCTCAAGGCTTCTGGTCCGGCAGTTCTCCGACTTCATGGTGCTGGTCCTGCTGGGGGCCACCGGCGTCGCGCTCCTCCTGGGGGAGCGGGGCGACGCGCTGACCATCGTCGTCATCGTCGTCATCAACGCCTGCCTGGGATTCGCCCAGGAGTACCGGGCCGAGCGATCGCTCCTGTCGCTGCGCCGGCTCGCGGCGCCCACGGCCCGCGTCCTTCGCGACGGCCGCGCCCGGGTCGTCCCCTCGCGGGACGTGGTGGTGGGCGATGTCCTCCTGCTCGAGGCGGGCGACCGGGTGAGCGCGGACGCCCGGCTGCTCCACAGCGTCCAGCTGGAGGTGGAGGAGTCCGCGCTCACGGGGGAGTCGATGCCCACGGCCCGGGACGCCCGGGCCCCGGTGAGCGCCGACGCCCCGCTGCCCGAACGGGTCAACATGCTGTTCTCCGCCACCACGGTGACCCGCGGCCGGGGAGTGGCGGTCGTGGTGGCGACGGGCATGGGCACCGAGGTCGGCGCCATCGCCGGCCTCATCCAGGCCGCGCATCCCGATCCCACGCCGCTGCAGCGGCGCCTGCAGTCCCTGGGTCGCACGCTGGTGATCGCGTGCCTGGTGATCTGCGCGGTGGTGGTGGCGGCGGGGGTGCTCCGAGGGGAGCCGCCGTACCGGATGTTCCTCGTGGGCGTGAGCCTGGCGGTGGCCGCCATTCCCGAGGGGCTGCCCGCCATCGTGACCATCGCGCTGGCTGTGGGGGTGCAGCGCATGATCCGCCGCCGCGCCGTGGTCCGCCGGCTGCCGGCGGTGGAGACCCTGGGATGCGCCACGGTGATCGCGTCGGACAAGACCGGCACCCTGACCGCCAACGCGATGTCCCTCGATCGCGTCTGGACCCTCGACGGCGGGTACCGGGTGGAGGAGGGCGGCTTCGTCGCCCCCGAGGCGTCCGGGGACGCGAGCGGCGTCTCCGCGGCGGTGGCCGCCGACCTCACGCGGCTCGTGGTGATGGCGGCGCTGTGCAGCAACGCGAGCCTGGTGCCGGCGGGCCAAGGGGAGCCGAAGCGGTGGGAGGTGACCGGGGATCCCACGGAGGGGGCGCTCCTCGTGGCCGCCGCCGGGTTGGGGTTGACCCCGGACCGGCTGGCCCTGGCGTACCGGCGCATCGCCGAGGAGCCGTTCACGGCCGAGGCCCGGCGCATGGCCGTGGCGGTGGCGTGCCCGGACGGATCGGAGCTCGCGATCATGAAGGGGGCGGTGGAGGCGGTGCTCCCCGCGTGCGCCAGCGTGCGGGCGGGGGGCAGGGCCGAGCCGCTCACGGCCGGCGGCGAGGGGCGCGTCGTGAGCGCCGCCCGCGCCCTGAGCGCGGACGCCCTGAGGGTGCTCGCCGTGGCCCTTCGCTCCGACGGGCGGCTCGGCGCTCCCGGGGGCTGGTGCCTCCTGGGGCTCGCGGGGATCTGGGATCCCCCGCGGCCCGAGGCCCGGCCGGCCGTGGCCCGGGTGAGGGCTGCGGGGATCCGTCCGGTGATGATCACCGGGGATCACCCGGTGACGGCGGCGGCCGTGGCGCGGATGGTGGGCATCCTCGACGCGGGCGGGGAGGTGGCGTCCGGACCGCAGCTGGAGGCCCTCGACGAAGCCGACCTCGTCCACCGGGTGCGCGGGACGGACGTCTTCGCCCGGGTGTCCCCGACGCTCAAGCTGCGACTGGTGCGGGCGCTGCGAAAGAGCGGCGAGGTGGTGGCCATGACCGGGGACGGGGTGAACGACGCCCCGGCGCTGCGGGAGGCCGATATCGGCATCGCCATGGGCATCATGGGGACGGACGTCACCAAGGAAGCGTCGAGCATGGTCCTCTCCGACGACAACTTCGCCACCATCGTGGCGGCGGTGGAGGAGGGCCGGGCCATCTACGACAACATCCGCAAGTTCGTCCGCTACCTCCTCGCGTGCAACGTGGGCGAGGTGCTCCTCATGTTCCTCGCCTCGATCCTGGGGGCGCCCATGCCGCTCATCCCCATCCAGATCCTCTGGGTGAACCTGGTCACCGACGGACTGCCGGCCATGGCCCTGGGGGTGGACCCTGTGGACCCCGACGCCATGACCCGCCCCCCGCGCGACCCCGGGGAGAGCATCTTCGCCCGGCACCTGGGGTTCAAGATCGTCAGCCGCGGCGTGCTCATCGCCGTGAGCTCCCTGGGCATCTTCCTCGTCTACCTGGCCATGGGAGCGGGGCTCACCCGCGGCCGCACGGTCGCCTTCGCCACCCTCATCGGCTGCCAGCTCTTCCACGTGTTCGACTGCCGCAGCGAGACCAAGACGCTCCTGGAGATGGGCCTGGGGCGCAACCGGTTCCTCGTGGCCGCGGTGCTGTCCTCGGTGCTCCTGATGCTCGCGGTCATCTACCTGCCGGGACTGCGCGCCACCTTCCACACCTGGCCGCTGGGCGCGGGCGACTGGCTGGCGGTGGCGGCGGTCTCCGGGGCGGGCAGCTTCGGCGTGATGGTGCGCCGCAGCCTCTGGCGCCGCCGCTTCTTCCGCCAGACGGGAGTCGCCCGCGCCGGGCCGGCCTGACTGGCCTCTTGCGCGACCGGGAGCTTGCCGGAGGGCGCCGACCGGGGCGGTTGCCTCGCGGTCACGCCGGGGGCGGGCCTGCCCCGGCGGCCCCGTGCAGGGGATGACGGGTGTGCAGCGAAGACCCGTCCTTGGGGGCGCTCGCGTCGCCGCGCGCCCGGTTGCGGGCGGGTGCGCCCGTTCCGGGGCGGCGGGGAGACGGTGGACGCTGCGAAGTCCGGGCAAGGGTGATGGGGATGGCGGGACCTGACGTCGACTCGGCCCTCGGGGTGCTGGCGGCGGAGTATCGGCGGGCCGCTGGGCGGTTCGAGCCGATGCACTCCACGCACGAGGGCTATGCGGTGCTGCAGGAGGAGATCGACGAGCTCAACGCGGACGCGGCCCGCCTGTGGAGCAGCGTCAAGGCGGACAACGAGGAGGCCGCGCTTCAGGAGGCGATCCACGTGGGGGCGATGGCCCTGCGCTTTCTCGTGGATCTCGGGGCGAAGCACGCGGGGGCCTGGGAGGCCGTGCGCGCCAGGTATCCGGAAAGAAGCTCCACGCGCTAGCGCGGGCCTTGGGGCGAAGCCGCCGACCATCGGCGCGGGGCGCGTGCCCCGAGATCGTGCTCGCCGGCCGGGGGCGCCGGTGCCCTGGGCCCCGGTGGGCGGCGCCATCTCCGGCGGGAGCGGGGCGCGCCCGTGCGGTCCGCGGGGCTTGGCCCGGTTGCAGGTCCGAGGGGCGGGCAGAGAGGACGGGTGGGGGAAAGAAGTGCACTTCGTCAAGATGGAGGGGCTGGGGAACGACTACGTCTACGTGGACCTGTGGCGCGAGCGCGCCCCGGCCGATCCCGCGGCGCTGAGCCGGCGCATCTCCGACCGCCGGCGGGGGGTGGGGAGCGACGGTCTCATCCTCATCGCCCCTCCCACCAGCCCCGAAGCCAGAGCGAGGATGATCATGTTCAACGCCGACGGCAGCGAGGGGGAGATGTGCGGCAACGGCATCCGCTGCGTGGCCCGCTACCTTCGCGAGCACGGGCGGGTCCACGAGGACACCTTCCTCATCGAGACCGGGGCCGGGCTGAAGCAGGTGCAGGTCCTGGGGGGCCGGGTGCGGGTCGACATGGGGCCGCCCGCCTTCACCGGCGCGTCGCTGCCCGCGGACGCGCCGTGGGTCGACCGGCCGCTGACCCTCGAGAACGGGGCGAGGGTGCTGGCCACCGCGGTGTCCATGGGCAACCCGCACCTGGTGCTCTTCGGTCTGACGGTGACCGACGAGGTGGCCGCCGAGCTGGGTCCGCCGCTGGAGCGCCACCCCGCCTTTCCCAACCGGGTCAACGTGGAGTTTGCCCAGGTGCTGGACCCGGCCCGGATCCGGATGGAGGTGTACGAGCGCGGCTCGGGCGTGACCGAGGCTTGCGGCACCGGCGCGTGCGCGACCCTGGTGGCGGCCCAGCGCACCGGTCGCATCCGCGGCCCCGCGGAGGTCGTGCTGCGCGGAGGCAATCTCCTGGTCCGCTGGGACGAGGGCGGATCGGTGTTCATGGAGGGCGATGCGCGGGAAGTCTTCGAGGGGGAGTGGCGCGAGTGAGAAAACCCGTCCGGCCGGCGCGGCGTCTGGCCGCCGTGCCCCGGTACCTGTTCGCCGAGCTGTCGCGAAAGGAGGCCGAGGCCCGGGCCCGGGGCGTGGACGTGATCTCCTTCGGCATCGGCGATCCCGACCTGCCCTCGCCCGAGCCCGTGGTGGCGACGCTCGTCGAGGAGGCGCGGCGGCCCGAGAACCACCGCTATCCCGACTACGACGGACTCGCGTCCTTCCGCGCGGCCATGGCGGGCTATTACGCCCGGCGCTTCGGGGTGGAGCTCGACCCCGTCCGGGAGGTCATGACCGTCATCGGATCCAAGGAGGGCATCTCCCACCTGGTGTGGGCCATGGCCGAGCCGGGCGACGTGGTGCTCGTGCCCGATCCCGCGTATCCGGTGTATGCGACCCAGGCGATCCTGGCGGGCGCCCGGCCCGTGACGATGCCGCTGGTCGCCGAGCGCGGATTCCTTCCCGACCTGGACCGGATCTCGCCCGAGGACATCGAGCGCGCCAAGCTCATGTTCGTGAACTATCCCAACAACCCCACCGGAGCCACGGCGGAGCGGGCCGACTACGAACGGATCGTGGAGTTCTGCCGCCGGCACGGGATCGTCGTCGTGTCGGACCTGGCGTACGTGGAGATGACCTTCGACGGCTATGTGGCGCCCAGCATCCTCGAGGTCGAGGGCGCCCGCGACGTGGCGGTCGAGTTCTACTCCCTCTCCAAGCCCTTCAACATGACCGGCTGGCGCATCGCCGCGGCGGTGGGCAACGCCGAGGCGCTCGGGGCGCTGGGCATCGTGAAGACCAACACCGACTCCGGGCAGTGGAACGCCATCCAGCGGGCGGCACAGACGGCCCTCACCCGCGCGCCCGAGGAGTTCTTCGCCCGCATGAACGCGGTCTACCGGCGCCGCCGCGACCGCATGGTGGAGGGGCTCAGGGCGGCGGGCCTCGCCGCGGAGCCGCCGCGGGGCAGCTTCTACCTCTGGGTGCCCGTGCCCCAGGGTTACACCGACGTGAGCCTGGCGGCGCGGCTCCTCGAGGAGGCCGGGGTGGTGGTGGCGCCGGGATCGGCGTACGGGGCCGCCGGGGCCGGCTACGTACGGTTCGCATTGACACTGGACGACTCGCGCCTTGAAGAGGGATTGAGACGTATCCGATCCCTGGATCTCGCACACAGTGGCTCAGGCTCCGCCGTTCGTTGACAAGGACCCATGAACGAGCGTATCATGGCTTGAGACCCGCGGGCCGGTACCGTTGGCCGCGAGAGCCGCGAGAGCCGCGAGAGGGGCGTCGAAGTTGGATATCAAGCTCATCAACATCGGTTTCGGGAACATCGTATCCGCCAACCGGATCGTTGCGATCGTCAGTCCCGAGTCGGCTCCCATCAAGCGCATCATCGGGGAGGCCCGCGATCGCTCCACCCTGATTGACGCCACGTACGGACGGCGCACGCGGGCGGTGATCATCACCGACTCCGACCATGTGGTCCTGTCGGCCGTGCAGCCCGAGACGGTGGCGAACCGCCTGGGAACCCGGGCGAGTTCCTCCGACGACGACGAGGCCCCTGCCGACTGAAGGGTCCTCGGGGCGTTCGGGCGCGAAAGAAGGGAACTGAGCTCTGTCGATGGTCAAGCCGTCGCTGGACGAGCTTCTCAAGCACGTGGATTCCAAGTACGTGCTGGTGGTGATGGCGGCCCGGCGCGCCCGGGCCATCACCGCCGGTGAGGGGGAGATGGATCCCGAGGCGCGGGAGAAACCGGTGACCCAGGCGTTGCAGGAGATCTGCGACGGCCGCTTCGACCCCAAGGGGTCCTTGCCCCAGCGGTGAGGCAGCCGCGCATCCTCCTGGGCGTGGGCGGCGGCGTCGCCGCGTACAAGGCGGTGGAGCTGGCGAGCCGGCTGCGCCAGAGCGGCCACCGGGTGCGGGCGGTGCTCTCCCCCGGCGCCGAGCGCTTCGTGACGGCGCTGGGCGTCGCCAGCGTGGCCCGCGGACCCGCGTACACCGACGGGGACTGGGACCGGGCCAGCGGCCGGGTGCTGCACGTGGATCTGGCGCGCTGGGCCCAGGGGCTGGTGGTGGCGCCGGCCACCGCCGACCTCATGGCGGCCATGGCCCAGGGCCGGGCCGACTCGCTGCTGCTGGCCACCTGGCTCTCCTTCCGGGGTCGCAAGCTCCTGGCCCCGGCCATGGAGAGCGCCATGTGGGAGGCCGCGCCCACCCAGGCCAACCTGGCGGCGCTGGCGGCGGCGGGGGTGGCGGTGCTGGGACCCTTGTCGGGCCACCTGGCGTCAGGACAGCGGGGCCCGGGCCGGATGGTGGAGCCGGCGGAGCTCGAGGACGCCGTGGCGGGGCTTGTGCATCCCGTGGACCTGGCGGGGGTGCGGGCCCTGGTGACGGCGGGGCCCACCTGGGAGCCCCTCGACCCCGTGCGCCACCTGACGAACCCCTCCAGCGGCCGCATGGGCGTGGCGCTGGCGGCGGCGCTGCGCGACCGCGGCGCCCGGGTGACCCTGATCCTCGGCCCCAGCGCCCTGGCGGATCCGCCGGGGGTCGAGACGCTGCGGGTGCGCACCGCGCGGGAGATGATGGCCAGGTTCGAGGCCGCCTTTGCCGATGCGCGCCTCGTCGTGGGCGCCGCCGCGGTGGGGGACTTCCGGCCCGCGCGTTGCCATGGGGAGAAGCTCGACAAGGCGGCGGTGCCGGTGATCGAACTCACGCTCAACCCGGATCTCATGGCGTGGGCGGGGGAGCACCGCGACGGGCGCGTGCTGGTGGGTTTCGCGGCCACCACCGGCGACAGCGCCGCCAGCGCACAGGCGAAGCTGGCGCGCAAGGGGCTGCAGCTCGTCGTGGGCAACGACGTCGCCGAACCGGGCAGCGGCTTCGGCTCGCCGACGAACCGCGTGCTCCTGGCGTGGGAGGACGGGACCGTGGAGCGACTCCCTCCCGACACGAAGATCCGGGTGGCGCACCGCATCCTGGACGGCTTGCGGGATCGGGGCCTCGTGTGACCTACCTGGCCGTGGCGGTGGACGTGGGAGCCCCGGGAACCGACCGCCCGTTCACGTACCGGCTGCCGCCGCACCTGGACCCGCCCGAACCCGGCACCCGGGTCCTGATCCCCTTCGGCCCCCGGCGCACCCAGGGCGTGGTGCTGGGCGTCCTTCCCCGCGCCGACCGCGAGCCCGTGAAGGACATCCTGGGCATCGCGGCCGAGGCGCCGGTGCCGGGGGACCTGCTGGAGCTTCACCCCTGGATCGCCGAGCGCTACCTCTGCTACCTGCCCCAGGCCGTGGGCGTGCTCCTGCCCCCGCCCCGGGTCGAGCGCCCCGACCGCGACGCGCCGCTGGAGCTTCTGGGCCCGCCCCCGCCCGGGCCGGCCCGGGCGCGCCTGGCCCAAGCGCTGGCCCAGGGCCCGCGGACCCGGGAAGAGCTCGAGGCGCTGGGCGTGCGTCCGTCCACCTGGCGCGACGCCCTGCGCCGGGGGTGGGTGCGCACCGCGGCGGCGCCCCGCCTCGGGGCGGTCAAGGCGGGGCCGAAGCTCGAACCCCAGCAGGCGGCGTGTCTCGAGGCGGTGCGCGCGGACCTGGGGCACGGGGGCCGGTTCCTCCTGCACGGAGTCACGGGGAGCGGCAAGACCGAGGTGTACCTGGGGGCCATCAGCGCCTGCCTGGACGCGGGCCGCGGGGCGATCGTGCTGGTGCCGGAGATCGCGCTCACGCCCCAGACCGTGGAGCGCTTTCGCAGCCGCCTGCCGGGCGGCGTCGAGGTCCTCCACAGCGCCCTGGCCCCCGGCGAGCGCTACGGGGCCTGGCAGCGGCTGCGCAGCGGGCTGAGCCGCGTGGTCGTGGGGGCGCGCTCCGCGGTGTTCGCCCCGGTGGCGCCCCTCGGGCTCATCATCGTGGACGAGGAGCACGAGACCACGTACAAGCAGGAGGACAGCCCCCGCTACCACGCGCGGGAGGTGGCCGAGGAGCGGGCACGGCGGGCAGGGGCCACCCTGCTCCTGGGTTCGGCGACGCCCTCGGTGGAAAGCTACCTGCGGGCCGAGCGGGGCGAGCTCCATCGCCTCAGGCTGCCCCGGCGGGTCCAGGGCGCGCGCCTGCCCAGGGTGGAGCTTGTGGACCTGCGCCGCGAGTCCCGGCAAGGACTCCTGAGCCGGCGGCTGGAGCTGGCGCTGGTGGACGCCTTGGCCCGCGGGGAGCAGGCGATCCTCTTTCTCAACCGCCGGGGACTGGCGAGCGTGGCCCTGTGCCGCGAGTGCGGGTACGCGGAGCGCTGCCGGCACTGCGACGTGAGCCTGACGGTGCACGGCGGCGGGCGGCTCATCTGCCACTACTGCGGCGAGCTCGCGCCCTGGCCGACCCGATGCCCCGGCTGCGGCGGCAACCGCCTTAGGCCGCTGGGGGCCGGGACCGAACGGCTGGAGGCGGAGATCGCCGAGCGGTTTCCCCATGCCCGGGTGCTGCGCATGGACATGGACACCACGCGGCCGCGCGGCGCCGTGGAGGCCATCGACGCGCGCTTCCGCTCCCGGGAGGCGGACATCCTCATCGGCACCCAGATGGTGGCCAAGGGACTGGACTTCCCCGGGGTCTCGCTGGTGGGCGTCATCGTCGCGGACCAGTCGCTGCGCTTTCCCGACTTCCGGGCCGAGGAGCGCACGTTCCAGCTGCTCACGCAGGTGGCGGGTCGCGCGGGCCGGGCGGCCACCCACGGCCGCGTGCTGGTGCAGACCTTCAGTCCCGATCACCCGGTCATCCAGCTGGCGGCGAGCCAGGACGCCGAGGCCTTCTACCGGCGGGAGATCGCGGCCCGGATCGAGAAGGGATATCCCCCGGCGCGCCACCTGGTGCGGATCGTCGCCGAGGACCCGGATCCCGGGCGGGCCCGGGGGGCGATCGGGCAGTTCGCCCGCGCGCTCGCCGGCGAGGAGGGGATGGACGCCATGGGACCGGCGCCGGCGCTGATCGCCCGCATCAAGGACCGCCACCGATTTCAGCTGCTGCTCTTTTCCCACGACGGGCCCCAGCTCAGGGCCGCGGTGCGCCGGGAGCTTTTGCGCGCCGCGTCGGACCGGGTGCGGCTCATGGCGACGTGGGATCCTTTGCACCTCTTCTAGTCACGCTGAAGCGCACGGAGGGTTGAGGAGATGGCCAGACTCGAAATCCGGCTGGAGGGAGACCGCGTCCTGAGGCAGCGGGCACGGGAGGTCAGGAAGGTCAACGCCGCCCTGCGCCGGCTGATCGACGACATGATCGAGACCATGCGGGCGGCCCCGGGGGTGGGGCTGGCCGCCAACCAGGTGGGGGTTCTGCGCCGGGTGATCGTCGTCGACGACGACGAGGCCCCCCTGGCGCTGATCAACCCGGAGATCCTCTCCAGCGAGGGGGAGGCCGTGGGCACCGAGGGATGCCTCAGCATCCCCGGGGTCCAGGGCGAGGTGCCCCGGGCGACCCGCATCCACGTCAAGGCCCTGGACCGCGACGGCCGGGAGCAGCATTTCGTCTCCCAGGACTTTCAGGCCCGTGTGATCCAGCACGAAGTGGACCACCTGGACGGGATCCTCTTCACCGACCGCGCCCTGAGCATCGAGGCCATCGAGGTGGCGGTGCGCGACGGCGCGGTGGCGTCGGACGACGAGTCGGGCGCGGGCCTGTGACCGGTTCCGGCTCCCCCGTCGCCGGCCGGCGGGTGCTGTTCTTCGGCACGCCCGGGTTCGCCCTGCCGAGCCTTGAGGCGCTCTGGGGCGCCGGCGCGCTGCTCGAGGTCGTGACCCGGCCGCCGCGCCCCGCGGGGCGAGGCCACCGGGTCGCCGAAAGCCCCGTCGCCCGGGCGGCCCAGGGCATGGGGATCGCGGTGCACACGCCGGAGCGGCTCGGCGACGGCGCCCTCGTGGCGCGGCTCAGGGCGTTCGGCCCCGACTTCGTCGTCACCGTGGCCTACGGCCGGATCCTGCCTTCATGGCTCCTGGAGCTGCCCCGCGTGGCGGCGGTGAACCTGCACCCCTCCCCGCTGCCTGCGCTGCGGGGCCCCGCCCCCATCGTCCGGGCCCTGCTGGCGGGGATGACGACGACGGCGGTGGCCGTCATCCACATGGCGGCGACGGCGGACACCGGCGACATCATCGCCATGGAACCCGCGCCCATCCTGCCCCGGGACGATCTGGGCCAGCTGACGGACCGGCTCGCCCGCCAGGGCGCGGGGCTCTTGGTGCGCAGCCTCGCCGACCTCGCGCTGGGGCGCGCCGCGCGCCGGCCCCAGGCGGGGGAGGCGAGCTGGGCGCCGGTGCTCGCGGAGCGGGAGCGCTGGCTCGACTTCACCCGGTCCGCCGTCGAGCTCGAGCGGACGGTGCGGGCCCTCGCTCCCGCCCCCGGCGCGCTCTTGACCGTCGCGGGGCACCGGCTCAAGGTGCTCGCGGCGTCGCCGGAGGAGGGCGCCGGGCCGGCGGGGGTCATCCTGGGGGATCGCGGCGGGGCCCTGCGCGTCGCCTGCGGCGAGGGAGTCCTGGCGCTCGCGCGGGTGGTGCCCGCGGGCAGGCCGGCCATGGACGGCGCCGCGTTTCTCCGCGGGCACCCCGACCTCCCGGGCGCGAGGTGTCTCGTCCCGTGAGGGCCCGCGAGGCGGCCTTGCGGGTGCTCCTGGCGGTCGAGGCGGGGGAGATGCTCCAGGACGCCCTGCCCCGCACCCTCGACGGCGCCGGGATCGACGCCCGGGAGGCGGCGCTGGCCACGGAGCTCGTCTACGGGACGCTGCGGCGGACCCGGGAGCTCGACGAGCGCCTGGGGGCGGCCACGCACCGGCCCATGGGCGCCCAGCGCCCGCCGGTGCGCTGGCTCCTCAGGCTCGGCGCGTATCAGCTGCTCTTCAGCCGCATCCCGCCCCACGCGGCGGTCAACGAGACCGTGGCCCTGTGCGCCCGCTGGGTGCCCTCCGCCCGGGGATTCGTGAACGCGGCGCTGCGATCGCTGCGCCCCGGTCCGGGCGTCTCGGCGCTGCCGCCGTGGCTCAGGCAGCGGTGGGTGAGCCGCTACGGGCGGCTCGGCGCCGAGGCGATGGAGGCCTGGGCCGTCGTGGCGCCGCCCTTGACCCTGCGGGTGAACCGGCTCAGGGCCTCGCGCCAGGAGGTGGCGGAGCGGCTCCGGGCCGCCGGGCACGCGGTGCGGCCCACCAGCTGGGCGGGCGACGGGCTGCGCCTCCTCGGCGCAGGCCGGGTCCAGGCGCTGCCGGGCTGGGCCGACGGCCTCTTCGCCGTGCAGGACGAGGCGGCCATGCTGGTGGGGGAGGCGGCCGGACCCCTGGCGGGCCGCAGGGTGCTCGAGGTGGGGACCGGCCGCGGGGGAAAGCTGGGGCACCTCTACGAGCGGATGGGCGGCGCGGGGGAGATCTGGGGGGTGGACAGCAGCGAGCCGCGGATCCGGGCGGCGCAGGCGACCATGACCCGGCTGGGGCACCGGGGGGTGAACCTCGTGGTGCGCGACGCCCGGGAGCCCTGGCCAGAACGCGAGGGGTGGGCCGACTGCGTCGTGGTGGACGCCCCGTGCACGGGGCTGGGCGTGATCGCCCGGCGGCCGGACATCCTCCGGCGCATCGACCCGCGCGCTCCCGCCCGGCATCGCGTGCTGGAGCTGGAGCTTCTGCAGGCGGCGGGACGCCTGGTGCGGCCGGGCGGCCTCATCGTCTACGCCGTCTGCTCCCTGGAGCCCGAGGAAGGGGAGTCCGTGGTCGCGAGCTTCCGCCGGCTCTTTCCCGCGTACCGTCCGGAACCGGCGCGGGAGGGACCGGTGCCGTGGGAACACTTCGAGGTGGCGCCGGGGCAGTACGCGTCGCTGCCGTACCGCGACGGCACCGACGGCTTCTTCATCGCCCGCCTGCGCAGGGACCCCGAGAGGGAGTCGGCGCCCGGGTAGAGAATCCTAGCGGGGGCAGCAACATCGGGCGAGCATCGAGGTGGCTCCGTGACATCCCTTCTGGATCTGAAACTGCCCCAGGAGTGGGAGCGGTTCTTCGAGGAACTGGGCGAGCCGGCGTACCGGGCCCGGCAGGTGATGGCGTGGGTATACCAGCGGCTCATCACCCGCTTTGACGAGATGACGGACCTGCCGCTCAGGCTGCGGCGCAAGCTCGAGGCGACGGCGGTGGTGGACAGCGCCCGGCTGGTGCAGTGCCAGCGGGGCAACGGCGGCACCGTCAAGCTGCTGAGGGCGCTGCCCGACGGCGAGAGCGTGGAGACGGTCCTGCTGCCGTACCGGTACGGCGACAGCGTCTGCCTCAGCGCCCAGGTGGGCTGCCGCCAGGGGTGCCGCTTCTGTGCCAGCGGGCACGCCGGGTTCATCCGTTCGCTCACCGCCGGGGAGATCATGGCGCAGTTCCTGGCGGCCGCCCGCCAGGCCGCGCCGCGCCGGATCTCGCGGCTGGTGATGATGGGCATGGGGGAGCCGCTGGACAACTACGACCAGGTGGTCGCGTTCCTCCGGGCCGCCCACGCCCCCGAGGGGCCGGGCCTGAGCTTCCGGCACATGACCGTCTCCACGGTGGGGCTGGTGCCGGGCATCCGCCGGCTGGCGGAGGAGGGCATCCCGGTCAACCTGGCCATCTCCCTGCACGCCGCCGACGACATCACCCGGCGCTCCATCATGCCCGCCAACCGCCTGTTCGGGGTCGCGGAGGTGGTGGCGGCGGGTCGCGAGTACTTCGCGCGCACCTCTCGCCGCGTCACGTGGGAGTACATCCTCCTGCGCGGCGTCACCGACACGCCCCTGGCGGGGACGGCCCTCGTGAAGCTCCTCGACCCTGGGGCCCACGTGAACCTCATCCCGTACAACCCCGTGCCCGGCCTGGACTACGAACCGCCGGCCCCCGACGAGGTGCGCGCCTTCGCCAGGCTGCTCGAGTCGGGTGGCCTGCGCGTCACGGTGCGCCGGCAGCTGGGCGCGGCCATCGAGGGCGCGTGCGGGCAGCTCAGGCGGCGCCACCTTGATCAAATGCGAAGGGATGAAGACGGTGCAGTTTTCGGTGGCCTCGGATCGAGGTCTGGTACGCGCGACCAACGAGGACAGTTACTGCCTTCTCCCGCTGGAGCAGGGGGTGCTGGCGGCGGTGGCCGACGGGATCGGCGGGCAGCTGCAGGGGGAGGTGGCGTCGGGCCTGGCCATCCGGACCCTGGAGGAAGCGCTGGGCCAGGGGGTGGGAGCCACCTCCGAGGAGCGGGGACGGCGGCTGGAGGAGGCCGTGGCCCTGGCGCAGGCGCGCATCCTCCGCGCGTCGGAGGATCAGCCCCCGCAAAGCCGGATGGGCACGACCCTGACCGCCGTCCTGGTGTGGGACCTCGAAGCGCACGTCGCCCACGTCGGTGATTCCCGCCTGTACCGCTTCGGGTCCGCCACCCTGCGCCAGGTGACCCGGGACCACTCGGTGGTGGGGGAGATGATCGGCCGTGGCGAGCTCTCTCCGGACCAGGCGGAGCACCATCCCCAGCGCCACGTGCTCAGCCGGTGGCTGGGACACGGGGGCGACGGCACGCCCGACACCCTGAGGCTGACCCTGGGCGCGGGCGAGGGACTGCTCCTGTGCTCCGACGGGCTGAGCTCGCAGCTGAGCGACGCGGAGATCCTGGAGGTGCTGACCCAGGGCGGGGCGCTGGACGAGCTCGCGTGGAAGCTGGTGCGCACGGTGAACCGGCGGGGAGGATCCGACAACACCACGGTGGTGCTGATACGGACGGATCGTGAGTAGGAGGCTGCGATGACCGACAGGCTCTTGGGTGGGCGCTACCGGCTCCTCGAACGCATCGGCGGCGGGGGCATGGCGGTGGTGTACCTGGCGGAGGACACGGTCCTGCACCGCAAGGTCGCGGTCAAGTTCCTGCGCGAGGAGTTCACCCAGGACGCGGCCCTGGTGGCGCGCTTCCGGCAGGAGGCCCAGGCCTCGGCCGACCTGAGCCATCCCAACATCGTGGCCATCTACGACGTGGGCACCGACCAGGGCACCGACTACATCGTCATGGAGCGGGTCGAGGGGCGCACGCTCAAGGAGCTCCTCAAGGAGGAGGGCCCCCTGGAGCCCGAGCGGGCCCTGAGGTTCGCGGTGCACATCGCCGAGGCTCTGGCCGCGGCCCACGCGCGCAAGATCATCCACCGGGACATCAAGCCCGAGAACATCCTCGTGACCTCGGCCGACCGCGTCAAGGTGACCGACTTCGGCATCGCCCGGGCGGCCGGGGACGCCACCATCGTGCACACCGGCAGCATCATCGGCTCGGCCCACTACCTCTCGCCGGAGCAGGCGCGCGGCGGGTTCACCGACGAGAAGTCGGACCAGTACGCGCTGGGCGTCGTCCTGTACGAGTGCCTCTCGGGCCGCCGCCCCTTCGAGGGCGACAATCCGCTGTCGGTGGCGCTGCAGCATGTGCAGGGGGAACCGGTGCCCCTGCAGCGGATCCGGCCGCGGCTGCCCGGCAAGGTGGCCGAGGTGGTGGCGCGGATGCTGGAGAAGGATCCCGCCCGCCGCTACCCCAGCACGGTGGCGCTGCTGCAGGATCTGCGGCAGGCCTGGCACAGCGTGGGCGGCCCGGCGCCCGAGGAGCCCGAGCGGCGCAACGACCGGCCGCGCCGCTCCTCCCGATGGCTCTGGGTGCTGGGTGTCCTGCTGGTGCTTGCGGGCGGCGTGGCCGTGGGCGCTCATGAGCTGATGGGCTGGCTGGACGTGCCCACGGTCCGGGTCCCCTCCGTGATCGGCTGGTCTGTGCACAGCGCCGAGGTGCGCATCCGCTCCCACCATCTCGCGTACCGGATCGTGGGGCACGCGCCCTCCACCCGCGTCCCGCCGGGGGACGTGGCCACCCAGGTCCCCGCGGCGGGGCACGTGGTCAAGGAGGGGCGCGAGGTCCTGATCACCCTGAGCGACGGCAAGCCCAAGACGATCGTCCCCAACGTCATCTCCATGACGCTCTCGGTGGCCAAGGCGCAGCTCGACGCGATGACCCTGAAGCTGGGCCGGGTCACCCACCGGACCAGTTCCGTCTACGCCCGGGGCGAGGTGATGGACCAGTCCCCTCCGGCCAGCGCCCGGGTGGTCCAGGGTCAGCGCGTCTCCCTGGTGATCAGCCTCGGGCCCCGGGTGGTCCGGGTGGTCCTGCCCGACCTGACCGGCACCAGCCTGTCGCAGGCCACGGCGCGGCTGCAGACCCTGGGGCTGACGGTCAAGCGCGTCACCTACGGCCCGTCGGGCTCCGCGTTCGGCACCGTCATCGGCCAGAGCCCCCGGGCGGGCAGCCGCGTGGACCGCGGATCCAGCGTCGACCTGGTGGTCAGCCCCGGTCCCGCCACGCCCGCCCAGCACGCGCCCCCGCCCACGCAGAGCCAGCTGCTGACCTTCACCATCCCCCAGAACGCCCCTTCGCCGGTGAAGGTGAAGGTCGTGGTGGCCGACGAGAGCGGCGTCACGCAGGTGTACGACCAGACCGACCAGCCCGGGGACTCCTTCTCGGTCACCGTGGCCTGGTCGGGAACGGCCCGGGTGGAGGAGTTCTTCAACGGCACCCTGGTGCTCTCCCAGCCCCTTCCGGTGCCCGCGGGCACCGGTGGCGGGGGCTAGCGTGGAAGGCATCGTCCTGCGTCCCCAGGGTCAGGGCTGCATCGTGGAGACGCCGTCGGGCCGCATGCTGTGCTGGATGCGCGGGCGCCTGCGCCAGACGGGAGTCAGCCCGCTGGCGGGAGATCGGGTCGAGGTGCTGCCCGGGGCCCAGGGCGAGGGCGTCATCGAGTCGGTGGCGCCCCGGAGGAACCAGCTCAGCCGGCCCGCGGTGGCCAACGTGGACCGGGTGGTGACGGTCACCTCCCTCGTCGATCCCCGGGTACCGCCGCTGCTTCTGGACCGTTTCCTGGCGCTGGCGGAAAAGGCCCGGGTGCGCGCGGTGGTGGTCGTCAACAAGGTGGATCTGGGCCGGGCCCAGGAGATCCTGCAGGTAGAGAACCGGTACCGGAGCGTCGGCTACCCGGTGTATCCCCTCTCGGCCCGCCTGGGCGAGGGCGTCGAGCCCGTCCGCCGGGAGATTGCCCAGGGCGGCGTGACGGTGCTGGCGGGGGTGACGGGCGTGGGCAAGTCCAGCCTGTTCCGCTGCCTCATCCCCGGGGCCAGCGTGGAGGTGGGACAGCTGACCCGCCAAGGCCACGGGCGGCACACCACCAAGCACACGGAGCTCTTTCCGGTGGGAGATGGGTACCTGGCGGACACGCCCGGCTTCTCGGCCCTGACCCTCGAAGGTGTGGAGCCCGGGGAGGTCGCGGGGCTGTTTCCGGAGTTTCGCCCGTTCCTGGGCCGATGCCGCTTCTCCGACTGTCGGCACCTCGACGACGTGGGCTGCGCCGTCACCCAGGCGGTGGGGACGCGCATCGATCCCGTGCGGTACGAGAGCTACACGTTCCTCCTCAGGGAGGCCATGGAAGCGAGGCGTTCCCATTGATCACCATCGCACCCTCGGTGCTGGCCGCCGACCCGCTGGCCATGAAAAGCGCCGTCGTCGCCCTGGGGGACGACGTGCGGCTTTTGCACCTGGACGTCATGGACGGCCGCTTTGTCCCCAACGTCACCTACGGTCCGGGCCTGGGCAAGGCCCTGTGCGGCCTCGACCTTGCACCGGTGGAGGCGCACCTCATGGTGGAGGACCCGGAACGGCACATTCCCTACTGGGCCGGGACCGGTGTCTTTCGCCTCATCGTCCACGCCGAAGCCACCTGGGACCTTTTGCGCACCATCCAGCGGATCCACGGCGCGGGCTTTCAGGCGGGGGTGGCCATCAACCCCGCGACGCCCTTCGCGCCGCTCCTCGAGGTGCTCCACGCCGCGGACCTGCTGCTCTTCATGACCGTCTCCCCCGGCTTCGGCGGACAGGAGCTGGTGCCGTCCGTCCTGGAGAAGCTCCGGCGCTTCGACGCCGCCACCGGGGGCCGTCATCCGCCGGTGGAGGTGGACGGCGGTGTCGGCCCGGCCGAGGTGGACGCGGTGGTCGGGGCGGGCGCGCGGGTGCTCGTCGCGGGATCGGCGATCTTCGGCAGCGCCGACCCGGCGGCGGCCCTGCGGGAGATGACGCGTCGCGCCGAGGCGGCGGTACGCACAAGTGCGACCGCCGGTGAATAGGTAGGTGGGGTAGGGGTCTTCCGGTGGAGGAGGGACGGGATGAGGGTCCATGTGGTACGGGTCCCCCGGGTGGTGGGCTTCTTCCTGCTCATGGTCCTCGGGATCTTTCAGCGCAGCCCCAGGCCGCCCAAGGAGGAGACGTGAGCGCGGGAGGCTCCGGAGCCTCCCGCGCGCGGCGACGCGCCCATCGTCGAGGGGGGGAGAAGATCCCGGGCTTCATCGCGGCCACGCGCGAAAAGTGGGGTTCGTCCAGGCCACCCAAGCTTTCCTGCGTGGAAAGCAGCCGGGCGCCGTTCCTCTCAGAGGTCGGCGCCCGATCTGTGTCTGTCTGTCTCTTGGGGTTCGGCGGGCGGCAGGCGACACTTGAAGTGGTGACAGTAAAGGGCCTTCGATTCGTCTTTGGTCAGGAAGGTGGCGCAGGGCTCTTTGGGGTAGGTCCTGGCCGCCAGGTCGACATAGAGCGCGCGCCAGGCGACGACGGCGTAGACCGCCAGGGCTCGCCATAGTCGTACGGCCGTCTCCAGCTGGAGCTTCTCGTAGGTGCAGCCACTCTTCAGGACATGGTGGAAGCGGTCGATGCGCCAGCGGTAGGTGTTAAGTGTTAAAGATCAGACACTGGTAGGCCTGCTCGGCGTCTTTGACGGGCAGCGTCGTCAAAAGCAGCCAGTGAATCGGCTCCTGGTCGCCGGGCGGGTCCAGCTCGCGCGCGTAGATCGCCCACACGGGGACGGGCGGCCGGCCCCTGAGGGGCGCATCTCTGCTTAAATCAGCTAAATCAGCGATATTCAGGCTCCGTGCAGTCACCTCGCTTGGGACCGGCAGTTGACGTTCCAGCCATGAAACGCTTTTGAAACGCTCGGTTCTGTATGCTGCCCCCGGTGGCAACGGTGGGAAGGAAGGCGCCGTGGTGGAGGGTCGACGCGACGCCCGTGGACCGGGCGGTCGACCCGACGATAGCCGGGTCTGTGCAACCGTCGCGAGGACCGGGCCGCTGAGGCGCGCGTGCGAGACTTGGGCTGCAACGGGGGTGCCGGTGTGGTAGGCAAGCTGGTGCGCAGGAGCCTTTCGGTGCTGGAGGCGCTTCTGGTGCTTGGGGCCAGCATGGGCGCGGGCGCTGTCCCAGCTCGCGCGCAGGGCGGGTCCGGGACCGCGCTGGCTTGGCATTGGCTGAACCCGCTCCCCCAGGGGAACTCCCTGGCGGGGGTGGCGTACGGAAACGGCCTGTACGTGGCTGTCGGAGATGGCGGGACCATCCTCACCTCCTCGACGGGGAGCACTTGGCAGACGGTCGCCTCCGGTACCCAGGAAGCGCTGAACGGCATCACGTATGGTGGTGGCACGTTCGTGGCCGTCGGCGCGGGCGGCGTGATCCTTACCTCCAGCGACGGACAATCTTGGTCCCTGGTC
>JAJZYS010000240.1 GCA_021797925.1 Bacillota bacterium
CGACCTCCGGGCTGGTGACGCCCGAACGCAGGTGCTCCATGACCAGCCGGTTCAGGTCGGGCACGGCGCTCACGCCCCCCTCTCCGCGATGGCCTGCATCAGTCGCTTCACGGGCGATATCGGACCTGCGGCGATGAGGGGGCCGGGATCCAGGTCCACGTCGGGCGCGGCTCCGTACGCGTCGACCAGCGCCTGGCGGTGGCGGGGCCAGTCCGCCTGCCACAGCTCGTCCAGGTCCACCAGGTCGTTGAAGAGGTTGGGACGGGGCGTGCGGATCTCCACCGTCACCCGCATGGCCAGGGCGGGGAAGCTCACGAGGCCGGCCCGCTCGTCCCGGAACACCTCGGGGCGGCCCGCGAAGACGATCATCAGTCCCGGCAGGAGGCCGCCCTCGTCGATCAGTTCCCGGATCCCCTCGTAGGCGTCCTCGCGGCGCGAGCGCGTGTACCGGACGGTCCCCGGGGCCCCCACCAAGGTCTCGAGCCGGTCCACCGTGAGCACGAGGCCGCTCTCCCCGCACGCCTGAAGGGCGTACAGGAGCGAGCGCAGCACCTCCCGGGCGCCGTAGCGGTCCAGGGCCATGCCGATGCCGGCGCGCCGGCGCTCGGTGGCGGAGACCTTCTCCCCCCGGAGCCAGCGGGCGGCGGTGTCGCGGTCCTCGGGGCGGCGGGGCCGCTCAAGGACCAGGGGTTCGGCGACGCGCTGCAGCGCGGCGGCCACAGGCGGGGCGATGTTGCGCTCCATGTAGAGGAAGTCGAAGGCCCGCTGCAGCTCGCTGGCGACGGCCTCGGGCGCGCGGCCCCGCTCGGTGAGCCAGGTCTCAAGCGCCACGCCGGCGGCGGGGTCGAACCCCTGGGCGCCGAGCCGCCGCGCGACGGCGCGGGCCACGATGGGGGCGAGCTCGCCCACGGGGATGAGGGGCGCCACCTGCCGGTACACCTCGTCAAAGCGCCCCAGCGCCACGTCGCCGGCGTCGACATGGGCGACGAGGTAGCCGCGACTGGAGGCCCGGGCCCTGAGCGCGTCCATGAAGCGGCTCTTGCCGCTGCCCTCCCGGCCCGAGAGCCACTTGACGGCGCAGCCCCCGTCAGGAAGGTAGCCGGTGAGGTAGTGCTCCTCCCAGAACCCCATGAGGCCGCCTGGGTCCACGAAGGGTCGGGCTGGCCCCGCCTCGTCAAGCATCCCCGTCCACCGGTTGCAGTTCCAGGGTCGTGAACGGCTCCGCGCTGCCCCGGGCGCTGGGGATGAAGAAGGGCGCGCCCCGGGCGTGGAGGAACACCAGCCGCACGTCGCCGTACACGAGATTGGACTCGCGGCGCAGGCGGAAGATGTCGAAGATGAAGTCCTGCCGGCTGTAGGTTCCCGGCCCCAGCTGCATCAGTCTCAGGATCTTGGCGAGGGACGCCCCTCGGCCGGGCTTCGGATCCGTGGCCCGCACGTATCCGTGGCAGAGGACGAGGTCGCGCATGAAGCGCTGGGCGTTGAAGCCGGAGTTCGTGAGCCGTTTCACGTCCCGCGCCACCTGGGCCATGAGCGGCCGCGGCCGCAGCGTCGCAAGCCGCTTGTGGCCCACGACGACCTGCTCGCGCTCGAGCTCCGCCTTCACCGTCAGCGGGAACACCTCGTACTCGGGGAACGCGCCCTTGAGATCCAGGTGCTGCTCCCGCGCGGCCTGCTCCACCTCCCGAACCCAGCCCTCGATCGCCGGCCCCGACGTGGGCAGGGTGAGGGCCGCAAGCTCCGCCTGGGCACGCTGGACGGCCGCCGAAGCCTCCCCGAGCGCCCCCGCGAGGTCCGAAAGGCGCTGGCGGAGCGTGCGCAGCTCCCAGCGCTCGGCCGCCTGGATCACCGGAGCCGCGAGGCGCCTCGCCCGCTTGAGGTCGGTCGAGAGCCGGTCCAACGTCCCCGCCGCGGGGCCCATGAGGCCCGCGTCCAGGTTCTCCTCCTCGATCGCCACGCGGAGACCTCCTCTGTGCGCGCGCATGGCTCACATGTTCGCACCCGGGCCCGTCGCCTCCTCCCCGCCGGGGATGCGCGAGCTTCGGTCACCGGGGGATGGCGGGCCGGCGCGCGGCGCGGCCGCGGGCGATGCGATCCTCACGTGCCCCCGCGATCGCATCGGGCCCGGGGTCGCACCCGGCGAAGGTGCACACGCCGGCGGTCACCTGGAAGAGCATGCCGCCCAGGACCGCCTCGAAGGTGGCGGGCCGGATGCCCCGCTCGGTCACGCAGCTGCGGTGAAACCGGCTGCGGTGGAGCACGCCGCCGTTTGCGGCCAGCACCTGGCTCATGAGTTGCTCCGCCGGGCTCATGAGCTTCGCGCCGTCCAGGGGCGGCGCGAGGCTCAGCCGTCCGTCGGCGCCCTCGGTCACCCCCGGGGCGCGGAGCGCCATGAGCCGCACCACCGGCTCCGGCAGGCGCAGGCCGCGCAGGCGCCGCTCCCGGCTCAGCGCCCGCTGCAGCGCCGCCGGGGGGAGCGGGCCCGCCACGGCGAGGAGCTTGACGACGCGCCGCAGGACCGGCTGGCGGGGCGAGGCGGGATCCCAGAAGTAGCCCATCTCCCGGTGGATCCACCGGATCCCTCGCTGCGCCTCGACCACGCTCGCCACGGCCTCGGGTCCCACGGGGCTCCCCGCCGCGGCCATGCGGCTCACGACCTCGGCCACGCTGGCGACGTTGGCCCGGCGCAAGGCCTCGCGGACGAACCCGAAGACCCGCGGGGGCCAGCCTTCGCCCTCGTCGGGGCGCACGAAGAACAGGGCGCCGCCGACCCGCCTGAGCTCGATCCGGGGCGCGTCGCGGGCGAGAAGGCGCAGGGCGTTCTCGAGGGTCCGGGGGCTCACCGGGCCCGCGACGAGCCCTTGGGCCTCGAGCGCCCGGGTGGCCTCGGCCGCGGACACCGGCGCCGCCCCGGCGAGGTAGCGGGCCACCGCCGCGGTGACCGGGGTGTACGCCGGAAGGTGGCGCTGGCGCTGCGCCCACTGGGCCGCGATCTGGCGGACCCGCTCCCGGGTCAGGCGGTGGCGCTGGCCGATCGCCGCCAGCGCCTCGGGCTCCTCGCCGTCGAGGCCGTAGCGGCGCAGCACGATGGCCGCGTCGCGTTGGGAGGGCGCGACGGCGGCAACGACCGCCGCGAGCTCCTGGGTGAGGGAGAGACCCTGCCAGACGGCCATGGCCTCAAGGCAGCGCGCGAGCCTCTGCGCCGCCTGGGTCCAGGTGCGCCCCTGACCGGGAGTTCGTGCCTGGAGCAAGCTGCGCGCCAGGTCGGCCAGGCTGGCCCCGGCCGGCGCGCTGGGTTCCGCGAGGCGGGGGTCGCGCAAGGGAAAGCGCGCGCTGTCGGGGTCCGCGAGGACGCGGCGCGCCAGCGCGCGAGCGCGGTCCCGGTCGTTCTCGCCGCGGCGCGGC
>JAJZYS010000241.1 GCA_021797925.1 Bacillota bacterium
CGGAGGGCGGCGCTGGACGTGGCCCTGCTCGTGGAGAGCGACGCCAATCCCACCAAGGTCGCCCAGGTCGCGGCGTACGGGTTCCCCGTGATCACCCTTCGCTTCGAGAACTTCACCGAGATCGACGTGATGATGGAGCGGGCCACCCGAGAGACCTCCTGGTGCCAGTTCGTCAACTTCCTCAACCCCTACCGGCACGAAGCCATGAAGACCATCGCCTACGAGGTGGCCCGCGACCTGGCCGCCATCCGCGGCCGGCCGGGATTCGCGGTCCCCGACATGCTCGTGCAGCCGGTGGGGACCGGAGGCGGCATCCACGGGGCGGGCAAGGGCTTCGAGGAACTCTTGGCCCTGGGCTGGACCGAGCGGGTGCCCCGACTGGTGGGGGTCCAGCCGGCCAGCACCGGATACCTCCAGGAGGCCTTTGCCGCCGGCCGGGACCATGCGCTGCCGCGACCAGGGGCGGGGTCCACCATCGCCCAGAGCATCGCGGCCAACGCCCCCCTCAAGGGCGGCCGGCGCGCACTGGCCGCCATCTACCGCACAGGGGGCAGCGCCGAGACCGCGACGGAGGCGCAGATCCTCGAGGCCGTGCTCGCCCTGGGCCGCGAGGGGATCCTGGCGGAGCCGGCGGCGGCGGCGCCGCTCGCCGCCGTCATGGCCATGGCCCGCGCCGGGCGCCTGGATCCCGAGGCGTCGGTGGTGTGCGTCGTCACCGGTTCAGGCCTCAAGGATCCCGGGGCCCTGGCCACCGCCCTGGATTCGGTGCCCAGGGCCACAACCCCCCTTTCCATTCACGCGGATCTCGACGAACTCGCGGCCGCCCTTGGGGCCCTGTGGGCCCGGCGCCCGTGAGGGGCGGCGCGCCCGTCACTCCAGGGAGGTGATCCGATGCCCCAGGTGAGACTCACCCCCCACGTGGCCCAGGTGGGCGGGGGGATCTACGGGATCTCCCATGAGATCGACTGCAACGTCTATCTGCTGTCGGACGGGGACGACGCGGCACTGGTGGACGCCGGCGCGGGTCTCGACCCCGAGCGAATCGTCGCCAACGTGCGCCAGGCGGGGACGCGGCGGCTGCGCTACATCCTGCTGACGCACGCCCACGCGGACCACGCCTGCGGCGCCGGCGCCATCCAGCGGGAACTCGGCGGGGAGGTCGTGGCGGCGGAGCCCGACGCGACGCTGGTGGAGCGCGGCGACGAGCGGGCCCTGGGGCTCGACGCCGCCAAGCGCTCCGGTGCGTACCCGCCCGAGTACCGCTACGCCCACGCCACGGTGGACCGGCGCGTGGTGGACGGGCAGACGCTGCCGCTGGGCCGGTTCCGGGTCCAGGCCCTGGTCCTGCCCAGCCACTCCGCCGGCAGCACGTGCTACCTCGTGGATACCGGGGCCGAGGGCGGTCGGCTGCTCTTCACGGGCGACGTGGTGTTCGTGGGGGGGCTGGTGGCGGTGATCAACGTCCCGGGCTGCGACCTCGGCCGCTATCGCGAGAACATCCGCCGGCTCCACGGCCTGGGCGTGGACGCGCTCTTTCCCGGCCACCTCCTCTGGCGGCTCGCCGACGCCCAGCGGCACCTGGACGCGGCGGTGACGGCGTTTTCCATGAGCCGCATGCCCAAAAACCTCGTTTCCTTCACCGTGTGATCCGCGCCTTGTCCCATCGCAAGGGAGGTGAGGACCCGGAAAGCTCGGCCGCCACCTTCGTCGTCGCCGGTCCCAGTGCGCCATGACCGCCCCCCAGCGTGCAACGAGAGGAGAGAAGCGTCACATGTCAAGGCATTCCGGCTCCGCGCGCACCGCGGCTGTCGCCGCCGCCCTGATCCTCGCGGGAACCGCCCTGGCGCTCCCCGGCGCCACCTCCCTGGCGGCCTCCTCCCGCACCGTCACCATCCACTTCGGCATCTACCAGGATCCGGCCCGCGACGTGGTGGCCCAGAAGCAGGCCGCACTCTTCATGAAGACCCACCCCCATATCCGCGTCGTGGTGGACGAGGTGCCCTACGCCAGTTACTACCAGAAGCTCGGCATCGAGATGGCCGCGGGCAGCGCCTGGGACGTCTTCATGATCAACGGCGCGTACTTCGCCGAAGCCGCCCCCCAGGGCCGACTCATGGACCTCTCCCCGCTCATCCACCGTTCCCATATCGCCCTGGGCGGGTACACCCTGGATCCCTACAACTCGGTGTACAAGGGCCAGACCTACGCGCTGCCCTACGAGCTGGACATGACGGCGCTCTTTTACAACAAGAACCTCTTCCGGGCCGCCCACGTGCCGTTCCCCAAGGCCGGATGGACGTGGGCCACCCTCAGCCGCGACGCGAAGCTCCTCACCCGGACCCGCGACGGCAAGACCGTGCAGTGGGGATTCTACAGCCAGAATCTCTATCCGGCCCTGACCAGCGTGATCGCCGAGAACGGCGGCTCGATCCTCAACGGGGCGCGAACCCGCTCCACCCTGGACACCCCCGCGGCCATCGGCGCCATCCGCTATCTGGTGAGCTTCATCCGCGATCACGAGTCTCCCGGGCCCAACAGTCTGCCCGCCGGCATCGACCCGCTGATGACGGGCAAGGTGGCCATCGTTCCCGATTACTCCTTCTCCGTCCTGCCCGACCTGAAGGCGCCGTTCCAGTGGGGTGTGGCCCCCTGGCCCAAGGGCAAGCGCTACGGTGCCGCCTACTGGACCCAGGGAATCGCCATCTTCCGCGGCACGCACCACCCCCACGCCGCCTGGTCGTTTGCCCGCTTCCTCATGAGCTGGCCCGCGCAGCTGATCCAGGCGCAGGCGCGGGGCGCCACGCCCTCCCTCAAGGCGATCGCGAGGAGCACGGCGTACACCAAGGCGCCGCCCACGGGCATGAGCGCCTTCGTCGACCAGTACAGCCAGGGCGGCACCGCGATCCAGTTCAACCGCCAGTGGTTCAACGTGATGGGCACGCCCAACGCCGCGCTCGAGAGCAACCTGGCCCCGGCGTGGCTGCTTCAGGAGCGCGTCTCGGTCGCCGTGAAGAAGGCCAGCGCGGCCATCGATCAGGTCCTGGCCGGCCACTGATCCCGGGGTGAGACAGCGGAGGGAGGGCGCGAGGTGAGGCGCAGAACCGAAGCGGGATGGATCCTCTTCTTCCTGGCCCCGTATCTCCTGGGGCTTGCGGTCTTCGTCCTGGGCCCCATGGGGTACGCCGCCTGGACGAGCCTCACCTCCCGCTCGCTCTTCGGCCCCGGTCACTTCGTCGGCCTCGCCAACTACCGCAAGCTCGTGGACGACCCGACGTTCTGGCAGGCGGCCTGGAACACCCTGTACTACGCGCTCCTCGTGGTGCCCACCGAACTCATGGCCGCCCTGGGCATGGCCCTACTCCTCAACCGGCGCTCATGCCCGTGGGC
>JAJZYS010000242.1 GCA_021797925.1 Bacillota bacterium
TCCGATCTCGCCGGTGCCCGCGCGCTCCACCTTGATGACGTCGGCGCCCAGGTCCGCCAGCAGCTGGGTTCCCATGGGGCCCGCCTTCATCTGCGTGAAGTCGAGGATGCGAATGCCGTCCAGGATGCCCGACATGAATAGCCTCCTTCGCTCGATCGCCCGTCAGCGCCCCCGAAAGCGGGGCGGCCGTTTCTCGGTGAACGCCCGGACGCCCTCCGCCTTGTCCTCGGTGCTGAAGGTGACGTGCACCAGCTCGTTCTCGTACTCCAGGCCCACCTCGACCCCCACGTTCATGGAGATCCGGATGGCCTGCTTGATGACCTGGGTGGCGAGCGGCGCGCGCTCCGCGATCTCGCGCGCCAGGGCACAGGTCGCCGACTGCAGCTGTTCGGCGGGCACCACCCGGTCCACAAGCCCCATGTCCAAGGCTTCCTCCGCGCCGACGGTGCGCCCCGTGAGCAAGAGCTCCGCGGCCCGGCCGAATCCCACGAGCCGGGGCAGGATCTGCGAGTTGCCCCCGCCGCCGATCCAGCCCCACTTCACCTCCGGGGCTCCGAACCTTGCGGTCTCGTCCGCGTAGCGGATGTCGGCGTTGACGGCCATCTCCAGGCCGCCCCCGAGACAGTAACCGCTGATGCGTGCGATCACGGGCTTGCGCAGCCGGCGGACGGACCGGGTGTAGTCGTCCTCGCGCACGCGAAAGTCCCAGGGCCTGGGGTAGCGCTCGAGGGCCGTGATGTCGCTCCCGGCGCAGAAGACCTTGCTGCCGCCGGTGAGCACCACCACGCGGCAGGCGTCGTCCCGGTTGAGCTCGGTCACGATGCGGCTGAGCTCCGCGGCCATCTCCGGGGTCACGGCGTTGAGCTTCTCCTCGCGGCGCAGCGTGATCGTCGCCACGAACGCGTCCAGGTCGACCTCGATCATCGTCCCCTCGTCCTCCCGTCCTCCGCCGCGCTTGAGACCGCGAGCGCCCCGCGCCCCCTCACGCCCTGAGCTTTCGGTACCACGCGTACACCTTGCCGAGGCCCTGGTCGAGCGGCCGGAACGTGACGCCCAGCCGCGCCTTCAGCCTGGAGTTGTCGAGGATGTAGTTCTCGTTGGGGAAGGGGAAGAACCCGCCCAGATCGTACGGAGCGCGGACGTAGTCGCGCACCTCGACCAATCGCGGCTGCGCCCCCATGAGCCGGGCGCACGCAGCCACGAATCCCCTGAGCGTCCAGTACTCGTCCGCGCCGCAGTGAAAAGCCTCGCCCTCCACGCGGTCCGGGTGGGTCCCCAGGCCCACGAACGCGCGCGCCAGCTCGTCCACGAACACGAACTGGATCAGCGCGCGCCCGTCGTCGGGCACGAGGATCGGCTCTCCCCGCGACAGCCGGTCCCACACGTGGGCCTCGCGGGGAGCGTAGTTGCCCGGCCCCAGCACGTAGGGCGGGCGCACCAGGACGGCGGGGAACCCGAAGCGGGCGTGGGCCTCGAGCAGCAGCTCGTCGCATCGCCGCTTGAGTTCTCCGTAGGTACCCCACAGCGGCCAGGGGCCAAGGGGCTGAGTCTCGCGAATGGGAAAGACCTCGGGCGGCGTGTACACGGCGCCGGTGCTGCAGTGGACAAAGCGTCCCACCCGGCCGCGCAGGGCGTCGATCGCGAGCTGCGTCTGCTCCGGTCGGTAGGCGGAGGTGTCCACGACGCAGTCGTACGCCGTACTGCCCAGCGCCCGGAACGCGCCCGGCTCGTCCCGGTCGCCGTGAACGGCGAGGGTTCCCGGCGGGTAGACGTCGTCGGCGCGGCGGCCGCGGTTGAACACCGTGACCTCCCAGCCGACTTCGTGGAAACGGCGCACCACCTCGAGCCCGATGAAGCGGCTGCCGCCCAGCACCAGCGCCTTCACGACCCCCGCCCGGCCTCGAGCGACGGTGCCGGGCCCGTCACGGCGACGGGAGGGCCGGCGTGCCCCCAGCCGATGCCGGGCTCACCGGCGTAAGGGTGGCGAGCCACGAAGTCCAGATCCAGCTCCACCCCGAGGCCGGGCCGCTCCGTGAGCTGCGCCACGCCGTCGGCGACATGGGGCATGCCCTGGAGAAGGCCTGTCATCAGCGGGTTGAAGGTGACGTCGTACTCGGCGATGAGGCCGGTGGGCGACGCCGCCAGAAGGTGCAGGTTCGCGACGAAGGTGAGGCCGTCGCCGAAGGTGTGCGGGGCGAAGCCGACCCCGTGGGCCGAGGCCAGCTCGACGATCCGGCGGCCCTCGGTGAAGCCGCCCGCCCGGGAGACGTCCGCCTGGACGACGTCCACGCCCGCGCGCTCGATGAGGTCGCGGAAGGCAAAGCGGGTGGTGAGGTTCTCGCCGGTGGCCACGGGGATGGTGAGCGCCTCGGCGACGCGGGCGTGACCCGCGAGGTCCTCGACGAAGAGCGGCTCCTCGAAGAAGAAGATGTCGTAGGGCTCAATCTCGCGGCCGAAGCGGATGGCGGCGTCCGCGGTGAAGACCATGTTGCCGTCGACCATGAGCAGGACGTCTGGCCCCACCGCCTCCCGCACGGACCGGACCGCGCTGACGTCGCTTTGAAGGTCCGCTCCCACCTTGAGCTTCACCGCCCGAAACCCCTTGGCCACCCAGTGCTGGGCGGCGGCCGCCGCCTCCCGGGGGTCGCGCTTCCAGAAGACGGCGCTGGCGTATGCCGGGATGCTCTGGCGGTAGCCGCCCAGGAGCCGGTACAGGGGCAGCCCGGCGGCCTTGCCCATGACGTCCCAGAGCGCGATGTCGATCCCGCTCATGACGGCGACGCCGAGACCGCGCGACCCGTAGGCGCGCACCACCGCGCCCCGGTACATGCGCTCCCACTGGTACGCCGTGAGGAGCGGGTCCTCTCCCAGGAGATGGGGCCGGAACACCTGTTCCACGATCACCCGCACGGCGAGGAGATCCAGCGACGCCGAGCCGAAGGACACGGGACCGATGCCGCTGATCCCGGCATCGGTCGCGATCTCCACGATCGCCGCCTGTCGGGCGTACTTCTGGCCGGCGGCCGAGGTCACGCGCTCGGATTCGGGGATGGGACAGTGCACCAGGTGCACCTTCACATCGGTGATCTTCACGTTCCAGCGCTCCTCGCATGATGGGGGGCTGCGGTCACGACGGGTTCTCCTCGGCGGCGGCGAGATCGGAGGGCGTCGTGAGCACCCCAAGCTCCAGGTGCACGTCAACGCTGGCACCGGGCTCGAGGACGGCCGCGCGCCCGCGGGCCCGCTCGTACGCCCGCCCCATCACGTGGCAGTTGGCGGGCTCGATCCCCACCACGTAGGTGCCTTCGCCCAGCATCCGCCACTGCCACAGATACGGCAGCTCCGCGGGGCGGTAGCGCACGC
>JAJZYS010000243.1 GCA_021797925.1 Bacillota bacterium
CCGTCTTGCCCCGGCCGCTGCCGATGCCGCGGCCCACGCGGCGCTTGGCCCGGCGGGAGCCCGGGGAGGGCTTGAGGTCATCGATGCGCAGGTGAAACCCCTCCCTCTTGCTCCTCGACCCGCACCAGGTGGCGCACCTAGAAGGTGAGCCGCCGAATCGAGGGGGTGTCGGCGTGTGCCACACTCTGGCCCATGCGCCTGAGTCCCAGCGCCTCCAGCGTCTGCCGCTGGTCGGCGCGGTAGCCGATGGGGGACTTGACCAGTGTGATCTTCAGCATGATCCCGCCCTCACCCGATCAGCTCCGCGCGGGTCTTGCCGCGCAGGCGGGCGACGTCGTCGATGGCCTTGAGCGAGGCGAGGGCGTCCATGGTCGCATGCACCACGTTGTTGGCATTGGAGGTGCCCAGGGACTTGGTCAGGATGTCGCGGATGCCCGCCGCCTCCATCACCGCGCGCACGGGACCGCCGGCGATGACCCCGGTCCCCTCCACCGCGGGCTTGAGGAGCACCTTGCCCGCGCCGAAGTGCCCCAGCACCTGGTGCGGGATCGACGTATGGCGGCGCGGAACGGTGATCATGTGCTTCTTGGCCACCTCGATCCCCTTCTTGATGGCGTCGGGGATCTCCTGAGCCTTCCCGAGGCCGGCGCCGACGCGGCCCTGGCCGTCACCCACCACCACCAGCACCGAGAAGCTGAAGCGGCGACCGCCCTTGACCACCTTGGCCACCCGGTTGATGGACACCACCTTTTCCTGCAGGTCCGATTCGCGTTCCCCGCCGCGACGGTCGCGGCGGTCATCGCGGCGCGGGCGATCTCCCTTCAAAACTCCAGACCTCCTTCGCGGGCTCCTTCGGCCAAGGCCTTGACCCGGCCGTGGTACAGATAACCTCCCCGGTCGAACACCACCCGGGTGATGCCCCGCGCCAGCGCCCGCTGGGCGAGCACCTGGCCTACGCGCCGGGCGGCGGCGACGCTCTTGGTGCTCGCCTCGAGGTCCCTGAGCTCCCCGTCCAGGGTGGAGGCCTGCACCAGGGTCTGGCCGCTGTCGTCGAGGATCACCTGGGCGTAGATGTGCTGGGAGCTGCGGAACACGTTGAGCCGCGGCCGGTCCGCCCTGCCGGCCACCCGCTTGCGCACGCGGCGGTGACGCCGCTGACGGCGCTCGATGCTGGTCCTGATCACGTCCTGCGCCTCACTTCTTGCCCGTCTTGCCGACCTTGCGGCGCACGTGCTCGCCCTGGTAGCGGATCCCCTTGCCCTGGTACGGCTCGGGCGGGCGGATCTGCCGGATCGTGGCGGCGATCTCGCCCACGGCCTCCCGGTCGATCCCCTTGACCAGCACCGCGTTGACGCTGGGCGCCTCGAACTCGATGCCGGGCGGGGGCTGCACCTCCACGGGATGGGAGAAGCCCACGGTGAGCACGAGCTTCGCGCCCTGCTTGGTGGCGCGATAGCCCACCCCGCTGAGCTCGAGCCGCTTCTCGTAGCCCTGGGTGACGCCGGTGACCATGTTGCTGATGAGGGTCCGGGTCAGGCCGTGCAGCGCGCGGTCGCGGCGGGAGTCGCTGTCGCGCTCCACCACCAGCGCGCCGTCGGTGCGCCGGACCCTGGGTCCCTCGGGAAGGGTGCGCCTGAGCTCGCCGCGCGGCCCGCGCACCTTCACCTCGCGGCCCTCGATCGCGACCTCCACGCCGGAGGGCACCGGGATGGGGGTCCTGCCGATTCTTGACACTCCCGACGCCTCCCCTACCAGATGTAGCAGACCACTTCGCCGCCCAGCCCCAGCCGGCGCGCCTCGCGGTCGGTGACCACGCCGCGGGAGGTGGAGACCACCGCGATCCCCAGGCCCCCCAGCACCCTGGGCACCTGGTCCTTGCGGGCGTAGACCCTCAGTCCCGGCCGCGAGATGCGCTTGAGGCCCGAGATGACCCGGCCGCGCTCGGGGCTGTACTTGAGGTGCAGCCGCAGCGTGCCCTGATGGCCGTCGTCCACCTTCTCGTACTCGCGGATGAATCCCTCATCGCGCAGGATGCGGGCGATGGCTTCCTTGATCCGCGAGGACGGGACGTCGACCCGCTCGTGACGCACGGTGTTGGCGTTGCGGATGCGCGTCAGCATGTCCGCGACGGGATCGGTCATCGTCATCGAGATCCCTCCTACCAGCTCGCCTTGGTGATCCCGGGGATCTCCCCCCGGTGCGCCATTGCCCGGAAGCAGTGACGGCACAGGCCGAACCGGCGCAGCACGCCCCGCGGGCGCCCGCAGACCCGACAGCGGCGGTAGGCGCGCACCTTGTACTTGGCCGGGCGGGCCGCCCGCACTTTTTGCGATGTCTTGGCCATCTCTGCCTCCTACTCCCGGAACGGAGCGCCCATGAGCTTGAGGAGCGCGTGGGCCTCCTCGTCGCTCTTGGCGCTCGTCACGATGACAACGTCCATGCCCCGGATCTTCTCCACCTTGTCGTAGTCGATTTCCGGGAAGATCAACTGTTCCTTGATGCCGAGGGAGTAGTTCCCGCGGCCGTCAAATCCCTTGGTCGAGATGCCGCGAAAGTCCCGCACCCGCGGGAGCGCGACGTTGAAGAGGCGGTCGAGGAACTCGTACATCCGCTCGCCCCTCAGGGTCACCTTGCACCCGATCGCCATGCCGGTGCGGATCTTGAAGGCGGCGATGGACCGCTTGGCGCGGGTGATGACCGGGCGCTGTCCGGTGATCACCGACAGCTCGCCCACGGCGGAGTCGAGCACCTTGGCGTTCTGCACGGCGTCGCCGACGCCCATGTTGAGCACCACCTTCTCGAGGTGGGGCACCGCCATCGCGTTCTTGTAGCCGAAGCGCTCGCGCATGGCATCCACGACCGTCCCCTGGTACAGCTCCTTCAGCCTCGACACTGCCTCGCTCCTTTCCGCCTCACGCCCGATCCACGTCCTCCCGGCACCGGCGACACACCCGGATGCGCCGGCCGTCCTCCAGCCGGCGGACCCCGGTGCGGGTGGGGGCATGGCAGTGGGGGCAGACCACCATGACGTTGGAGGCGTCCACCGGCCCCTCCTGGGAGAGGATGCCGCCCTGCATCAGGTTCTGCGAGGGCTTGCGGTGCTTCTTCTGCAGGTTGACCCCTTCCACGTACACCCGGTTCTTGCCGGCGACCACCTTGAGCACCTTGCCCCGGCGCCCCTCGTCCTTGCCGGTGATCACCGTCACCAGGTCGCCCTTCTTGACCGTCATTGCCCCTTGCCTCCGCTCACAGGACCTCGGGCGCCAGCGAGATGATCTTCATGAACTCCCGCTCCCGGAGCTCACGGGCCACGGGGCCGAAGATCCGCGTCCCCCGGGG
>JAJZYS010000244.1 GCA_021797925.1 Bacillota bacterium
ACCCGCTGGAGCGCTGCGCCGAGCGGTCGGGCGCCGGGCCCGAGGAACTCGCGCGGATCCGCGCGGAGGTGGAGCGGGTCATCGCCGCGGCGGTGGAGTTCGCGCTCGCTAGCCCTGTGGCCGACGCGAAGGGAGTGCTCGAGGACGTCCATGCATGACGCGGTGGAGGAGATGACGTACGCCCAGGCGCTCAACCGCGCCCTGGTCGAGGAGATGGAGCGCGACGAGCGCGTGGTGGTCCTGGGCGAGGACATCGCCACCCACGGGGGGGTCTTCGCCGTCACCCGCGGGCTCGTGGACCGCTTCTCGGAACGGCGGGTGCGCGACACCCCGATCTCCGAGCAGGCCATCGTGGGCGCGGCCCTGGGCGCGGCGCTCACCGGGATGCGGCCGGTGGCGGAGTTGCAGTATCTGGACTTCGCCACGGTGGCCATGGACCAGATCGTCCAGCAGGTGGCGAAGATCCGGTACATGACCGCCGGCCAGGTCAAGGTCCCCCTGGTGATCCGCTCGCAGGGCGGGGGCGGGAAGGGGAACGCGGCGCAGCACAGCCAGAGCCTGGAGGCGTGGTTCGTGCACGTCCCCGGGCTGTACGTGGTGCAGCCATCGACCCCGGCGGACGCCCGCGGCCTCTTGGTCACCGCGATCCGCGAGGACAACCCGGTGATGTTCCTGGAGCACAAGCTCCTCTACGGCACCCGCGGGCCGGTTCCGGTGGCGCCCACCGCCATCCCCCTGGGGGTCGCGGACGTGAAGCGCCCGGGCAGCGACGTCACCGTTGTGGCCACGAGCCGCATGGTCCTCTTCAGCCTCGAGGCGGCCGAGGAGCTGGCGAAGGAGGGGATCGACGTGGAGGTCATCGACCCCAGGTCGCTGGTGCCGCTGGACATGGACACGATCGTGGCGTCGGTGAAGCGCACCGGCCGCGCGCTCGTGGTCCACGAGGCGGTGCGCCGCGGCGGCGTGGGCGCCGAGATCGCCGCCGGGATCACCGAGCGGGCGTTCGACTACCTGGACGTGCCGGTGGGCCGGATCGGCGCGCTGGCGTGCCCGATCCCCTACGCCCGCAACCTCGAGGACGCGGTCCTGCCCCAGGTGGCGGACATCGTGTCCGCCGTCCGGGAGCTGGTGCGCTGACATGGCCACGGTGGACGTGACCATGCCCAAGCTGGGCATGACGATGGAATCCGCCATGATCCTCCGGTGGCACCGTTCCCCCGGGGACGAGGTCCGCGCGGGGGAGGTCCTCCTCGAGGTGGAGACCGACAAGGCCGGGATGGACGTGGAGGCCGAGGTCTCAGGCCGCCTGACGGAGGTGCTCGCGGAAGCGGGGGCCACGGTCCCCGTGGGCGGCGTCATCGCCCGGATCGCCACCGAACCCGCCGGCGAGCCCGATCCCGCCCCTCTCCCGCCGCAGGTGGAGCCGCCGCGCATCTCCCCCGCGGCCCGGCGGCTGCTTCGCGAGCACGGTCTTGACCCCTCCCGGGTCCAGGGCACGGGTCCCGGCGGCCGCGTCAGCGCCCGGGACGTGATGGCGGTCGTAGCGGCGTCCCCGGGCGAGAGCGCCCCGCAGGGGCCGGGCCCGCTCACACCCCTGCGCCGGGCCGTCGGCGAGCGGATGACCTCGAGCCAGAGGATCCCCCAGTTCTCCGTCAGCCGGAGCATCCCCGTGTCGGGGACGCTGCGCAGGCTCGAGGAGCTGCGCCAGGCCGGCCCCGACGTGCGCGTCACCCTGACCGACGTCCTCGTGTGGGCGCTGGCGCGCGCGGGGGCGATGCACCCGGCGCTCAACGCCCACTACCACACAGGCGATCGCGGCGAGCCGGATCTGCAGGCGCACCGGGAGGTGCACGTGGGGCTGGTGGTCGACACCCCCGCGGGGCTCCTGGTGCCGGTGCTGGCCCACGCCGACGCCGCCAGCGTCCGGGAGATCGCCCGCCGGCGCCAGCGCGCGGTGGAACTGGCCCGTCAGGGCCGCCTGGAGCCGGGCGAGAGCGCCACCATCACGCTCTCGAACCTCGGGCCCTGGGGTGTGGACGCGTTCGTCGCCATGCTCAATCCTCCGGAGGTGGCCATCCTGGCCGTGGGTGCGGTCAGTCCCCGGGTCTTCGAGGACGAGAACGGCCTGCGTGTGGAGCGCGCCCTCACCGCCACGCTCACGGTGGACCACCGGGCGGCGGACGGCGTCGCGGCGGCGCAGTTCCTGCGCGAGTTCGACCGGCTGCTGCGCGAGGAGGCGCTTGAGCGGCCCTGAGCGCCCTGTCGTCCCCGGTCCGCACCCAGTCTTCTCGCACGGGGGTCAATGGATGACGCGCATCACCCGGGACCCGGCCCACCTCCACTATGCCTTCTCGGCGAAGATCCCGCCCGTCGCCCGCATGTCCGTCGACGAGACCGCCGTGTTCGAGACCGTGGACGCTTCCGGAGGGCAGATCCCCGCCCGCGGGGACGACCCGCCCGACACGGGCCGGTTCCTCCCGGCCACGGGTCCCGTGTACGTGGCCGGGGCCGAGCCCGAGGACGCCATCGCCATCGGCATCGAGGAGATCCGCCTGGCTCCCGAGGGGCACATGTGGGTGCGGCCCGGGCTCGGGTTCGCCGGCCGTTTCGACCGCATGGAGTCGGTCACGGTCACGATCCCTCCGTCGCCCGCGGACACCTGTCTCTTTGCCGGCCGCATCCCCCTGCCCCTCAGGCCCATGGTGGGGACGGCGGGCGTGGCGCCGGCCCCGGGCGTCGAGGTCTCCACCCGCTACCCGGGTACGCACGGCGGGAACCTGGACATCACCCGGCTCGGGCCGGGCAGCCGGCTGTGGCTGCAGGTCCAGGTCGAGGGGGCCCTGGTCTCCCTGGGGGACGTGCACGCCGCCATGGGGGACGGTGAGGTCTGCGGCACCGGGGTGGAGATCGAGGCGGAGGTGACCGTCCGGTTCGCGCTTCGTCGCAGGGTCCGGCTCCCCATGCCGGTGCTCGAGACCCGCGACGCGTTCTTCTTCCTCGGCGACGCCCCCCTGCTGGAGGACTCCCCCGTGGGCCCGCTGGGCTGGGCGGCCCGGCTCCTGGGAGCCTCCCTGGCGCTCGGGCCCGAGCAGGCGCACATGCTCATCAGCGCCGCCTGCGACGTGCGGATCTGCCAACTGGTCAACGGCCGGATGGGGACGGCGCTGCGCGTCCCCAAGAGCCTGCTGACGCTGCCCATGGACCGGTGGTGACGGGCAGGACGGGAGTGCGCACGCCCGACCCGACGGGCCCAGCCTGCGTGCTCACCGGCGCGCACGGCGGTCTCGGCGCCAGCGTGTGGCGGGGGGGGCGGTCC
>JAJZYS010000245.1 GCA_021797925.1 Bacillota bacterium
CCCGCCGTCAAGCGCTCTTTCAGCCCGAGCGCTTCTCGGACCTGGCCCAGGCCTCGAGCCTCTGCGGGGCGTGCAGCGAGGCCTGCCCGGTGATGATCCCCCTCGACGAGCTGCTCGTGCACCTGCGCGAGGACCAGCCCCGCAAGCCTGTCACCGAGCGCCTGGGGCTGAGGGTCCTTCTCCACCTCGCCCGCCATCCCCACCGCTGGGCGCGCGCCCTGGCGCTCGCCCGCCGGCTCGTGCCGCGCCTGCGGCCCGGCCGTGGACCGGGCCGCGTGGAGCCGCTGGCGGGCTGGCTGCTCGCCCGGGACCTGCCGCCGGCGACGGGGCCCACGTTTCGCGAGCGCTGGGAGCATAGGGCGTGATGGACCGCGAAGCCTTCCTCGCCGGGATCCGCGGGCGCCGGCCACGCCAGGCCCAGGAACCTGGTCCCCGACGGGCCGTGGAACGGGTGGCCGGGGGCGAGCCCGGCGCCGCGATGCTCGAGCGCTGGCGCGAGGTCGGCGGGACGGGGGAGCTCGCCCGGGCCGCCGACGCGCCAGCGCGGGTGACGGCGGCGCTGCGCGACCGCGGCGTCCGGTGCGTCAGGCTGTGGGACCACGAGGAGGTCCGCCGGCTCGATCTCGCGGCGGCGCTGGCCGCGGCAGGGCTCGAGGTCCTCCGGGGAGAAGAGGGGCTGACGGCGGAGCTCGAGGGGACATGGCGGGCGCAGGCGGGCGTGGTGGTGGCGTCGGCCGGCGTGGCGAGCACGGGGACCATGGCGCTGGTGGCGGGCCCCGGGTGCCCCCGGGCGACGAGCCTCTTGCCTCCGACCCTTGTGATCCTCTGCCGGGAACCGGACATCGTGGACCGCATGAGCCTGCTGTGGGAGCGCCTGCCCCTTTCCGGACCCAGGCCGCCGTCGAACATCGCGCTGGTCACAGGTCCCAGCAGCAGCGCGGACATCGAGAGCCACCTCATCCGCGGGGTCCACGGTCCCGGCGACGTCATCGCCCTGGTCCTCGCCGCGGGGTGATATGGCGCCCGGGATGCGTGGCGGCGGACCTGGCGGCACGTCCCCGAACGAGGTGGAGCCTTGCTCATCGACCTGCACACCCATCACGATCCCCGCGCGTACCTCGAGGCGCTCAGCCGCCTCGACGGCCTGCCGCGCGCGGTGCCCGAGGGCGGCTACCGCTTCGAGATCTTTGACGAGCGCCATGTGGGCCGCCCCGACGGCGCGCGTTCGGGCCGGATCATGGACGAGGTCGACTGCAGCCGGGACGCGGAGCTCAGGTTCATGGACCGCTTCGGGATCGAGCTGTCGGTGGTGAGAGTGGGCAATCCATGGCTCGGCCCCTTCGACCGAGAGGCGGGGATGATCTGGCCCGGGCGGTGAACGACGAGCTTGAAGACTTCGCCCAGAGCGCCCCCGGGCGCATCCTCGCCCTGGGGGCGCTTCCTCCCGATCTCGCGGACGCGCAGGCGGAGATCGAGCGGCTGTGGGGACGGCTCCCCACGTGGTGGGGGTCACGCTCAGCACCCGGGCCTTCGGGCGCACGCTCGACGATCCCCAACTGGAACCCCTGTAGGCTCAGTTGGCCGGGCGAGACCTCATAGCGTTCGTGCATCCCCACGACGGGGTGGGGCTCGAGGCCGTGGGCGGCTGGGGCCACATCCTGCCGGTGGGCCTCGGATTCGTCTTCGAGACCACCGTGGCCCTGGCTCGCATGGCGCTCGGGGGCGTACCCCGGCGCCACCCGGACCTCGTGGTGCTGGGGGCGCATTCGGGCGGAACGATCCCCTTCGTCGCCCGGTGAACCCGGCGTACACTTCCTGCATGGGCCTTTGGAAGTACGCCCGGCGGGAAGGGATCAGCGTGCACCAGGGGGCGGCCAAGGTCATCGGGAGACGAGCGCTGGGGCACGCCGAGCGGTTCGACCCGGATCTCAGACGGCGGCTCGCGGCACTGCGGGAGCGACTGGTGGCGGCGGCGGAAGAGGCCGAACGGCAAAGGCGCGCACCGACGGAAGGAACGCGCCCGAGGCTCGTCGGCACCGCCAAGCGCTTGCGGGCTTCCCTGGCGCAGGAGCGGCTCGTCCGCTGCAACGGACACCCTCCGTGGGCCGGCGAGGCCGGATGTCTCCCCGGGGAGCGTTGGTGAAGCTCGAGCGGTATCGGTGGGCGAGGGCGGCAGTTAGCGGGACCTGCTGAAACACCCGCAGGCGTATCCACGAGATCGCGGAGGTTTTGCGCAGGACTCCCGAGCGGACGCAGCCGGAGGCGAAAGCCGAAGGAACTGGCCGTCGGGCGGGCGATCCAGGGGAGGGCGCGAGCCCCGACCGGCGCCGCCTCCGTCCGGGTGGGACTCCCGGGCCCAGTCCTCCCGTCGCTTCTCCCCGTAAGGGGAAGTCCAAGTCCGAAAGGAGCGAAAGCCTGGTCAGGGGAGGACGCTTGGCGGGGTCATCGATTCCATCAAGTTTTTTGAACCAGGGAGTGGCGTGCAGACCGTGGCGCAGCCGGTGGAGTTCGAGCAGGTGATCCGCCGCTCGCGGTTCATCGGGCGGCTTGTGCCCGTCGAGGACCGCTCGCAGGCGGCCCTCGAGCTGGAGCGCATCCGGGACCGGGTTCCCGGCGCCCGCCATCACGCCGCGGCCATCCGGGTCGATGGGGAACCGCTCCTGGAGCACGCCACAGACGACGGGGAGCCGTCGGGAACCGCCGGGCGCCCCATCCTCGAGGTGCTTCGCCGCCACGACCTCGTGGACGTCCTGCTGGTCGTGAGCCGGGTGTTCGGCGGGGTGCTCCTGGGCGCGCCGGGCCTGGTGCGCGCGTACGCCGGCACCGCGGCGCTGGTGGTCAAGGCCGCGACGCTGGTCCCGCTGGTGCGGACCGAGCGCCTGGAGCTGGACCTCAGCTATCCCGACTGGGCGCGGGTAGAGGCCTGGGTCCGCGAGGCGGCCATCGCGGTGGAGGTGGAGTTCGCGGGCGGGGTGCGGGCCCGCGTCAGGGTTCCGGCCGACCTGGCCGGGCAGGTCACCGAGCGGCTCGTCCAGGCGACGGGCGGGCGAGCCCGCGTATCGCCGGCCCGCCCGCCGCCGGGAGCAGGGTAGCGGCCGGACGCCGCGTTTACACGGCGTTGCGCCCGTGGTATACTTTTTGATGCAGGGCCCTCGGGGGCCCGCGACCAACGCAATATGGCGCTAGGGGTGCCTCGACGGCGGAGAGGCGGGCCTTCCCGCTAACCCTTTGGACGCGATCTGGGTAGTACCGGCGAGAGGAAGTGCTGGATC
>JAJZYS010000246.1 GCA_021797925.1 Bacillota bacterium
CTCGGCACCAGGGTGGGCATGAAGTACTCCTGCGGCGAGAGGTTGACCGAGAGGGCCGGCGGGGTGACCCCGGGGCTCGCCCAGCGCGCGGCCTCGCCGGCCGCCTCGTGCAGGATGGTCTGCCCGATCCGGGTCATGAGACCGCTGCGCTGCGCGGCTCCCACGAACGTCCCGGCATCGAAGAGGCCCACCTGGGGACGCTGCCAGCGCATCAGTGCCTCGAGGGAGCTGAGGCCCCCGTCCGCGAGCTCGACCACGGGCTGGTAGAAGACCCGGAACTCGTGGTTGTCGAGAGCGTGGCGCAGCGCGATCTCCGTCTGCCGCTGGGCGGTCACGCGCGCCTGCAGGCGGGGGTCCGCGAGCTCGTAGGCCGGACGGCCCCGGCTCTGAGCGTGGACGAGGGCGGCCAGGGCGCTCTCCCGCAGCGACGCGGAGCTGGCCGCAGCGTCCTCCGCGCGGCGGCCCCGGATGGCGATCCCCACCGCCAGGGTGATCGGTGCGCTCTCCGCGCCGACGGCGAGGGGCTGGCGGCAGGCGCGGAGCAGCCGGTCCGCCAGCGCGGCGATGGCCAGCTCGTCGGCGTCGGGGCGGGTGATGAGGAGGCGGTGGTCCGGCGTGCGCGCCATGACGTCGCTGGGGCGGAGCAGCGGGCGCACCAGCGCGGCGAGGGCCAGGAGCACGGCGTCGACGTCGCCGGCCGCGTGGCGGGAGGCGACGGTCGCGAGGTTCTCCACCCCGACCGCGAGCAGGGCGAGCGGCCCCTCGGGCTGCGCGGTGACGGGGCCGTCGGCAAGCGCCCGCGACGCCAGGACGTCCCCCACCGCTCGGGCCCGCGCGCGCCGTTGCGCGGCCTCCACGACCGCCTCACCGATCTCCCTCCAGTCCTCGGCGAGGCTGGTGAGAGCGTCGGCGCCCGCGTGGCGGGCAACCTCACGGCGAGCCTCGCCGCCCTGGTCGTCGAGGACCACCACGGCGACCTCGGGACAGCGCTCGCGGGTCGCGGCGACGGCCCGGTGCAGGCCGGCCATGGCGAGTCCGCGCCGGCACAGCACCACCGCCCGCGCCCGGCGCAGCGAGGCGACGGCGCCGAGGTCCTCGATCCCGGTGACCTCGCGGACGCGCAGCAGGGTGCTCTCGGCGAGACGCTGGCGGAGAGCGGCCGAACCGGGGTCCTCGTCACGCACCACGATGATCTCGTCGTCGACGGGCGCGACCTCGTCGATGTTGGCCTGGGCCAGCTTGCCGATGAGGCCGGTCCCCGTCCCCCGGGATGCAGCCTTCCAGGTCATCCGCTTCCTCGTGGCGCGCCGCCCACGTGGCGGGCACGGTCGGTGCAGCGAGGCCAATCCTGCACGGCTCCGGCTCGGCACGACGTGGCCGTCAGCGTCGAGTGACAGGCATGTGTCACAGCGGTGTTGCCGCACACCGTGGCGTCGGGGCCGCGAGCGGTGCCCCGGCTCCGGGCGGGGCCCGCGGCCCGCGCGTTCGCCGACCTTCGGCCCTGGCGGAGCGGCCGGCGGCCTCGGACACTGGGGCCCAGTGGGCCGGAGCCCCCCGTGCCCGGGACGTCACCACGCAACGAGGTCGCACCGTGGCCCGTCTGTCCAAGCGGCGCCGGCAGGAGCTGGCCGGCCCTGACACCTCCCTCCCCGCGGCGGCGGCCGTCGCCCGTCCGCCCCGCCACCGGCCGCAGCCTGCCCGGGTGGCCTCCCCCTGGTGGCAGTCGCCGTGGGCGTGGGGATCCGGCGTGCTCGCGCTCGTCGCGGTGGTCGTCGCCGTGATCATCGTCGTGGGCCTCGCCGGGGGCCCGGGCACCTCGATCGCCACCAGCCCGCCGCCCGCCTCCGTCCTGCGGGCGGTGACCGGCGTGAGCCCCGGCGTCTCGAGCAGCGTGGGCGCGGGGGGGATCGCCAACCCGCTGCAGCCGGCGCCGGGCTCACCCGCGCCCCTCTCGGCGAGCAAGCCCGAGCTGGTCTTCGTGGGCGCGGACTCCTGCCCCTACTGCGCCGCCGAGCGCTGGGCCCTGGTGGTGGCGCTGTCCCGCTTCGGCGCCTTCGAGCACCTCGGCGTCACCACCTCCAGCTCCACCGACGTCTACCCGAACACCCCCACGTTCACCTTCTACGGCGCCACCTACACCAGCCCGTACGTGACCTTCACCGCCTTCGAGACCACGGACCGCGCCGGCAATCCCCTGCAGACGCCGACGGCGCGGGTGCAGGAGCTCGTCACCACCTATGACCCGCCGTCCACGTCGTGCCCGTCGGGCGCCTGCATCCCCTTCCAGGACCTCGACAACCATTACATCCTGCTGGGGAGCGCCGTGTCACCGCAGCTCCTCCACGGGATGACCTGGAAGCGCATCGCGGCGACCCTGGACAACCCCCAGAGCCCGGTGGCGAAGGCGATCATCGGCGACGCCAACTGGCTCACCGCGGGGGTGTGCCGGCTCACCGCGGACCGGCCCTCGTCGGTGTGCTCCGCGGCCCCGATCCCGAGCCTGGAGGGCCAGCTTGGCTCGACCTGAGCCGCGGACGGCGCGAGCGGCGGCCCACCCCGCAGCGACCCCGCGGCCCCGTGCCGCCGCTCGCCGGGCGGAGCCGGCGCGCTCGCCGAGCGCCTGGACGCTCATCGCGCTCGCGATCATCGGCCTGGGCCTCTCCGCCTACCTCACGACCCTTCACTACGAGGGCGTGGTGCCGTTCTGCACCCAGGGCGGGCCCGTGAACTGCGGCCGGGTCCTCACCAGCTCCTCGTCGCTGGTTCCCGGCACCCCGATCCCCGTGACCGTCCCGGGGATGCTGTGGTTCCTGGTCAGCGCCGCGCTCGCGGCCGTCTCGCTGCGCCGGGGCCGGCGCAGGGTGGCGGAGCCGCCATGGCTGCGCCCCGCGCACACCGGGTGGGCCGTGCTGGGGTTGATCGCGGTCTTCTACCTCGTCCACGCGGAGGTCACGCTCCGGTCTCTCTGCGAGTGGTGCACCGCCGTCCACGTCGTGATCCTGCTCAGCCTGCTGGTCACCCTGGCCCGGCTGCGCCGGGAGCCGGCCACCCCGCGCTGACCGCGGCGGGCGCGGCGGCGGGACGCCCGGCGTACGCTTCCCCCATGAGACCCGCCAGTGCGGAGGAGAGCCATGAGCGCCGATGACACGAGCCGGGAGGGAGCCCCGCCGGCCCCCGCCCCGGAGGCCGCGGGCGCGTCGCTCAGCGACGCCCAGTGGCGCGCGCGCCTCACCCCGGAGCAGTACGCGGTGCTGCGCGAGCGCGCCAC
>JAJZYS010000247.1 GCA_021797925.1 Bacillota bacterium
CCTTCCCCTGGGATCCCGGGCGCATCGAGGTGGGACGCGAGGCGAGGAGGCACGACCCGTGAGCGCCGTATCCTGGAAGAGCGCCTCCGGGCGCCTTGAGATCGGGCCCGGAGGGAGCGCGTACCTAGGCTTTGAGACGCGCGAGTTCGTCGGCGAGACCCGGATCGACGAGGCCGTGCGGGGGATGGAAGTCGGGGTGGTGCTCCTTGAGGGCCAGGTGACCGTGGAACGCGGTCCGGCGAGATTCTCCCTGGGACCGCGAGGGGATCTCTTCGCCGAACTTCCCGACACCGCCTACCTGCCTCCCGACGGGCCCGTGGCGCTCTTTTCCCGGGAGCGCTCCCGCGTCGCCGTCGCGTGGGGGCCCGGCGGGCCCGGTTTTGCGCCGCGGCGCATCGCGCCCGACGACGTGGTCACGGAGGAGCGGGGGCGGGGCGACACCGCCCGCTCGGTGCGCCACATCCTCCGGGTCCAGGATCCCGTGGCGTCGCTGTTTCTGGTGGAGGTCATCACGCCCCCCGGGCACTGGTCGAGCTTCCCCCCGCATCGCCACGACCGCAACCTGCCGCCTCGGGAGACCCTGCTGGAGGAGACCTACCTCTTCCACGTGCAACCCGCCAGCCACCAGGCGCTCATGGGGGTGTGGGAAGAGGGGGGCGAGCGGGACGGCTACCTCGTCGGCGACGGGGAGCTCGTGGTGGTCCGCCGCGGCTACCACATGGTCTCCGCCGCCCCCGGTTCCACCGTCCACTACCTCAACGCCATGGCCGGTCCCGTCCACGCCTGGAAACCCGTGTTCCATCGGGACTACCTCCACCTGGTGGAGGGCTGGGAGCAGGCTCCCACCGGCGGTGCGTGAGGGTCGGGGGCCTGGTGCCCCGATGCGCCCGTGACGGCCGCCGAGCTCGAGGCGGCCGTCGCCGAAGCGCTTGAGATCGCGCGGTTCGCCGCGGCGGTGATGGTCCAGCGCGCGGACGACGTGGGTGCGCGCTGGACCAAGGCGTCGCCCACGGACTGGGCGACCGACGTGGACGTGGCCATCGAGGCCGAGGTGCGCAAGCGCCTGGCCCGGCGCTTTCCGACCCATCGGTGCGTGGGCGAGGAGGCCGGGGAGAGCGGCCCGCCCGACGGGCCCACCTGGTACGTGGACCCCGTGGACGGAACCTCCAACTACGCGGCCCACCTGCCCTGGTCGGCCTTCAGCCTGGGACTTGTGGCCGACGGCGTCCCCCAGGTGGGGGTGATCGTGGACCCGTTCCGGGGCGAGGTGTTCCACGCCCGGCTCGGCGGGGGGGCCTTCCTGGGCGATCGGCCCATCCGGGTGAAGGGGGGGCCCATGGCGGGGCGGCTGGTGATGACGGAGCTCTCGGGGCGGCGGCGCACGACCCTCGCGCTGGCACAAAACCTGGGGAGCGAGCAGGCGATCCTCAGGATCATGGGCTCGGCGGCGCTGTCGCTGTGCCAGGTGGCGGCCGGGAGGGCGGCGGGAGTCGTGCTTCACCGCTCCCATCCGTGGGACGTGGCGGCGGGGGCGCTGCTCGTCACCGAGGCGGGGGCGCAGCTCATCGACGGCAGCGGGCAGCTATCCCCCCTGCCGGCGTCGGGGCTGGTCGCCGCCGCGCCCGACGTGGCCCGGCGCCTGTGGGAGCTGGCGTTCCCGGCGGGCGGATGATCATGCGGATGCGGAAAGGACACGGGTCATGGACACGATCGATGTGGCGGTGATTCCCGGCGACGGGGTGGGCGAAGAGGTGACCGCCGAGGGCGTGCGGGTGCTCGAGGCGGCCGCCCGGCTCGACGGCGGTTTCCGCTTCGCCTTCCGGACCTTCCCCTGGAGCTGCGCCTACTACCTGGAGCACGGGCGCATGATGCCCGAGGACGGGCTGAGGACGCTCGCGGACTTCGCGGCCATCTTCCTGGGCGCGGTGGGCTACCCCACCGTGCCCGACCACATCTCCCTGTGGGGGCTTCTGCTGCCCATCCGCCGTGGCTTTGACCAGTACGTCAACCTGCGGCCGGTGGAGCTCATGCCCGGGGTGACCTCGCCGCTGCGCGACCGCGAGAGCGGCTCCATCCGGTTCGTGGTGATCCGGGAGAACACCGAGGGCGAGTACTCCAACTCCGGCGGCCGGCTGCACACGGGCACACCCTACGAGGTGGTGGTGCAGAACACGGTCTTCACCCGCATGGGCACCGAGCGCATCATCCGCTACGCCATGGAGCTGGCGGAGCGCTGGCCCCGCCGGCGCATCACCGGAGCCACCAAGAGCAACGGGATCAACCACACCATGCCCTTCTGGGACGAGGTCTTCCGGGCCGAGGCGGAGCGTCATCCCTCGCTGTCGGCCCAGCTCGTGCACATCGACGCGCTGTGCGCCTTCTTCGTCACCCGCCCGGACCAGTTCGACGTGGTGGTGGCCTCCAATCTCTTCGGGGACATCCTCACGGACCTGGGCGCGGCGATCCAGGGGTCCATCGGCGTGGCCGCGTCCGCCAACCTCGACCCCGAGCGCCGCCATCCCAGCATGTTCGAGGCGGTGCACGGCTCGGCCCCCGACATCGCCGGCCAGGGGATCGCCAACCCCGTCGGGCAGATCATGTCCGCCCGGCTGATGCTGGAGCATCTGGGCAAGCCGCAGCTGGCGGAGGCGGTGGGGCAGGCGGTCCGGGCGACGCTGGCGGCGGGCGTGCGAACCCGGGACCTGGGCGGGAGCGCCACCACCCGGGAGGTGGGAGATGCGGTGGTGGCGGCGCTGGAGCGCGGTCGCTGAACTCGCCCGCGTCGCCGCGGGCGGTCCGTGACCGGGCCGGCGAGCGCGTCACCGATCCGGGGTGGGGAGAATAGGCTGGGGGGAGACCTTGCAGGAGGTGGTTCCCCTGACCACGGCCCGGCCCTGCGTCCCAGACGCCGAGGAGATCACCCGGGCGGGGGCGGCCCTGGAGTACCAGGCGCCCCAGGCCGCCATCGTCTGGGCGGCCGCCCGCTTCGGCCCCCGCGTCGCCCTCGCCTCGAGCTTCGGCCTCGAGGACGTGGCGCTCATCGACATGATGCACCGGACCGCGCCGGGGATGCGGGTCTTCTACCTGGACACGGACCTCATGTTCCCCGAGACCTACCGCACCCGGGACCGGATCCGCGAGCGCTACGGCATCGAGCCCCTGGCGTACCGTTCCATGCTCGACGTCGCCGCCCAGGCGGCCGAGGAAGGCGAGCGGCTCTGGGAACGCGAGCCCGGTCGCTGCTGCCGGCTGCGCAAGGTGGAG
>JAJZYS010000248.1 GCA_021797925.1 Bacillota bacterium
ACCCGGCTGTAGACCTGCCCCACGCTCCAGCGGGAAGCCGCGTCCCAGGCCGTGAAGTGGTCCACCCTCACCCCCGGCAGTAGAGACCCGTGCAGGACATCCACCTCCACGAGGTCCCCGGCGTGCCGGCCCTTGAGCTCCTAAGGCGCACGGCGCGCCCAGGGGTGCCGCCACGGCCGCCCCCGACGGCGCCCGCGGCCTGGTCCCGACAGCCGGGGCAGGCGGTCCCGCGCCTTCAGCCAGTCCAGAATGCGCCCGACCGTGCTGTCGGAAACCGCGTATCCCTGCGCCCGCAGCAACGGTCCCCGCTTCGCCTTGCCCCACGCCGGGAAGCTCATCCGCATCCGCCGGACCGCCGCGCACAGACGCATGTCCCATGACCGTCGTCGGACGCGCCGGGGGCGGCGGGAACGGGGCGCCAGCCCGGACGCCCCCTCCTGAGCCAGGCGACGCCGCCCGCGGGACAACGTGGCCCGGCTCGTCCCCACGATCTCCGCGGCCTGGGACGCCGTCAGCCCCTAGGCCTGGCGCAGCCGCTCGAATCGCTCCCGCCGCCGGAGACGATCCTGGACGTGAGGATCGTCCACGATCTCGTCCGCCGGGCGGGCGGACCGTAGGAGGGTGCCTTGAAGGCCAAACACCTTCCTCTCGGGGCCTCCTTTCGGGGGGATCACAACTCCCGGAAATGAGGCCCCTTCTTCATCCTCTCAACGTCTCACATGTGTCTGAACCTGGTCACACGCCGTATAAGTCCTGTTAGCCCAAAGCCGTAATGTCCCCTTTATCCAATTCTAAGATGTCCCCTTTGGATTGCTGGAGGGGCCGTGGCAAAGGAGACCGTTGCGATGACACAGAAGGCCGTGGACCGGCTGGGGGTGATACAGCAGGTTGTCAACCGGCAGCTCCGTCAGAGCGAGGCGGCCCGGCAGCTGGGTCTGAGCGTACGGCAGATCAAGCGCCTGGTGGCCCGGTTTCGGGTAGAGGGCCCCTCGGGGCTGGTTTCGCGCCGCCTCGGGCGGCGGCCCGGCAATGCGCTGTCCGATGCCGTACGCCAGGAGGTGCTGGGGCTGGTCCGCGCCCGCTATCCGGACTTCGCCCCCACGCCGGCCTGGGAGAAGCTGGCCTTCCACCACGCACACAAGCTCTCCGTCGAGACCTTGCGCCGGTGGATGATCGCCGAGGGGCTCTGGAAGCCCGGGCCCGCACGCATCCATCCACGGCGTCCCCGTCGCCCTTGCCGGGGCGAGCGGGTCCAGATCGACGGCTCACCCCATGACTGGTTCGAGGACCGCGGCCCGCGCTGCACCCTGATCGTGTTCATCGACGATGCCACCGGTGCGCTGCTGGTCCGGCGCTTCGCGCCCGCCGAGACCACCCAGGCCGACATGGAGACCCTGCGTGGGTATCTGGCCCAGCATGGGCGACCTGTGGCCCTCTACTCCGACAAGCACAGCATCTTCCGGGTGAACCACCCGGATCGTGAGGGCGCGCTGACCCCGTTCACCCGGGCCCTCAGAACCCTCGACATCGAACCCATCCATGCCAATACGCCGCAGGCCAAAGGCCGGGTCGAACGGGCCAACCAGACGCTCCAGGATCGCCTGGTCAAGGAACTGCGCCTGGCCGGCATCTCCAACATCGATGCGGCCAATGCCTTCCTCCCGGACTTTGTGCGCGACTACAACCAGCGCTTCGCCGCGGCCCCGCAGAACCCCACCGATGCCCATCGCCCCGTGCTGCATGACGCCCAGGCGCTCGACCTGATCTTCAGCCTGCACGCCCACCGCAAGCTCTCGAAGAACCTCACCGTGCAGTACAAGAACCGGGAGTATCAGCTCACGGGACAGGGCAAGGGCTATCGTCTGCGAGGCGCCCAGGTCACGCTGTGCGAGGCGTTCGACGGCACGGTGACCTTGCTCTACAAAGGCCAAGCCTTGTCTCATCGCATCCTCGCCGAAGGCGAGCCACCCATTCCCCTGGACGACGAGAAAAGCATCCACGCCTCCGTCGATCGGGCCAGGGCCCTACAGCTCAACCGCCCTGCCCACAAGCCCGCCCCGGATCACCCCTGGCGACGCGCGGTGACCCTTCACCGCCATCTCCCACCCGAGACCCCAAAGGGAACATTTCAGAATTGGGTTGACAACCTTGTCCAGCTTCAGGCGCGCTGCCCGTTTCCCGTGCGCGCGATCCAGATCGACGGCGGATCGGAGTTCAAGGGCGCCTTCGAGGAGGCCTGCCAGGCGGCGGGGATCGCGCTCTATGTGCTGCCCCCCAAGCGCCCGCAGCGCAACGGCGGGGGTGGAGCGGGCCAACGGCATCTGGCGCTACGAGTTCTACGCCGGTGACCCGCTGCCGACGACGATCCGGGAACTGCGCACCCTAGTCTGTTGGTGGGAGCAGGTCCACAACCTCCTGCGACCGCATCAGGCGTTGAAACACGGAACCTCCGCCGAGTATCTTGGTGACGCTGGATACGAGGTCCCCGTCGCCTCGGTGTCTCAAATGTATTGAACCCGGACATTTCCTTGACTTTGGCCGACGGGTCCATATAATGAAATCGCGCCGATTTGATCTCAGCTTGCGGGCGCGTAACAAATGCAGCTAAAGCGGGAGGATCTCCTGCTTTGGCGAAAGCCGAGCAGGTTTTTTTATGCCCGCGATTCAGCGGGCGATCGCCGATTTAAGCGACAACTTGCGGGCGATTCACAAATGCAGCTAAAGCGTTGGCGGTGTCTTCTCCCCCTGAGCGCCGGCCAGCGTCCCGTTGGCCAGGGGAAGGAGACTGAACATGACCGCACCCACACCCGCGCGGCGACGCCCGCTGTTGCGCGAACTCCATATCTTCGGACTGGATCACCTCGATCCGCTGATTCTGGCGGCGCTCGCCGATCAGCATCCCCTGTTGCTCATCGGCGCCCACGGCACCGCAAAATCCGAGCTTCTGAACCGTCTCGCCCAGGCCCTGTCGCTGTCTCACCGCCACTACAACGCCAGCCTGATCAGCTTCGACGATCTCCTGGGTTACCCGGTTCCCAATGCCCGACGGGACGGCCTCGAGTACCTGCGCACGCCCGCGGACCTGTGGGACGCCGAATCGGTGCTCTTGGACGAGATTTCCCGCTGCCGCCCGGAGCATCAGAACAAACTGTTCTCCATCATTCACGAAAGACGGGTGCAGGGACTGCCGCTCGAGCGGCTGCGCTATTGCTGGTCGGCCATGAACCCACCGGTCTCGCTG
>JAJZYS010000249.1 GCA_021797925.1 Bacillota bacterium
GCGCCCAAGGGTGAGAAGAAGTCAGGCTGAGAACGCGTGGCCGAGGGCCCGGGCTTCGGGCCCTCGACGGGTGTGCAGAGGTGCGGCATGGGCGAGAAGGTGCATCTGTGCCCGCGCTGCGGTCGCGGGCTCTCCGCTCGGTTCCTGTTGCCGGGGCACTCGGGCGCAGAGCGCGTCTGCGTCATCTGTGCGGCGGGGCATCGGTCGTTCGTGCACGATGGGGTTCGAGTCAGCGCCGTGGTCGGGACCCTGCTGACGGCCGTCAACCAGGGGCAGGTGCTGCTCGCCGGCGACCTCACGGTGAGCGTCGCCGCCCGGGTGCTCTTCACCTATGCGGTGCCGTTCGCGGTCTCCCTCTTCACGTCGGTGCACCTTTGCGCCGCCGCGGCGGGCCCCGGCGAGCCCCCGGCCGAGGCGGCGGGGGAGGCGGACGCGTCGTGAGCCGCGACGGTCGGGGACGACGGCTCCTCGGGCGCGGCGGACGTCGTGAGGCGGGGCGCCGACTGGGCGGAGGCGGAGATGGGGGACCATGGAACGAGAAGGGGTGAAGGCGTGCAGATATACGATCTGGTGGTGGTGGGAGGCGGTTCAGCCGGCTTCGCGGCGGCGATCGACGCGGCCGAGCAGGGCGCGAAGGTGGCGCTGGTCGAGGCGGGCCTCATCGGGGGGACGTGCGTCAACGTGGGGTGCGTTCCCTCCAAGACGCTGCTCGCCGCGGCACAGACGCGGCACACGGCGCTGAGTTCCCGCTTCGAGGGCATCCGGGCCAAGGCCGATCCGGTGGACTTCTCCAAGGTCATCGGCCAGAAGGACGCCCTGGTCGAAGAGCTGCGCAAGGCCAAGTACCTGGACGTCCTCGAGGCGTATCCGGCCATCACCCTGCTGCGGGGTCACGCCCGGATCGACTCCGCCGAGCGGGTCCAGGTGGACGGCAGGCCCGTGGGATCCTCGCGGGTGGTCATCGCCACCGGCGCGCGGCCCTGGGCGCCGCCGATCGAAGGGCTGGAGGCGGCCGGGTACTGGACCAGCACCGAGGCGCTCTCCGCCAGCGAACTTCCGCGCCACCTCCTCGTGATCGGCGGCAGCGCGGTGGGGCTGGAACTGGCCCAGATGTACGCGCGCCTGGGCAGCCGGGTCACCGTGCTCGAGGCGCTCGGCCGGATCGCCCCCGCCGAGGACGAGAGCGTCGGGCCGGAACTCGCGCGCTACCTCCTGGAGGAGGGCGTCGAGTCCCACGCGGGGGTTCAGGTCCTCAGGGTCCGGCGGGGCGCCGAGGGGTACGAGGTCGACGTCGAGGAGGCCGGCCGGACCCGCACCGTCCACGGGGACAGGCTGCTCGTCGCGACGGGCAGGCGGCCCCACACCGACGGGATGGGGCTTGAAAAGCTCGGGATCAAGCTGACGCGCACCGGCGCCATCGAAGTCGACGAGTTCCTCGAGACCGCGGCTGCGGGCGTGTACGCCGCCGGCGACGTCACCGGCAAGTCCATGTTCGTGTACGTCGCCGCGTACCAGGGGACCCTCGCGGCCCGCAACGCGCTCGGCAAGGAGCCCGCGGCGGAGGATCTCACGGCGGTGCCCCGGGTCACCTTCACCGACCCCGCGGTGGCGTCGGTGGGCCTGACCGCCGAGCAGGCGTGGGCGGCGGGCCACACCGTCATGGAGCGCAGCCTTCCGCTCGCGTATGTGCCCAGGGCCCTGGCCAACCGCGACACCCGGGGCTTTGTCAAGATCGTGGCGGAGGAGGGCACCGAGCGCATCCTGGGGGTGCACATCCTCGCCCCCGACGCCGGCGAGATGATCATCGAGGCGACCCTGGCGGTGCGGTTCGAGCTCACCCTGCAGGACATCCGCGACACCCTGCACCCCTACCTCACGTTCGGCGAGGGGCTCAAGCTGGCGGCCATGAGCTTCACCCGGGACGTGACCAAGCTGTCGTGCTGCGCGGGGTGATCCCCGGGCCGCGACAGCCCCCCGAGGGGGGTGCACCCGTGCGCGGTGGCGGCGGGAGCGAGGCACGGACACGCGGGGGCCCGATGCCCGGATATCCTGGGAGCGGGGCCCTCGGCGAGGCGCAGGAGGTGATGGACGTGGCGAGAGCGCAGGCCGAGCAGATCGCCGAGGCGGAGCAGGTGCTCATCGACGCGCAGGTCAGGTTCTTCCGGGGTCTTGGCAACGGGCAGCGGCTTCGGATCCTCAGAGCCCTGCGCGAAGGGGAGCGCAACGTGGGCCAGCTGGTGGAGGAGACGGGCATCCCCCAGAGCCAGGTGTCGGCCGGGGTCAACTGCCTCAAGTGGTGCGGGTTCGTGACGGCCAGGCCCGAGGGCAGGTTCGTGTACTACCGGCTGGCCGACCCCAGGGCGCTTCAGATCCTGGAGCTGGCGGAGGGCATGGTGCGCAGCCACGCGACGGAGCTGTACACCTGCGCCACCCTGACGCGCGAGGAGATCGGGGACGAGGTGCCTCTATTGCTGACGGGCGAGGGTGAACCGTGAACCGAGACCGTGAACCCGTGGGGACCCGTGCCGCGTGGATCGTGGTGGCGCCTCTCGTCTGCTGCGCGCTGCCTCTGATTGTCGCGGGGGCGGGAGCCCTCGCCCTCTGGGCGCTGGGGACGGGCGGGGCACTCTCGGTGGCCGTGGCGGGCCTTGTCGTCACTCGTCGCCGCCGCGCGCCCGGAGGGCGTCCCGGGAGCCCATCCACCCGGCGCGAGGATCCGATGCCGCAGGTTCCCAAGAATCGGATGGAGGTGATTCTCGTGGAACAGAAACTCGCCATCACCGGTATGCACTGCCTGGACTGCGCGCGCAAGGTGGAAGGCGCGCTGGCGGCGGTGCCCGGGGTGCTCGCCGTCGACGTGAAGTACGTGCGCAAGGCGGCCACGGTGAAGCTCGAGGCGGGCACGCCGATCGAGCCCCTGATCCGGGCGGTCGAGGAAGCGGGTTACGGCGCCAAGCCGCAGTAGATCCGCAGGAGAAGGGAGGATCCGGTGATGCCCTCCAAGCGAACGCCTCCCCGCCCCCGCTCCCGAGCGCTGGCCTACGCCGGTGCGATCCTGGGCGTGCTGGCGGGGGTGGCCGCCGTCCTCATCATGGGGTCGCACTCGGTCGCCCGCCCGTTGACCCGGGCGTCATCGGCGACGACCCGCGCCGCCGCGAAGCCTGCCCGGCAGGCGCCGGCGCCGCTGTTCCGGCTGACGACCCTGGCGGGCACCGCGG
>JAJZYS010000250.1:0-669 GCA_021797925.1 Bacillota bacterium
ATCATGCGCGGGGCCGCCTCCTTCTCGGTGCAGCAGCAGGCCGGCCGCGACGATCCCGAGTACGTCGAGGGCGCCGAGACGCTGGTGCCCTACAAGGGCCGCGTCGACGGGGTCATCGCCCGCTACCTGGCCGGTCTGCGCAGCTCGATGTCGTACATGGATGCGCGCAGCCTGGAGGAATACCGGGCCAATGTCGACTTCGTGCGCCTGAGCTGAGCCGCCCATGACGGCGAGCGGCGACGGAGGTGGAGGTGGCTCCTGTCCCGAGGCTCGCGAGGCCGGGGCCAGGGGCGGCGTCGCGGGCACGGCGGACACCGTCCCGTCGCCGCTTCTTCCGGCCGCGGCCGGAAGCGCGGTCCGGCGCACCCACCACTACCGCGCCACCGTGACGTGGACGGGAAATCGCGGCGAGGGAACCCGGACCTACCGCGCCTACTCCCGCGACACCGAGGTGAGTGGCGAGGGCAAGCCGGCGATCCTCGCCTCCTCCGAACCCCTCTTCCGCGGCGACGCCGCGCGCTGGTCCGCCGAGGAGCTCCTGGTCGCGGCGCTCGCCCAGTGCCACATGCTGTGGTTTCTCCACCTCAGCGCCGAGGCCGGCATCACGGTCGTCGCCTACGCCGACAGCCCGGAGGGGACGATGGTGGAGCACCAGGACGGGTCCGGCGA
>JAJZYS010000250.1:679-3214 GCA_021797925.1 Bacillota bacterium
CCAGGACGCGACGCTGCATCCCCGGGTCACCCTGGAGGATCCGGGCCGGGCCGCGGAGGCCGCGCGCCTGCACCAGCGTGCCCACGAGCTGTGCTTCATCGCCCGGTCGGTCAACTTTCCGGTGCGCTGCGAACCGGCGTGAACGGCGAGCCCTGAGCACTGCGGTCACCCGGCCCCCCCGGCGGCCGCGCTCCCGGCAGGCCGTGCGAGCCCCCCGGGAGGATCACCGTCACGGAACGCCCGGGGGCAGCTCCTCCAGCGCCTGCGCCGCCTTCCCGTCGAGCCAGAGGCCCAGGTCCAGGACGGTCTCCCGGTGGCTGCGCGGGGCGCCGTCCGGCCCCCTGTCGGTCGAGAGTTGGTGCCGCGGCGGGGTGCTGGCGGAGGCATGCCCGAGCCGCGCAGAGAGCCGTCTCGCGCCGAGGTTCTCGACGCTCACGGCAAGGGTCATCCCGTGATGGCCGTGCTCGGCGGCCGTCCGCGCCGCCGCCGCGAGGAGCGACGTTCCCACGCCGTGTCGAGCATCGCGGAGAAGGCGAGGGGTGCCGGCCGGCGCCAGCGCAGGAGCGCCTGGCCGACCGGGTGCTCCCCCTCCCAGGCGATCGCGTACCAGCACCGCCCACTCTGCTGGCGGGCCAGCCGGTCGCTGACCACGACCGGGTGGCGGACGCGGGCCGACACGCCGGCCACCTCTGCCGCGCGCAGCGGCCGGATCTCCACGTCCACGCCTCCACTCTGGCACCGCAGCCCGCCGGCTGGCACACTCAGGCCCCATGCCGCGGCGCGCGCTCCCGCTCCTCCTCCTCGGCCTGCTCGCCGGGTGCGCCTCGTCGCCCCCCGCCGCTCCGGGCGTGGCCCCCGATGCCGTGGTGATCGTCACCGTCGGGGGAGCGCAGCTCTACGACGGCGATGCGACGGTCCCGCCCACGCTGAACCTGGCGATCCAGGCCGAGGGGATCACCCCGGCGGCGGTGGACGTCACCCTGGACCGGCACAGCCTCCCCGTCTCCGCGGGATCGGGCGAGGTCACGGCCCGCGTCGCGCCCCTGGCCTTCGCCAGCGCCCACAGCCTGGTGGTCGCGATCCAGGGTCAGCCGGCGCAGAGCTTCACCTTCCAGGTGGTGGACCGGACCCAGGTCAGCGCCGCGGCCTGGCTCTCGCCCTCCGGCGCGCTGGTCTGCCAGGCGGTCTTCGAGTACGGGCCGGACCAGGCCCGGCTGCGGGCGGTGCTCCCCGGGGCGAGCCTCACCTGGCTGGACCCCACCCATGTCAGCCTCACCTGGAGCTCGCCGCCCGCCACCCTCTCCATTCCGGCGGGCCTGCCGGCACAGTTCGGCTCGGTCCTCGACGGACCGCTGAGCCTGCCGCTCGGGAGCCTGCGCCCGGGAGAGCTTCGCCGGGCCACCGTGCCGCCTCCCCCGCCCGCCCCTCCGGGCCTCGCCGTCACCCTGTGGAGCGTCGGCACCGCCGCCTCCGGGGCCTCGGTCACCGCCCACGCCGGCGCCGTGGCGGTCGTCAGCCCCACCGGCTGGGAGGTGCAGCCGGACGGCAGCCTCACCGGCTCCCCCGACGCCACCGGCCTGGCCGCCGCGGCGGCGGCCCACCGCTCGGCCTGGCCACTGCTGGCCAACGGCGCCGCGGGCTCGGCCGGCACCGACCAGCTCCTGCACGATCCCGCCGCCGAGGCGGAGCTGATCGCCGCCCTGGTGGCCCAGGTGCAGCGGCTCCGGCTGGGAGGCGTGAACCTCGACTTCGAGGGCATCCCGGGCGCCGACAGGAGCGCCTACACGGCCTTCGCGGGCCAGCTCGCCTCGGCCCTCCATGCCGCTGGCGCGGGGTTGTCCATCGACGTGGTGCCGCATGCGCCCGGAGCCGTCGATGCGGCATCGGCCGCCTACGACTACCCGGCGCTCGCCGCCGCCGCCGACCGCCTGGTGGTGATGACCTACGACGAGCACGTCGCGGCCGGGGATCCCGGCCCGATCGCGGGGGTCGACTGGCAGGCGGCGGAGCTGGCCGGAACGCTCCCCGGCGTGCCGCACTCCAAGGTGGTCCTCGGCATCCCCCTCTACGCGCGCACCTGGACCGGGGACCGGGTGACGGCCTCCGGCTACGCCTCTGCCGTGGCCGCGGCACTTGCCTGGCCCGGCCTCGCCTACGGCTACGACTTCTCGGCGGAGACGCCGGAGCTGAGCGGCGACCCCGGCGGCGTCCCGGCCCAGCTCTGGTTCGACGATGCCCAGAGCCTCCTCTACAAGATCGCCGCCGTGCAGCGCCTGGGGCTGGCCGGGATCGCGGCGTGGCGGGCCGGGTTCGAGGATCCCTCCTTCTGGGCCGCCATCTGACGGGAGGCATCCCCCGAAGGCTCGCCGCCGCGTGCGGATGCGGCGGAGCCGGCCCCGCTCACCCCGCCCCGGCACGAGCCCCCTACGAGGAGGAGGCCCCGCCCCCTCCCAGATCCGGCAGGTTGAGCTCGTTGACCCAATCCCTGACCTTCGCCATCCGCTCCTCGGTCACCTCGTCGACCGGCTCCTCGTG
>JAJZYS010000251.1 GCA_021797925.1 Bacillota bacterium
GGCGACGCCGTAGACGAGGCCCAGGTCCACGATGTTGTACCCCAGTTCGGGATCCTCCACATCCCGGAGGGCTCCCCGCACGTCCTCGACGGTCACGCCGGATCCGCTCCACGGCGGATCGTCAGGTGCACGCCGTCGTCACGGCGCTCCACCGTGACGGCGTGTCCCCGAGCAGCAAGCTCCGGGAACAGGAACACCGGCTCGCGCTCGTTGACGGCCGCGAGCACCTCGCCGGGGGCGAGCGTCTCGAGCGCCTCGAGGATGCGCATCATCGGTTCCGGTGGCTCAAGCCCCCGGTTGTCAAGGTGCATCGCCGGCGCCGGCCAGCCCGACGCAGGATCGCCCTGCGCCACGGGCGCCGTGGCCTCGGCCGGCGCGTCGGGGAAAAAGCGAACCTCCCAGTCGGCCACTCCCAGCCGGCGCGCCTCGTGTCCCAGTCCCCTGCCGCCGAGCAGCCGGTACAGGGGCAGCGGCTCGAAGGTCGTCAGCAGCCTGAGCCCCTGTCCCGGCGCCAGCGCGTCCACGGCAGCGAGGATCCTGCGCAGGGGTTCGCGCCCGTTGCGCAGGTCCTCCCGGACGTCGAGCGTCACCATCTCCTCGGTCGCCATAGTTTCTAAGCCTCCTCCCGATTCACCCCGAAGCCTCCAGCTGTGCTCCCAGCCTGGACCGGCCGGCAACAGCGCGCCGTGACCACGGTCACGATCCTCTCGGGCCGGCAACGGCGTCCCTCGCCCCCGCGGGTCCGTCCCGAGCACCGTGGCCCGGCGACGCCCGCGGGCACCGTCGGCTCGCGAGCAGCTCCCGCCCCACGCCGGCCGCGGCGAGCAGCATCAGCGCCGCCGCCGCCCGGAAGAGCGCCGGGCTCGGGATCGCCAAGGCGGCGGCGGCGAGCGCGACGGCGCCGAAGTACCCCTGGAACCAGGGCCGAGCCCGTCTCTCCTGCACGAGGTCCTGCACCCTTGGCACCCGCTCGCGCCCCATGCGCTTGCCGTAGCGCTCGATCCAGGTGAGAAAGGGAACGATCTTGTAGAGCTGGCTCAGCCCCAGACCCGAAAGCCAGCCGAACAGCGCCAGGAAGACCGCGAGCGCCCAGCTTCCCGGCTCGCGCCCCCGCAGGAGCGCCCAGGCGCACGCCAGCAGCGTCAGCCCCAGACACCCGAGCGCCCAGGCTCCGAACCGGGCGTTGACCTCCAGTCCTCGCCGACGCCGCTGGCCAAAAAGTCGCCGGATGTCCACGAGGTAGAGTGCGACCCCGGTTCCGGTGAGACCCCATCCCGCCCGGGCGAGCACACCCGCCGGGCTCCCGGGGGCGAACACGCCGGCGAGGCCCGCCAGCCAGGCCAGGGCCATGCCGCCCGCGGTCACGGCCCAGATCCCCTGGCCGGTCTTCCCGCGGTCCTCGGGCGCCAGCGTGAACATCGCCAGCAGCTTGAGCGCGACGCCCATGGCCGTCAGCGTGAACCATCCGCCGACGCCGGCGAGAAGATGCAGGGGAAGCCCCGCCCCGAGCAGCGGCCCGGCCATCCCGGCAGGCAGGAGCCCCGGCCAGGTCATGGCCAGGGCGAACGTGAGTCCCAGCAGCACGGTCAGGGCCAGAAAACCCAGTGCCGAGGCGACGTACCGCGCCGGCAGCGAGAGCGGGCGGGCGCGCCCAAGCGTGCGCCCCAGGTTCGCCAGCGCCACGGCGGCGCCGGCGACCACCGCCGACCCGCCGAGGGGAAGGAGGAGCTCCCCGCCCGCCGGGAGCGCAGGCCACGGTCCACCCGGCAGGGCCAAAAATCCCGCCACCATGAGGATGAGGCCGCCGGCGACGAGGAGGAGCGTCGCCGCCGGCGAGCGATCGCTCGCGAGCCGGCGGCCTGTGATCACCGGGACGAACTGGTGCAGGGCGCCCAGCATGAGCAGGGTGAGCCAGCCCACGGTCACAAGGTGCACCGCGGCGAGCGTGGTCGGGGCGAGAAGGCCCGCCGAGGGGTACGTGAGGCCCGCGGCCATGGCGGCCAAGGCCGCAAGATAGCTCGCAAACGCCACGCCGAAGTAGCGAAGTGCCCACGGCTCCACCCTGACGCCCATCGACGCCCCCCCCACTCGCGCGCCCCGAGGCCGGGGCGGCCCTATGATCGCGACGCCGGGCGCCGGATGGCGATCCGCCAGAGCCGCGGGCCCCGAGCCCGGTAGGTCCACCGCAGCCCGTCGCCATGGATCGCCTCGATCTGGCGGCGCAGGGGGAGCGGGTCGTGGTCCACGGTGATGACGAGGGCCTGCCCCGGCCGAAGGCGCTCCACGAGTCCGAGGATGATCCGGTGGCGCTGGGCGTGGGGGATCGCCCCCACGTCGAGGTCCACGTCGCCGTCCGCCACCGCGTGCATGTCCTCCAGGACCGCGCCGAGGTCCACCGCCGGGTCGGCCTCGAGCGCCGGCAGCATCACGTCGTTCTCGATCCCGGCGTGCACCGCGAACACCTGCTCGATCCCGCCCGCGATCCGGAGCGCATCCGCAGGCGAGCGCGCAGCGGCCAAGGCCCCCGTCAGGCTCGCGATGGCTCCGTGTTCGCGCACCATGGCGTCCACCAGCCCGCGAAGGTGCGGGTAGTCGCGCGCCCGCTCGTACACGGTCGCTTCCTCCGCCCGGGCGTGGGGCAGCACCTCGGCCTCCACGTGCGCGACGAGCGCGTCCCTCGCCGCCGTCCACGTCGACCCGTCGGCCGACAGCGCGCCGACCCGCGCGCGCACCGCATCCAGCATCGCCCTGTGGTGGGCACGCATCCGCTCCCCCGCCTGGCGGTTGCCCTCGGAAATCGTCGCCACGGCGATCCCTCCTCCGATCATGGGGCGGACGGGCACGGTCAGCTCGCCTTTTGGCGCACCGGCGCCGCGAGACGCTCGGGGACGCCGGCGCCCGGCCCCGACGACTCCACCACGTCGCCGCCCCCTCGCCCCAGAAGGCATGGGGCTCCCCGCACCTAAGCACGACGCGTACGCGAGACTCTCGACGACGCCCCGCACCCGACGGCCGGAACTTGCGGCTCGCGCGCGCCTCCACCCCTGCCGCGGCGGGGTCGGGTGAGGTCGCCGCGAGCACCGGCGGGTCCAACCCCATGGTCGCGGGGTCGTGCCGGTCGCGTCCTCGGTCAGCCGCCGGGCGGTCCCCGCCCCATGACCGGCTGGTGCTCGCCCACGAGAAAGCCCGTGGACATGGTCGTGACGCCGTGC
>JAJZYS010000252.1 GCA_021797925.1 Bacillota bacterium
TACCCTTGTCGATTACACTTTTTTAGGCCGCGCGCTCCGGGGCCAGCCGCCCCAGGGTCACCTCCACCGGCACGCTCGCGCAAGAGCGCCTCACTTCCAGGCGCACCCGCTGGCCCACCCTCAGGCGCATCAGCGCGCGGATGAGGTCCGAGCGCCCGTGGATGACGGCGCCTGCCAGGCGGACGATCACGTCACCCGGCCTCACGCCGCTTCGCGCCGCCGGCGAGCCCAGCACCACGGAACGCACCAGGAGTCGGGGGGACCCGTCGGGGTCCGGCGGCAGGACCTCCACGACCCCCACGCCCAGCCACGGCCGGATCACCTCGCCGTGGAGCACGATGGCGTCGGCCACCTGCCGCACCGTCTCCGCCGGGATGGCGAAGCCCATGCCCTCAAACCCGGGGGTGACGATCTTCACCGAGGGGATGCCCACCACCTCGCCGCTGGCATTGGCCAGGGCCCCGCCGGAGTTGCCGGGGTTGATCGCCGCGTCGGTCTGGATGAGCCGCAGCGCCCACGGCGCGTATCCCAGCCCCAGCTGGCGGTCCAGGCCCGAGATGACCCCCACGGTCACCGTGCCCGCGAAGCCGACCCCCATGGGGTTGCCGATCGCCACCGCCAGCTCCCCCACCTCGAGCCGGCCCGAGGCGAAGGTGGCCGGCACGAGGTGGCGGGCCCTGACCTTCAGCACCGCCAGGTCCGTGTAGGGGTCCGACCCCAGGAGCCGCGCCGGGAGGCCGCGGCCGCCGGGCAGGAGCACCCTGAGCGCGCTGGCGCCGCGCACCACGTGCTCGTTGGTCACGATCACGCCGTCCGCCGAGTAGACCACCCCCGATCCCGATCCCCGGGCGCGGAGCAGCCCGTCCACGCGGCTCTCGTTGATGACCCCCACCACCGACGGCCCGACGCGCCGGGCCACCGCCGCCACCGGCCAGGAGCCGGAAAAGATCGAAGCGGCCGCCGGCGCCGCCCAGCCCGTCACCCACAGCCCCGCCAGGACAATGGCGCTTCTCGGCGCTGTGCCCATGGAACGCCCCCCTCCGGCGCTAGTCTCCCCGGCCGCGGTTCCCGCACTCTCTGCGTGCGGGAACCCCGCCGCGACCGCAAGCCGCCTGGGGCGCCGCCCGGAACCGGTCGGCTTGCGAGAGAAGGCGCCGCGACCGCGCCGTCAGGGAACGGCCCGGGCGCGCCGGTCCGCCGGCAGCGAGGCCAACCTCCCCTCGCCGCCGTCACATGCCGCTTCGCTCGCCGGCGCCTCTTGCGTGCGTCGGCGGGATCACCCCAGCATCCGGTCCCACATCCAGCGCCTGAGCCCCGGCAGGCGCCAGCCCAGGGCCATCAGTTCCAGCACCGGATCCAGGTGGCTCAGGCGCATCCACGCCGTCACGCGCGCGAACCTGAGGCCCCTTCGCACCTCCCGGCGCAGCCGCTGCTCGTAGAGCGCGAGCGGCACGCCGTCGCGGATGTGGGCGTTTGCCATCTCGCCCGCGAGCCGGCCCGTCCTGAGCGCCCACGGGATGCCCTCGCCCAGGAGGGGATCCACCGCCCCCGCCGCGTCGCCGGTCAGCATCACCCCGTCGCGCACCAGGCGCCGGCGCAGCGCGCGGGGGATGAGGTGCCCGCGGGCAGAGGCGGCGTCGATCCCGATCTCCCTGGACCAGCGTCCCAGGACGGACCGCACGTCGGCGCCCTCGGGGGGGACCATGACCCCCACGCCCACCGACCGGGCCTTCCTGAACAGCCACGCGTACCCGCCGGGCGCCCGCCAGTCCAGGACCGTCACCGCGGGCCGCTCCGTCTCCACCCGGGCCTCCATCGCCACGTAGCAGGGCACGTGCGGCCCGCCCACGTACCGGGCGCACGGGCCTCCCGCCCCCTCGGCCCCGATGACCACCGGGGCCCCGTGGCGCTCACCCGTCATCGTCTGCACCCCGTGCGCCGTCACCGCGACGACCCGCTGCCCGTGGAGCACGCGCGCACCCGCCGCCTCCGCCGCCCGGCGCAGCGCGAGGTCGAACCTCGAGCGCGCCACCATCCTGAAGGGCCGGTGCCGGTGAAGCACCGTCCCGAGCCGCGAGCGTATCTCCGTCGCCTGCACGATCCCCAGGGTGCACGCGTCCAGGTCCACCGGCAGCTCCCGCAGCAAGGCCTCGGTGTGGGGCGCGATGACCCCCGAGCACAGCTTGTCCCGCTCGGGATCCCCGCGTTCCAGGAGCAGCACGTCGAGCCCTGCCCGGGCGCCGACCCACGCCGCCATCGACCCGGCCGGGCCGCCGCCCACCACGATCACGTCCGCCACGCCCGGCCCTCCCCGCCCATCTGCTGCGCGGGTCGCTTCGACACGGGGTCGGGATCACCTGCCCCTCGCGCCCCGGCTCCGTCGACAGATTGCACCATCATACGACTATATCACAAGGACTTCGTCGATGCATGTCGAACTATGGTGGTACAAGCCCCGGTTCCGGGACTGCGGCGCCGCTCGCCAGGAGCGGCCCTCTCGTCGACGCCCGTCGAAAAAGTCCCACGTGAAGGAGTGCGGGCGACCGTGTACCACCGCGTCATGAGCTTCGTCGCGCTGTATGTCCTCGCCATGGGCATCGGCCTCTCCCTCGTCACCGCGCATCTGTCCGGCAGCGGCGGCCGCGGCTCGGCCCCGCGCCCGCGGCCCCACCCGGTGCTCACCGCCGCCACCGCCCTGGTGAGCGGGCAGCCCGCGGGAGTGGTGGGGGTCGACAGCCTCTACACGCCCACCGGTTCGCTGTCGGTCCTGCGCACCGAGGGGACCGGATTCGTGGTCCCCGCCCCCACCTCCACCGATCCCGGGCGGGTGCTCGTGGCCACCGCGGCCCACGTCATCGGGCCGGCCTCCACCTCGATGCGGACGATCGCCGTCCATGTGGCCGGGTCGCGCACGGCGATCGCCGTGGCCTCCATCGTCGCGTATTCGCGCCGCTGGGATCTGGCGCTCCTGAGCGTCCCGGGCCTTCAGGGCGTCACGCCCCTGCAGCTTGACACCCGCGACAGCGTGAACAGCGCCACCGCCACCGGGATCGCCGAGGTGGACTGCGTGCGCGGCCCCTCGTGGGCGTACCAGTCCTTCGCCCTCTCCCTCCTGGCCAACGCAGCCCAGACCTCCGACGGCCGCGAGGGCACGGACGTGACCACGCAGACCGTGGGAGCGCTGCCGGGCTG
>JAJZYS010000253.1 GCA_021797925.1 Bacillota bacterium
CGCTCGTTTCGGAATGGCATTCAAGAGGTCAGGGGTTCGACTCCCCTCGGCTCCACCAGAAAAAGCTTAGAGCCGCAAGGGACGCAGCCAGATGGAAGCTGGATGCGTCCTTGAGTTTTTGCCGCAATCTCATCGCGGGACCCCTTGTTCACCCGGCGTACCTCTGAGGGGCCAATGCGAGACACGGCGGGCTGCCCTCCGCGACGAAGATGGCCCTCGGTCATGCGCGTTGTCCGGCGCGCGGGCACGGGGGGAGGGCGCGGGCCGTGCGCCCCTCAGCGACCCAGGAGCAGCAGCCCCGAGAAGGCCGCCCCTGCGAGCACGGAGATCACGGCCATGGGCGAAAGCCCGCCGGTGCGGAAGTAGCGCATCAGGTACCGGACGCTGAGGTAGGCCACGACGCCGGAGACGACACCGCCGACCACCGCCGGCAGGAGGAATCCGTGGCCGCCGTGCAGCTTGCCCAGCTCCAGCACCCCGGCCGCCAGGATGATGGGGGTGGCCATGAGGAACGAGAACCGCGCGGCGGTCTCGTAGCTCAGCCCCAGGGTCAGCCCGCCCACGATGGTGACGCCTGAGCGGGAGAACCCGGGAATCAGCGCCAGGACCTGGGCCACGCCGATGCCTGCGGCCTGCCGGTAGCTCATGCTGGGGATGTCCTCGTGGCCGTGGCGCAGGCGTCGGTCCCCCCACGCCATGATGAGCCCGTTGACGATGAGCAGCAGCGATGCCATGAGCGGGGCGGCGAAGAGCCGGCTCAGCGGGTGATGCAGGGCCAGGCCCACGAGGCCGGCGGGGACGGTCGCGGCGATGATGAGCCAGACCGTCTTTTGCTGCGCATCCCGGCGCAGGTCGCGAAAGCCGGTGTCGATGCTTCTGGCCCATGCGTCGACGAGCTGGATCCAGTCACGCAGGAAGTAGATCACGAGCGCCAGCGCCGTTCCCACGTGGAGGCTGACGATGAACGGCAGGAATTGGGGGCTTGACTCGTCGATGGACCAGTGGAGGAGATGGGGCGCCACCACCTGGATGCCCAGGCTGGAGAAAGGGAATAGCTCGGTGAACCCCTGCAGGGCGCTCAGGACCACGGCCTGGATGATGGACATGGAACTCCCCCTTGCGCGTGTGGATCGGCGCGGCCCGGAGCCGGTGGGTCAGGACACCTCGTGGCGCGCGCAGGCCGGCCGGCTCTTCGTCACGTCGACCCGGGCCCCTTGCCACCTGGAACCGTCCCAGTGGGCCGTGACGACGGCGCAGTTGGGCAGCTGGAACTCCCCGTGGCGTGTCCACGGCACACCCTCGACCGTCATCACGAACCCCTTGAGGGCGTGCATGTGGCTGAAGGCGGCGATGCACTGGCCGGGATGGGTCGACGCGAGACGCGTGAGGTACGCCGTGACCCGACGGGCGACCGCGGAGAGGGACTCGCCCCCGGGGGGTAGGACCTCCGGGTCACGCGCCCACCGGCGAAACCTGCGGCTGAACGTGGCGAGCTCGTCCGCCTGCCACCCGTCCCACGCTCCGAAGCGGGTCTCGCCGAGCTCGGGTGCCCAGACGGGAGCGACCCCGAGCGCGTGGATCAGAGGAGCAGCGGTCTCGATGGTGCGCCGCATGGGGCTGACCACCACCAGCTGTGGGATGCGGGCGGCGCCCAGCAAGAGGTCGCGTGCGGCCAGCGCCTGGAGGTGGCCGAGCTCCGTCAAGCCGGGACCCGGCGGCGTGCAGCTGAGCCGGCCTTCCACGTTGGCCTGGCTCTGGCCATGGCGGACGAGATGGATCGTCGTTTCCGGCATGGTGACCCTCCTTGTCGGGGCCGGCCCCGGGCTCATGGTCACCTGATGATGCGCACGCCGGCGTAAAGGCGGGATGAACGCGCCATGTGGGTACGACGAAGGCTGCCGGACCGCAGGGGCCCGGCGTCGCGCAGGGCCTTGGTGACGCACGTGACCCCTTCTCGCGGGGGAGAAGGGGTCACGTGCGGTCGGAGCGGAGCCATCCCGGGTTGTGAGAGCCGCGCGGCCGTGACCGCTCGACCGGCGAGACATCCGACCGTCCGAGCGGCGCCGGGCAGAGCGCTCAGGAGATCATCGAGGCTCCAACCTGCAGGCAGACGATCACGGCCGTGGACGCGCTGGCCACCACGGAACCCACACCCATCCACGGCATCAGCGCGTGGACGTGTTGACCCAGGGCGGCGGCGGTGGTGCTCGACACGATGCCGGCGGAAGAGAGGAGCGAGATTGCGCCGGTCGCGATGCCCCCCGACGCGGCGGCGGAACCGGCGCAGAAGGGACAGCCGATGGCGGCCAGGGCCGCGGCGGAGGCGGAGGCGGCGGCGGGAGCGCTGCCCACCACCAGGGAGGAGACTCCCACCGACAGGCCGGCCAGAGCGCCGGCGCCGCGACCGGCGAGACGCGAGCGTTCTCGCCGCTGGGCGCGGCCCGCGTGCCATACCATGGCCGCGACCCCCAGGAGCAACGCGCTGGGCAGGCTCACCGCCAGGGAACGCACGCTCACGGCGGCGCCCAGGCCCGAGCCGACCGCGGACATGGCCCCATCCACCGCGAAAAACAGCGCGGCGACGGCGGATCCGAACACCACGTGGCGGCCCGACGCCAGTCCAAGGCGAAGACCTGTCAGGACCCGCCGTCCCAACCGACCCGACGCACCCACCGAGGAACGACCCCCTTCATCGCGGACAAAGCCGCCGGATGGGATCCCATGGTGCCGCCAGTGAGTGGATTGCACGTGCGACCGCGAGGGCGCAGCCCGGACCCGATGACCTGAGTGTACACCGCCCGTGCGGGTGCGTGAAGCGCGGCCGGCGGGTCTGGATCCCGGGGCCATCTTCCCTCCATGGGAAGGAGCGGTCTGTAATGGAGCTTACTTGGCGCGGGGCACGGCAGGCCCGCGCTGTCCAGGTGTCCGGGCCCTCGGACGCGCGGCGAGGCGCGCACGGTCATGACTGCGCCTCGTCGGGCGCGGCCCCGGGTATCGCCCGCTGCGATACCCGGGGCCGCTTCCAAATGGCGCGCCGGCTAGTCGGCGGCCCCCGCTTCCTGGGTCGCCGGCGGTTCACCGGGGGCCCGCACGGTTTCGGCGATCTCGCGGACGAGCCCCGCCCGGGTGGCCGCGTCCATCCCCTCGGTGAGCTTCGGGAGGCAGGTTTGCAGCA
>JAJZYS010000254.1 GCA_021797925.1 Bacillota bacterium
CCTTCGGCATGGCCGGCGTGCTGGCGGGGGCGGCGGGCTTCTTCCTCGGGGGGACCCTGGGGGTCTACCCGCAGGTCGGCGAAGTGGTGTACCAGGCGTTCATCGCCTCGCTCATCGGGGGGCTCGCCAGCCTCACCGGCGCGGTGCTGGGGGCGTTCCTCCTGGGCTTCATCCAGACCTACATCACCGCGTACCTGAGCTCGGACCTCGCCACGATCCTCACGTTCGTGTTCCTCATCGTGCTGCTCATCGTCCGCCCCCAGGGGCTCCTGGGCGTTTCCCGGGAGGAGAAGGTCTAGCGTTGGGCTTTTACACGAACATCCTGGTCCTCACGGCGATCACCCTCATCGCGGTGGAGGGTGTGTTCCTGCTCACCGGCATGACCGGGATGTTCTCCTTCGGCCAGGCGGGATTCGCCGCCATCGGCGCGTACAGCGCCGCGTACCTGCACATGACGCTTGGGCTGTCCCTGCTCCCGTGCCTCGCCGGCGCCATGCTGGCTGCCGCCGCGGTCGCCTTCGTCATCGGCTACCCCACCACGCGCCTGAGGTCCGAGCAGTTCGCGCTGGCCACGCTGGGATTCTCGCTGGGGCTGGAGTCGTTTCTCGACCTGTTCGCCAGCGGGGGCGCGACGGGCGTCGCCGGCATCCCGCCCCTGGCCCAGGGCTGGGAGATCGTCGCCACGGCGGTTGCGGTGGTGTGGGTGACCGCGCGCCTCAAGGCCAGCCGCCACGGTCGCAGCCTCCTGGCGGTGCGCGAGGACCCGGTCGCGGCGTCGGCGCTGGGCATCTCGCCCCACGCCACCCGGGTCAAGGTGTTCCTCGTCGCGAGCGCCCTGGCGGGGCTCTCGGGGGCCTTCACCGCCTTCTTCGTGGGGTACGTGGGCCCGGGGATGTTCAGCGTGTCGATCTCCCTCTCCTATGTGATCATCGTCTTCTTCGGCGGACTGGCGAGCCTGACGGGGTCGGTGGTCGCCACCCTGATCCTCGCGGCGCTGCCCCAGGTGCTCCAGTTCGCCCAGGGCTGGCAGCTGGTCGTCTACAGCGTGGCGGTGCTCCTCACCATCCTGCTCAGGCCGGTGGGCATCCTGGGCGGGGGGGAGCTGACCCTGCGCCGGCGGAGCGCGCCGTGAACCCCATCATGCGGGTGCGCGGCCTCGGCAAGTCGTTCGGGGGCATCCAGGCCGTCAAGGACGTGTCCTTCGACCTCGCGGCCGGGTCCACCCTGGGCTTCATCGGTCCCAACGGGGCGGGCAAGACGACGGTCTTCAACCTGATCTCCGGAGTGACCCTGCCCGACCGCGGGGAGGTGCTCCTCGACGGCCAGCGCGTCACCCGCTGGCCGGCCCACATCCGGGCCCGGCACGGCATCGCCCGCACGTTCCAGACGATGCACCTCTACCGCGACCTCACGGCCCGCGAGAACGTCCTCATGGCGCTTCACCTCCACGCGCGCTACTCGATGCTGGCGGCCATCCTCGCGACCCCCGGCGTGCGCCGCGCGGAAGCCGCCCTGAGGACACGGGCGGCACAGCTGCTGCGGCGGGTGGGGCTCGAGGCGCGCGCCGACGTCAAGGCGGGGGCGCTGTCCTACGGGGACCAGCGCCGGCTGGATCTGTGCAAGGCGCTGGCGCTCGAGCCCCGGGTGCTGATGCTCGACGAGCCCGCGGCCGGCATGAACGAGGAGGAGTCCCGCGACCTCACGGCGCTCATCGCCCAGCTCAAGGCGGAGCACGGGCTGACGGTTCTCATCGTGGAGCACCACATGGACGTGGTCATGTCCCTCTCCGACGAGGTGGTGGCGATGGACTTCGGCGAGGTCATCGCCCACGGGCCGCCCGACATGGTCCGACGGGATGCGAGGGTGCTCGAGGCGTATCTGGGCCAGCCGGCGGCCGAGGGCGAGAAGGCGTGAGCGCGCCGCTCCTCGAGGTCGTCGGGCTGGGCGTTCGCTACGGCATGGTGGAGGCCGTCCGGTCCGTGTCCTTTGCGGTGGACCCCGGGCAGGCCATGGCCATCATCGGCCCCAACGGCGCCGGCAAGTCCAGCCTGCTCAACGCCATCGCGCGCATCGTCCCCTCCTCCGGGGTCGTCCGCTTTGCCGGCGAGGCGCTGCCCCACGCGCCGGACCGGGTGGTGGCGCTGGGCATCTCCCTGGTCCCCGAGGGGCGGCGGGTGTTCCCGCGGCTCACGGTCCGCGAGAACCTGCTGGCCGGCGCCTACCTGCGCCGCGACGAGGACCTCGACCGGGACATGGCGGCCGTGACGGAACTTTTCCCCCGCCTGAGTGAGCGCATGCGCCAGAGCGCGGGGACGTTGTCCGGGGGCGAGCAGCAGATGCTGGCCATCGCTCGCGGCTTCATGTCGCGGCCGCGCCTCTTGATGGTGGACGAACCCTCCCTGGGACTCTCGCCCCGTCTCACCACCGAGGTCATGTCCGCCCTGGTCCGACTCACGCGCACCCAGGGCATCGCGCTCCTGATGGTGGAGCAGAACGCCCGGATGGCGCTGCGCTCCACGGACCGGGCGATGGTCATGGCTTCCGGCAGCATCCGGCTGGCTGGCGCCGCGGCGGAGCTCGCCGCCCACCCGGACCTGGAGTCGCTCTACCTGGGCGGGTAGGCGCGCCGCGCGCCTGGTGAGGGGAGAGGGCGCAGGCGGCGCGAGGAACCCGTGGCACGCTCGCGGCCGGGTTCCCCCTGACCAGGGGGGTCCGGGGGCAGCGGGGCGCACCACGGCCTTCACGACCCCACGGGCGTTCCCGTGGTCGCCGGGAGTCGTCCGCCGGGCGCGGTCAGAGATCGCCTCCCTTCGCTGCGCTGCGGCCGGGCCGGCGGAAGTGGCCGCGCGCTGAGGATTGGGGATGGCGACGGTCGCAGCGTCCAGGGCCCGCACCCCTCAGCGACGGCGGCAGCAGGCGCCGGTGGACGCGCGATGCGGTCGAAGAGCGCCCGCAGGGGCCGTTGACCGATCCGTCGCCGAGCCAAGGCGATGGCGCTCTTGGCATGGCTCCAATACCCTGGTTTTCAGACGCTCCCGGTGACATTGTGGCGACGCCGAACTTCTTTGAGCCGTCCGGGGATCCACACGAGTGGCGCCACGTGATCCCGAGTTTCCGGCGTCGGCATCGACGCGACCCTCGTGGCAAGATCAGATTGAAATTCCCCGGTTTCAA
>JAJZYS010000038.1 GCA_021797925.1 Bacillota bacterium
CATTTGTCGGCAAGCGCCCGGCGGCCCGTGCCCGGGGGTCCGCCGGCGGCGCTCAGCCCACGGAGAACCACGGGCCCCAGCGCTCGCGCAGGTAGCGGTCCGCGACGAAGTTCAGCGCGTGCTGCACCCGGGAGAACTGCTCCGCCATGCTCGCCAGGAGGTCGGCGCTGCCCGACCGGCTGGCCAGCTCGTGCCGGGCCGCCAGCCGGTAGTGGGCGATCCCGAGCTCCTCGAGCTCGGTCAGCGTCCCGAGCCTCGAGGTCCGGTTGGCGACGAAGTCGGGGAACACGCCGGTGAGAAACAGCGCCACCTCGGCGATCCGGCGTTCGAGGTGGAAGCGGTCCACGTCGGAGACCACGTCCAGCAGGTCCACCAGGGACCTGACGTCCAGCTCCGAGTAGCGCTGGCGGCGCAGCAGGGCGCCGGTGCGCCAGGCGACGACGCCGCTGTGCACGTGGGTGAAGGAGGCCAGGAGCTCGCACAGGTACGAGGTGATCCGGGGGTGGAGCAGGGCCTCGCGCAGGTGGACGGCGTCGTAGACCGGCACCCGCTGGCGGGGGGCGGCCCACTCCATGACGAAGCCCCGGTCGCCCAGGTCGCGGGCGGCCTGGCGGAGGATGAGCTGGAAGAGCAGGTACGGGGTCACCTGCAGGAGGCTCCGGGAGTCGGCGGCGAGCCGCTCCAGGTATCCGGGGGCGTCCAGGAGCGACTCGAGCCGGTCGGGGTCCTGGCGAAGGGAGGACCCCCGCTCCGGGTCGAGGAACCTGAGGTCGGCGTCGGACAGTAGCTCCATCGCGTGCGAGTTGCCTGCCATCGATCGTCCCTCCAGCGTGGGGTGATGGGTGGGGACATCATCAGGAGATTCGCGGTCCGCGTCCCGAATCCGTCCGCACCGGGCCAAGGGAGGTGCCGCCGCCCGGGTCCCGGGCCGGGCGGGGAGGAATCGGACCCGTCCCACGGAACTCACGTAGCGGGCGAGCGGATCGCCGCAAAGGGGCAGAGGTGTGCTCGGGAAGTGGTTGGGCCTCTTCTGGGGCTTTTTCCAGGTGGGCATTCTGGGGTACGGCGGGGGACCGGGGTCTGTGGGGCTCATCCAGGCTCAGGCGGTCTCGGGCTACCACTGGACCACCGCCGAGGGATTCGCCCAGATGCTGGCGGTGGCCTACGCCCTGCCCGGGCCCATCGCCACCAAGCTGGCGGGGGTCCTGGGGTACCGCGTGGGCGGGATCGTCGGCGCCACGGCGGCCCTGGCGGGCGTGGTCATGCCCTCGCTCGCCGTCATGGCGGGGCTGTACGAGCTCCTGGTGCACGCGCGGAGCAACCCCTACGTGGCCGGTCTCATCCGCGGCGTGGGCCCCGTGGTCGTCGCGCTGCTCGTGACCCTGGTGCTGAACCTCATCCCCCAGACCCTGCCGTCGTGGAAGCCGATCCTGTTCGGCGTGGTGGCCCTCGCGCTGCTCAGGGGACTGGGGTGGCCGGCGCCGGTGGTGGTGCTGCTGGCCATGGCGGGCGGTGTGCTCTTTCTCCGGCCGTGAGGCCGGATCATTCCGCGGACGGAGGTATGGGAGTGGATCTCACGTCGGCGATCGCGCAGGTGACGCCCCAGGTCGTCGCCTGGCGCCGCGACCTGCACCGGCATCCGGAGCTGGGGGGCCAGGAGCACCGCACGGCCGACTTCATCGCGCAGCGGCTCCGCGAGCTGGGCCTTGAACCCAAGCGGCCCACCGCGACGGGCGTCGTGGCCGACATCGAAGGCGACGGGCCCGCCCTCGTGGCGCTGCGGGCCGACATGGACGGCCTGCCGCTCCTGGAGGCGTCCGGGGAGCCCTTCAGCTCCGAGCGCCCGGGCGTCATGCACGCGTGCGGCCACGACGCGCACGTGGCGATGCTGCTCGGCGCCGCCGCGGTGCTCTGCCCCCGCCGCCGCGAACTCGGGGGCCGGGTGCGCCTCATCTTCCAGCCGTCCGAGGAGCGGCTGCCCGGCGGAGCCCTGGAGCTCATCGAGGCCGGAGTCCTCCAGGGCGTGGACCGGGTGTTCGGGCTGCACATCTGGTCGACGCTGGACACCGGGGTGATCGCCCTGAGCCCGGGACCGGTCATGGCCAACGCCGACGAGTTCCGGATCCGGGTCGTCGGCCGCGGGACCCACGGGGCCGAGCCCCACCGGGGGGTGGACGCCGCGGTGGCCGCGTGCGCCATCGTCGTGAACCTGCAGGCGGTGGTCAGCCGGCGCCTGGATCCCATGGAGACCGGCGTGGTCACCGTGGGCACCGTCGCGGCGGGGACCGCCTTCAACATCGTGGCCGAGCGGGCCGAGCTGACCGGCACGCTCCGCAGCTTCACCCCCGAGGTCCGCAAGCTTCTGGCCCGCGAGGTGGACAGCTGCGCGCGGCACACGGCGGAGGCCTTCGGGGCGACGTGCGAGTTCGAGTACCGCCCGGGCTATCCGGCGGTGGTGAACCATGCGGCCGAGGCCCGCGCCGTGGCGCAGGCGTGCCGCGACTTCCCCGAGCGGCCGCGGGTGGAGGAGCAGCGCCCGATGATGGGCGGCGAGGACTTCGCGTACTACCTCGAGGCGGTGCCCGGCGCGTTCGCCTTCCTGGGGGCGAGGCCCGACGACGGGGCGACGGTGGCCCATCACTCGCCCCACACCCGCTTCAACGAGCGCGCCTTTCCGCTGGGGGTCCGGCTGCTGGCGAGCGCCGCCACCACCCTGCTGGGCATGGGGCCGTGAAGGCGCCGGGGGACATCTGGGGGCCGTCGAGCCGGGTCCTGTGGGTCGGGATCAACCCGAGCGCCGTCTCGGGCCGGACTGGCCACCACTTCGCGGGACCCGGGAACCTCTTCTGGCGGCTGCTCCACGCGTCGGGGTTCACGCCGCGGCTCCTTCGCCCCGACGAGGACGCGCTGCTGCCCGTCTTCGGCCAGGGGCTGACCAACCTGAGCCCGCACGTGACCTCGAACTCTGCCGAGCTGAGCCGCGCGCAGTGGCGGGAGGGGGCCGCGGACCTCTTCGCCCGCGTCCTGGCCCTCTCGCCCAAGGCGGTGGGGCTGCTGGGCAAGGACGTGGCCCGGGCGCTGCTCCTTGCGCCCGGCGACGGCTTCGGGCCCCTGCGGCTGCCGGCCGCGATCGTCCACGTCCTGCCCAATCCCAGCGCCCGCAGCGGCATCGCCTTCGAGCGGCGCCTGGCCCACTTCGCGGCGTTTCACGCGGCGGTGCGAGGGCTGCTGTCCCCGGGAGGATCCCGTGAGGCGTGAGCGCTGGCGGCCCGTGGCGTACTTCCTGGCCGGGGTCGCGGCCGCGGCGCTCACGCTGCCCGCCATGGCCCTGGGCTCGGGCGTGTCCTTCTCCCTGCTCGAGACGATCTACGCCACCATCGAGGCGCGCTACGTGCAGCCGGTGCCGCCCGCGACGCTGATCGACGGGGCGATCACCGGCATGGTGGGCGCGCTCGGGGACCCCTACACCGAGTACTTTCCTCCCCAGGCGTACCGGAGATTCCTCGACTCGCTCAACGGGGAGCTCGGCGGCATCGGGGTGACGGTGCGGGAAGTGGGATCCACCCCGGTGGTGCGGTCGGTCCTGGCGGGCACCCCCGCGGCCGCCGCGGGCCTTATGGCCGGCGACCGGATCCTCGCGGTGGACGGGCGCGCCCTGGCGGGCCTGGGTGCCCGGGAGGCGTCGGATCTCATCCGCGGCGACCCGGGCACGCGGGTCACCCTGACCGTGCGCCGGGAGCACCGCACGTTCCGCGTCACCATGACCCGCGCCCGCATCGTCGAGCCGGCGGTGAGCGCCCGGATGCTGCCCGGGGGCATCGCGTACGTCGCGATCCACCAGTTCAGCCAGGACTCGGGCGGGAGGGTGCTGCGCGCCGTCGGGGCCCTCGCCGCGCGCCGCCCCCGGGGGTGGGTGGTCAACCTGCGCAACGACCCCGGCGGGCTCGTCTCGCAGGCGGTCGCCGCCGCCGAGGCGTTCATCGGGCACGGGGTGGTGGTGCGCTTTCAGAGCCGCGGGGGCGGCCAGACGATCGTGGCCCAGGGCACCCGGCGCGGTCCGGTGGCGGTCCTCGTCAACGGCGGCACCGCCAGCGCCGCGGAGATCCTGGCGGGGGCGCTCGAGGACGACGACGGCGCCGTGCTCGTGGGCCGGACCACCTTCGGCAAAGGCGTGGCCCAGGACCTCATCCACCTGCCCGAGGGCGGCGTCCTGAAGCTGACGGTGGACCGCTGGTACACGCCCTCGGGCGAGAACGTCACCGGGCGGGGGCTTGCCCCCGGATACTTCAGCTCCGGCAAGACCGCCTCGCTGCTCGCGGCCGAGCGCCTCCTGGGCGGGACGGGCCAGGAGCGGGTGCGGCTGCGTGCGGGCCGCGCCCACGCGCGCGTCAACGGGCGGTTCACGCCGCTGGGCACGGCGCCCCGCCGGATGCGGGGCGTGCTCATGGCGACCCCCGGGACCCTGGAACTCGCCCTGGGCGTGGTGGCGGTGGAGGATCCCCTCGCCAGCGCCGTCGTCGTGCGCTGGGGCCGCCTCACGCTTGATTTGCCATGGTCGAGCCCCACCGCTATGCTGAACGGGAAGCCCGTCACCCTGACGACGCCCCCCGAGCGCATCGGAACGACCACGTGGATCCCCGTGGCCGAGGTGGCACGGGTGCTTGGTTTCGGCGTCACCGCCCAGAGGGGCGGCGTCGACCTCGAGGTCGCGCGGCCCGCGGTGCACTGAAGGGACCGGTCAGACGGCCACGACCCGCTGGATCTCGGGCACGAGCTCCTTCACGGCGGCCTCGATCCCGGCCTTGAGGGTGAGGGTGGACACCGGGCAGCCCACGCAGGCGCCCGTGAGGCGGATGAACACCTCGCCGTCCTTGACGGCCACGAGCTCCACGTCCCCGCCGTCCAGCTGTATTCCAGGGCGGACCTGATCGATGGCCCGCTTCACGTCCTCGAACATGGTGAACCATTCCCTCCGCGCATGCGCTTGCCCTGCATCACGAATTGTAGCAAGACGCCATGGGTGAAGCAATAGACGGGAGGCGACCGGCAGCTGGACACACTCACCCGCCGCGAGCGGCGCCGCCGCATTCGAGCGGTGCTGGGACTGTTCCTGGGCTTTTTGATGGAGTTCTGGTGGCTCTATGTCCGCGAGCGGCTCGTGGGCAAGGGCAGCCTGCGCCTGGCCCGGGCGGCGCTCTACCGGCGCCAGGGGATCCGGTTCCGGGCCCGGGCGCTGGAGCTGGGGGGCCTGCTCGTCAAGCTGGGGCAGTTTCTCAGCGCCCGGGTGGACATCCTGCCCCGGGAGTACACCGACGAACTCGCCGCGCTGCAGGACGAGGTGCCCCCGGCGCCCTGGGAGGAGGTCCGGCCGATCCTGGAGCACGACCTGGGGCGGCCGCTTCGGGAGGTGTTCGCGGAATTCGACGAGGTGCCCGTGGCCGCGGCCTCCTTCGGGCAGGTGCACCGGGCCGTGCTCCCCGACGGGCGGGAGGTGGCGGTGAAGGTGCAGCGCCCCAGGATCCGGGCGCTGGTCGAGGCGGACCTGTGGGCCGTGGCCCGGTTCCTCGACGTCCTGCAGCGCTTCAGCCGCATCGCCACCGCCATGGACGTGTGGGAGGTCTACCGGGAGTTCGAGCAGACGACCCTGGCGGAGCTCGACTACGCCCACGAGGCGCGCAACGCGGAACGCTTCCGCGTGAACCTCTCGAGCCTTGCGGGCGTGGTGGTGCCCCGCACCATCCCCGAGGTGACGGCCGGCCGGGTGCTGGGGCTGGAGTACGTGCACGCCATCAAGGTGAACGACTACGCGGCCCTGGACGCCGCCGGCATATCCCGCCACCTCACCGCCGAGCGCCTGGTCGTCAGCTACATCAAGATGGTCATGGAGGACGGGTTCTTCCACGCCGATCCCCACCCGGGCAACCTGTTCGTGGACCGCAGCGGCCGGGTGGTCCTCGTGGACTTCGGCATGGTGGGCACCATCACCCCGTCGCAGATGGCCGCGCTGCGGCGGCTGTTCGTGGGCGTGGCCACCCGGCAGACCCGGGAGATCGTGGCCTCCTTCGACCGACTGGGGTTTCTCCGGCCGGGAGCCGACATGTCCGCGGTGATGCGGGCGGTGGACCTGATCCTCGACCGGTTCTATCGTTCCACCCTGGAGGAGATCTACACCATCGACCTCGGGCAGCTCTCGGCGGAGCTGTCGGACCTGCTGCGGGAACAGCCGTTCCAGGTGCCCTCCAACGTGGCCTTCCTGGGCCGGGCGCTCTCCATCCTGGTGGGGGTCTCCACGGGCCTTGACCCCAAGCTGAACCTGGTGGCGCTCTTCGAGCCCTACGCCCGCCGGCTGGTGCGCGAGGGCAACGAGGCCAGCCCCTCGCTGTGGCAGGAGGTGCTGGACCGCACGCGCCAGGGCGGCCTGGCGCTCCTGGGCCTGCCGCAGCTGGTGACCGAGGCGCTGGAGCGCTCGATCCGGCCGGCGCCCGACCCCCAGCGCCAGGCCACCGAGGCGGCGCTCAGGGGCGTCACCCGGGCCATCTACCTGGTGGGATTCGTCCTGGCCGGGGTGGGGCTCATGGCCCTGGAGCATCCGCTGCTGGCCGTGGCGGCGTGGGCCCTGGGGGTGGTGCTCTCCCTGGCGGGGCGGCGGGCGTGAGGCCGGTCGCGCGGCCCGGCGGATCGAAGGCGTGACGCGCAAAAGGAGTTGAGGCGGTGCTGAGCATCACGGGTCAGGCGGTGCTGGACGACGGGGCGCGCCGCGCCAGCGTCGTCGTCGAGGGGGGGCGCATCGCCCGGGTGACGGCGGATCCGGTTCCGGGGGCGCTCGACCTCGAGGACGCCTGGATCTTCCCCGGACTCATCGACGGCCACGTGCACGGGGGCGCGGGCTCGGACTTCATGGACGCCGAGGCGGAGGCGGTGCGGCGCGTGCTCGCGGCCCACGCCCGCGGCGGGACGACGGGGCTCCTGGCGACGACCCTCACCGCCTCCCCCGAGCGGATCCTCGACGCCCTGGCCGCGGTGGACCGCGTCGCGGCCGAGGAGCCCTCGGGGGCCCGCATCCTGGGGATCCACCTGGAGGGGCCGTACCTGAGCCCGAGGCGGGCCGGGGCCCAGGCGCCCGAGCACCTGCGCCACCCCGACCTCGCCGAGATCGAGGGCTGGCTTTCGGCGGCGCCGGGCCGGATCCGCCGCGTCACCCTGGCGCCGGAGCTGCCCGGCGCCCAGGCGGCGGTGGAGCGCCTCGTGTCCGCGGGGGTCACCGCGTCCATGGGCCACACCGACGCCGACTACGCCCAGGCGCGCGCGGGCATGAGCTGGGGCATGCGCGCCGCGACCCACACGTTCGACGCCATGACGCCGTTCCTGCACCGCGCGCCGGGCGTGGTGGGCGCGGTGCTGGAGAGCCCGGAGCTTTTCGCCGAGGTCATCGTGGACTTCGTCCACGTGCACCCCGCGGCGGTCAGGGTCCTCGCCATGAGCCGCCCGCCCGACCGGTGCCACCTCGTGACCGACGCCATGCGGGCGGCGGGGCTCGGGCCCGGCGCCTACCGGCTGGGCGACTACGAGGTTCACGTCGCCGGCCGCGAGGCGCGCCTCGCCGACGGCACCCTGGCGGGGAGCGTGCTCACCATGGCCCAGGGCGCCCTGAACCTCATGGAGCTGGGCCTGAGCCCCCAGGCGGTGCGCGACATGGTCAGCCTGGGGCCGGCGCGCGCCCTGGGCCTCGAGGGGCGCAAGGGGCGGCTCGTCCCCGGCCACGACGGGGATCTCACCGTCATCGCCCGGGACGGGAGGGTGCTCATGACCGTGGTGGGGGGGCGGGTCGTGCACCGCGACGCCGCGCTGGCGGGGGCCGCCGACGGGATGGACTGAAGAGGCGCCCTCGCGTCGCGCGAGGATCCCGGTTTCGACATCAGGGTGGCGCCCGCGGCGGCCGGAGCGGCCTACCGGACCTCGGGGGCGCGGGCCCGATGGGGGGCGGGGCCCCTCGGGTCCAGCGCCGCCGCCTGCTCCAGCGCCGGGGCCGACGCCCTGACCAGGTGCCACAGCTCGTACCGCAGGCGCCCCAGCCCGATCTCGGCGGTGCTCAGCAGCAGCCAGGTGAAGCCGCCGGGGGCCGCCTGGAAGATGGCGACCCCGTCCTGGCCCTCGAGCGTCAGCCGGTCCGCGCTCCCGAGCCTGAGGCCCTGGGAGAGCTCGCGGGCGAGGTCCCGGCCGCGCGCCACCTCGAGGTCGGTGATCTCCGCCCGCGGCGGGTTCTGGAAGATCACCATCCCGTCCGGATCGAGCAGCGCCGCGCCCACGACCCCCGGCAGATGCATGAGGGAGTCGGAGATCCGCTCGAGCTCCGCGAACGGCATGGGCAGGTCCGCGGGGGGCGGGGTCACGGGGACGGGCTCGGGCTCGGGGGGGATCTCCGGCGGCGCCGGCTCCACGACCGGGGCGGGGTCCGCGGGGGGCGGCTCGTCCCGCACGGCGCCGGGCACGGGGACCTGGGCCGCCCGCGCGGAGCGCAGCAGCGAGACGTTGACCAGGACGAGGATCACGACGAACACGGCCGCGGCGATCGCGATGAGGCCGGCGCTTGGCAATGGGACACTTCCTTTCAGGGGATCACTACGACAGATCACCGGTTGACGCCTGCCGAGCCAGGTGATACGTTACGCATGCGAAAAGTTTGAACGAAAAATGCTTGGCCCAGGGAGGTGCGCCATGGTCCGCAAGCGCTGGGTGGTGGAGGCGCTCCTTGCGATCGGCGTCGCGGGCCTTTTGCTCATCGTCGGGCTCAACGCCGAGCGCAGCTTTTACTTCGTCGCGTCCGACGACGCCCACGTGGCCCAGACCCTCGTCCCCGCCGAGGCTCCCCGCGCGGGGTATCTGGAGCGGCTGGGGGTGCACATCGGCCAGCGGGTGCGCCGGGGCGAGGTCCTCGCCCGGCTCGCCGCGATCGGAGGCGGCACGGTCCCCCTCACCTCCCCGGTGAACGGGCGGGTGGCGGCGATCTTTCGCCGCGACGGCAGCGGGCTCTTCGCCGGGGAGCCCTGGGCCGAGCTGTGGCGCTCCACCCCGCCGCGGGTGGTGGCGGACATCGCCGAGACCGACCTCGGGGGCGTGCGGCGCGGCGACCCGGTGGACATCGTCTTCCCGGCCGACCCCGGCCGGACCTACCACGGCCGGGTCGAGGCCGTCCAGCGGGCGACCGCGGGCGGCCAGAGCGCGCCCAGCGCGGTGACCCAGCTCGTCTCGGGCACCAGCGGCCCGGTGCGCGTGCCGGTCTGGATCCGGGTGCTCGGGCCGCCCAGGGGCGCAGGCTTCCTGCCGGGCCTGAGCGCCCACGTCCTCATCCACGTGCACACCCGGGGGGTGAAGTCGTGATCCAGAACGAGCCGGAGGGGGCCGGGGCGCCGGGCTGGCGCCTGTCGGTGTTCATCGCGCTCATCGGCGGCTTCATGGCCATCCTCGACTCGAGCATCGTGAACATCGCGATCCCGAAGATCATGGCGGAGTTCACCGCGTCCACCGACCAGGCGGAGTGGGTCGTGACCATCTACCTGCTGACCCTCGGGGTGGTCGTGCCCATCAGCGGCTGGCTGGGCGACCGGATGGGCTACTCGCGGCTGTACACCCTGGCCCTCGCCATGTTCACGCTGGGTTCGGCGCTGTGCGGGTTCTCCTGGTCCATCGAGTCCCTCGCGGCCTTCCGGGTCCTGCAGGCCCTGGGCGGTGGCCTCTTGATGCCGCTGATGATGTCCATGATCTACCGCATGGTTCCCCGCGACCGCATCGGCTCCGCCATGGGGGTGTTCGGCATCGCCATCGTGGCGGCCCCGGCCATCGGCCCCACCCTGGGGGGATACCTGGTGGAGTACCTCAACTGGCGGCTCATCTTCTACGTGAACGTGCCCGTGGGAATCGCGGGCGTGATCCTCTCCATGACCAAGCTGACGCGCTTCGCCCCCATGCCCACGGGGCGGTTTGACACCTGGGGGCTGGTGACCTCCGTGGTGGGGCTGTTCGCCCTGCTCCTGGGGCTGAGCGAGGGGGCGAGCTGGGGCTGGACCTCGGAGGCCGTGGAGCTCCTGCTCTTCACCTCGCTCATGTCCCTGGCGCTGTTCGTGTACCTGGAGCTCACCCAGCCCGACCCGCTGCTCGACCTCCGGGTGTTCCGCTACCGGGCGTTCACCATCTCCATGCTGCTGACGGTGACCGTGACCGTGGGGCTCTTCGCGGGCGTCTTCTACATCCCGCTCTTCCTGCAGACCGTGCGGGGCCTGGGGGCGCTGCAGACCGGGCTGATCCTGCTCCCCGCGGCGCTCGTGAGCGCGGTGATGATGCCCATCAGCGGGCGCCTCTACGACGGGCTGGGCCCCACCGTGCCCGTGGTCGTGGGCCTCGCGGTCCTGGCCGCGGCCACCTACCTCTTCCACGACCTGAGCCTGGTGACCCCCACCGCCGTGATCGCCGGCTGGATGGTGCTGCGCAGCGTGGGCATGGGCTTCGCCATGATGCCCATCCAGACCGCCGGGATGACGGTCATCCCCACCAAGCTCATCAGCCGCGCCTCGGCGGTCTCCAACATCGTCCAGCGGGTGGCGGGATCGTTCGGCCTGGCGGCGCTCACCGCGATGATGACGAGCCAGCAGGCGGTGAGCCAGGCGCAGATCTCCGCCGCGGCCACCCCCGGAGCGCTGGCCACCCCCTGGCGCCTTGACGCGATCGCGGGGCTGCTTTCCCACGGCGTCCAGGGCGTGGCCCAGGCGGGTCAGGCGGCGGCCCAGCTCGTGGCGGGCATCGCGGCGGAGACCGCCTTCGTGGGCGCGGTGGACCAGATCTTCGTCATCGCCGCCCTCGCGGCGGCGGTGGGCATCGTCCTGGCCCTGTTCCTGCGCGCCCCCCGCGCCAGGCGGTCGGGCCCGGTGCCGGGGGCTCCTGAGCTGTGAGGGCGACGCCGGAGACCACGCTCACCATCATCGGGCTGCTGCGCGACCTCGAGCGCCGGGTGCACACCCAGTTCTCCGCGATCCTGGCCCGCGAGGACCTCACCCTCCCCCAGTTCTTCGTCCTCAAGGCCGTCGCCACCGACGACGGGCTGGGGCTGGTGGAGCTCAGCCGCAAGCTGGAGCTGACCCCCTCCACCACCTCGGGCATCGTGGAGCGCCTGCGCCGCGCGGGCTGGCTCGAGCGCCTCACCAGCGACCGCGACCGCCGGGCGGTGGCGATCCGGCTCACCGACAAGGCCCGCGGGTTCCTGGCCCGGGACCACCACGTGGAATCGTTCCAGCGCCTCATGGCGGCGAAGCTCGACGAGGACGAGGCCCGCCGGATCGTCGCGTCCCTGAAGGCGTTGCACTCCTGCCTGGAGAGAATGGAGGATCCCCAGTGAAGATCGGACGGATCGTGCTCATCAACGCCGTCACCGCCCTGGTGATCATCGGCCTCTTTGCCGTGGGGTACAACCTGTGGTACCAGAGCGACCATTACGTCACCACCAGCAACGCCCAGGTCACCGGCAACCCGATCACCCTCCTGGCCCCCGTCACGGGCCAGGTGAGCCGGGTCGAGGCCCGGGTGGGCCACCGCCTGGCCGCGGGCGCCGAGGCGGTGACCCTCGTGGTGGATCCCACGCGGCCCCACGGCGCGGCCCGCGTCGTCCCGGTGCCCGCGCCCGCCGGAGGGACGGTGATCGCCATGGACGTGGCGCCGGGACAGATGGTTCCCGCCGGCGAGCCCCTGGGCACGCTCATGAACCTCTCCAGGCTGTGGGTCCAGGCCAACGTGCCCGAGACCCAGATCCGGCTGGTGCACGTGGGCCAGTCCGTGGACGTGAGCCTCAGCGCGTACCCCTCGGTGACGTTCAAGGGCCGGGTGCACGCCATCGAGTACGCGACGCAGGCCAGCATGTCGCTCTTGCCCGACACCCAGAGCTCCGGGAGCTTCACCCCGGTGGTCCAGGACGTGCCCGTCATCATCACGCTGGACAGCGACATGGGGCACACGCTCATCAACGGGCAGTCGGCGACCGTGAAGATCCGGGTGCGCTAGGGCGGTGCGCCTGAGGCTGATCACCCTCGACCGCCGGGCCGCTCCCCGGCGGTTCGCGCTGGGCCCGGCCCTGCCCGAGAGCGTCGCGCTCACGGTGGGGGCGGGGGGCATGGCCGCGCTCGTGGTGAGCGAGAACGACCCCCACGTGCTCCTGGGTCCCCGGGATCGGCGCCTGCCGGGGATCGAGCGGGGCATCGCGTGGCTCAGGTCCCAGGAGCTGCCGGTCCTCGAGCGCATCGGCGGGGGCAGCGCGGTCCTCCTGGACGAGGGCTGCGTGAGCTTCGCCGTCGCCGTCCCGTGCAGCGACCTGACCCGCGCCCGGGAGAACTTCGCCGAGCTGACGGGGGGGGTCTTGCGGGCGCTGGGGGAGCTGGGGATCGCGGCCCGCGTCGGGGCCACCGCCGGGGCCTTCTGCGACGGCCCGTACGACGTGAAGGTGGGGGGGCGCAAGCTCGTCGGCGTCGCCCAGGCGATCCGCCGCGGGTTCGCGCTGGTGAGCGGCATGGTCCTGGTGAGCCAGGACCCCTGGACGAGCACCGGGATCGTCCAGGGTTTTTACGAGCGGGCCGGGTCCCTCGAGCGGCTGCGCCCCGAGGCCGTCACCAGCGTCGCACGGGAGCTGGGCCGGCCGGTGACCGCGGCCGAGGTCGCCCAGGCCCTCGTCAGGGGGTACGCCGAGACGGCCCAGCTCGTCGCGTCGAGCCCCGACCCGGCGGAGTGGGACGAGGCGGAGCGCATCCTCGCCCGCCGGCGGGTGGGGTGACCGGCTCGCGTCACGTGTCCCGCCCCAGCGGGCGGGGATTGGATCAACACTCCACCGCGGTCGCGGAGCCTTCGCAGGGCGACATGGAGGGCTCCCACGGGAGAACGGACGTGGCGCCGGACTCGCGGCGCACCGGGAGCCCTTTCCCGGAGACGTCGCCCGAGGCCGGGCGGGCCTTGGCGGCGGAGTGGCGTCGACCTTGAAATCCAGGAGTTGGTGTCTTATACTTGTCTCATGAAACTGTGCTGATGAGCGAGATATCAGGACGTGCAATGGAAGATGACCCCGCGGAACCGGTGGCTGCGGTGGGCGTGCCGGGTGTGCGCCGGGGGTCGGGCCGCCTGACGACGATCCCGGGCGGGAGCGACTCCACGCCGAGAGAGCGTGAGACCAGGAGGGGCACTCCCGGGCTTCTCCGGGCCCGGCGGTCCGGGGAACGGGCCTCGCCGCGCCCCGCGGGGCGGCGGCCGGCCGGGGGAGGGGGTCCGGGATGACCGACCAGCCGCGGGTCCTCGCGTCCGATCCCGCCCGGGCGTCCGAGTCCGGGGAGCGCAGACGGCGCAACCGCCGGATCCGGGTTCCGCTCCTGGGCCGGTTCGCCGTCTCGTGGACCACGTTCCGGGCGGCGGCGCTGGCCGCGCCCATCCTCTTCATCGTGGTGGTCTGGCTCTACTTCTCCCGGGTGCACTGGCCCAGCGGCCTGGCCCAGCGGGGGGCGTTCGTCACCGCGGTCAGCGTGGGCGCGTCCCTCGCCTTCGCCATCATCCTCCTGACCGCCGTCGACCGGGCGTACGAGCGCCTCGAGGCGTCGGTGCGCACGGCCCGGCGGCAGAACCTGCAGCTCAAGGCGCTGCACCAGGCGGGCCTGGCCCTGACCCAGGACCTGGACCTCACCACCGTGCTGGGCCGGGTGGTGGAGCTGAGCCGCGAGGTGGTGGGGGCGAGGTACGCCGCCCTGCGGGTGCTCGACTCGGCGGGCGGGCCCGGCGAGTTTCTCACCTCCGGCATGAGCGCCGAGGAGATCCAGCGGGTGGGCGAGCCGCCGGCGGGCCGGGGGATCCTGGGCATCGTCGCCCGCTCCCAGCACCCCATCCGCCTGCGGCGGCTGCAGGACCACCCCGACTCGGTGGGGTTCCCTCCCCACCACCCGCCCATGGAGACCTTCCTGGGCGCCCCGGTGCGCTTCCGCGACGAGACCTTCGGCTTTCTCTACCTGACCGAGAAGGTGGGCGCGCGGGAGTTCAGCCAGGCCGACGAGGAGACCGCGGAACGCTTCGCGGCCCAGGCGGGCGCCGCCATCGCCAACGCGCGCCTGCTGCGGGAGGTGCACCGCCTCGCGAGCGTCGCGGAGCGCGAGCGCATCGGCCGGGAGCTTCACGACGGGACGCTGCAGGGACTCTACGCCATCAGCCTGCACCTGCAGGCGGTGCTCCTGGACGCCACCGAGAGCGCCGAGCCCTACCGGGCGGCCATCAAGGACTCGCTGGAGCGCATCAACCGGATCATGGGGGAGATCCGGCGCGACGTGTTCCGCTCCGTCGACGGGCTGGGCGAGTGCGTCAACCTGGAGGAGGTCCTGCGCGGGGCGGTGGCCGGGGTGCTCCCGGGCCTCGGGCCTTCCCTGACCTTCCAGTGGCAGGCGCCCCGGGAGTTCACCCTGCCGGAGCGGGTGGCGCACGACCTGGGCCGCGTGGTGCGCGAGGCGGTGGCCAACGCCGTCCGCCACGCCCACGCCCGGGCCATCCGCGTCATGGGGGCGCTGGGGGAGGAGAGGCTCTGCCTGGAGGTGGCCGACGACGGGACGGGCTTTGACGCCGACGCCCCCCGCGGTCCGTCGGGGCACGGCCTCGCGAACATGCGCAGCCGCGTCCAGGCCCTGGGCGGCAAGCTCGGCATCCACAGCGCCCCGGGTCAGGGGACTCGGCTCACGATCACGCTGCCGCTGGCGGATCTGGAGAAACCCGGACCGCACGGCGACTGAGGAGGGCTCCCGATGAACGGGCAGAGACGGATCCGGGTCATGGTGGTGGACGACCACGCGGTGGTGCGCGAGGGGCTCCGGACGCTCCTGGGCCGGCACGGCGACCTCGAGGTGGTGGGGGAGGCCGCGAGCGTGGAGGAGGCCATCGCCGGCGCCCAGGCGGCGTCGCCCGACGTGGTGGTGCTGGACGTGCGCCTGCCCGACGGCTCCGGCGTCGAGGCCTGCCGGGAGATCCGCTCCGCCCGGCCCGAGTGCCAGGTGATCATGCTCACCTCCTACGCGGACGAGGAGGCCATCGTGGCCTCGATCATGGCGGGGGCGGCGGGGTACCTGCTGAAGGACGCCACCCCGGACGCCCTGGCGGGGGCCATTCGGACCGTGCACGGCGGCGGGTCCCTCCTCGACCCCCAGGTGGCCTCCATGGTGCTGGGGCGCCTGCGCTCGGGCCAGCACCCCGCCGACGACCCCTGGCACAGCCTCACGGACCAGGAGCGCGAGGTGCTCGAGCGCATCGCCAGCGGCGAGACCAACCGCCAGATCGGGGTCGACATGCACCTGAGCGAGAAGACGGTGAAGCACTACGTCTCGAGCATTCTGAGCAAGGTGGGGGTCGAGAACCGCGCGGCCGCCGCCGCGTGGCTGACGCGGCGCAAGTTCGGCGTCGGGCAGGACCGATGACGGCCGTCGCGCCCCGGCGCGGGGCGACCGGGGCGTGACGCCCGAAGAGCGCGCCCAGGCGCTCGAGGTGGCCCGGGCGATCGGCCGGTGGGCGGCGGCGGCCATCCGGACGGGCCCCGGAGCCGAGCGCCCCTGGACCAAGGGCGCGAGTCCCTCCGACTGGGTGACCGCCGTGGACGTGGCCGTGGAGGCGGGTGTCCGCGAGCGGCTGGCCCAGGCGTATCCCCACCACCGGGTCGTGGGGGAGGAGGGCGGCGCCTCGGGCGAAGCCCAGGCGCCTCTCGTCTGGTACGTGGACCCGGTCGACGGCACGACCAACTTCGCCCACGGGCTCGGGTGGGCGTCGTTCAGCCTGGCCCTGGTGGAGGACGGCCAGCCCCAGGTGGGGGTCGTCGAGGACCCGTTCCGGGGAAGATCGTTTCACGCGGTGCTGGGGGGCGGCGCGTACCTGGACGAGCGCAGGCTCGAGGTGGCCGCGGGCGACCCCGCGGGGCAGGTCGTGCTGCTGGAGCTGGCGGGCCACCGGCGCTGGCCGGGGTTCGAGCGGCTCAGCCGGGCCCTGGAGGACAACGGCGTCACCGCCCGGGTGATGGGCTCCTCGGCGCTGGGCCTGGCGGAGACCGCCGCCGGGTCCGCCGCGGGCGTGGTGCTGGGGGAGTTTCATCCCTGGGACGTGGCCGCCGGGGCGCTGATCCTCACCGAGGCGCAAGGCGTGCTCGCGGACCTCGCGGGGCGCGTGTCCCCGCTGCCCGAGCGCGGGCTCATCGGCGGCAGCGGCGCGTGGGTGCTGCGCCTGCACGACTGGCTCCGGGCCGACCGCGGGCGGTGACGGGCATCGGCCCACCCGGTGGGGCGCACGGGGGCGTCCTCGCCCGGCGAGGATCGCGGGGCGGCTTGTGGCGACACGTCGTGCCGGGCGACGTCCGAGCCGGAGCCAGCGAGCTCCACGGCTGACTCACGGGCCGATGAGGTCCAAGGCGGGCCGCGCCGACGGACCTCCGGGGGCCGGGCAGAAAAGGTTTGGCCCGCGAGTTTCGCGGCGCCAGGGTCTTCAGGCGGCGACGGAGCCCGGCCTCGAGCACGACCGACCCTTCCCCGGGACCGGGCCAGAGTCTGTTTTCAGGTCGATTTCCAGTTTCGACTCAAGGAGATTTCATTTACTTAAATTATATAAAAAACAGGGATCCTGTAAGAGCGGGCGAAGCGAACCCCCGGATCTGAAGGAGGGGGTGACGCTTGGTCTGACGCGGGTGCGCTTGGACGACTTCGACGATGCGCGGCGACCCGGTCGAAGTGGCGAAAGGAGTGGGAGCAATGGGTGTCCGCAACCGACGCTGGGGCTCGAGATGGCTGCACACGTCGCTGGGAATCATGGCGGTGGGCGCGCTTCTGGGCGGCTCGCTGCAGGCGGCGGCGAGCTCCACCGTCACCCTCCACATGTACACCACCGGCGACACCAACGTCCAGTCCCTGTGGCAGAATGTTCTGGGTCCCATGTTTGCCAAGGTGCACCCGGGTGTGAAGCTTGACATCGCCGTCAAGTCGAGCGGCACCGACGCCATCGTATACGGCCGCCTCGCCGCCTCCGTGGCCGCCCACAAGCCCAGCCAGTTCGACATCTGGGACGCGGGCGGGATCACGGACCAGGCCGAGCAGGCGCACCTGCTGAGCCCCTTCACCCTGAAGAACACGCCCAACATGAAGATGGTCGAGCCCGCGCTCATCTCGCAGAATCTCGACACGGGCATGCCCTATCGCGGCTCCGCGGTGGTGCTGGCGTTCAACAGCCTCCTCGTGAAGCACCCGCCGCGCACCATGGCGGCCCTGCTCAAGTGGATCAAGGCCAACCCCGGCAAGTTCACCTACAACACCCCGCCGTCGGGGGGATCCGGTGACGCGTTCGTGCAGGCCATCATCATGGACAACGTCCCGCCGGCGGTGCGCCACAAGCTGACCCTCACCACCCCGTACAACCCCAAGCTGGAGCACGACTGGGCCAAGGGCCTGGGGATCCTCAAGTCGCTCAATCCATACATCTACCGCCACGGGGTCTACCCCAACGGCAACACCGCCGTGCTGCAGCTGCTCTCCTCGGACGCCATCGAGATGGCGCCGGTGTGGTCGGACATGTTCCTGAGCTACATCAAGAAGGGCCTCATGCCGCACACGGTGCACATCGTCCAGATCAAGCCGCCGTTCTACGGAGGCCCGGCGGTCCTGGCCATCCCCAAGAACAGCCCTCACCTCGCCCTGGCCCACGAGTTCGTGAACTGGGTGCTCCAGCCCTCGGTCCAGAAGATCATCGTGTCCCGGATGCAAGGCTTCCCGGGCATCGAGTGGAAGTACATGCCCCACAGCACCCTGGTGCGCTTCGCGTCCATCGCCGGCGCGTTCGCCACGCCCATGTCCAACCAGTACGACACCGACATGGCCAAGGTCTGGCAGGCGCAGGTGGCCGCCGCCGCGTCCAAGTAACACCCACGTCGGAGCGACCCGCTCCGGCCGGCCGCGGCCCGCACCCGGGGCCGGCCGGAGCCGGGTCCACGAACCCGCGCAAAGGGGACACGCGCATGCGTACCCGCTCATGGGTGCCGCTGATGATGGCGCTTCCGCCGATCGTGCTGACGGCCCTGTTCGTGGCGTACCCGGCCC
>JAJZYS010000255.1 GCA_021797925.1 Bacillota bacterium
CGCGCTGGCCGAGTGCCCCCACGGCATGGTGGTGGTGACCGGCCCCACCGGGTCCGGAAAGACGACCACCCTGGCCTCCCTGATCGACCGGGTCAACGCGACCCGCCCCGTGCACATCCTCACCCTGGAGGACCCCATCGAGTACCTCTACCCGGCGCGCCAGGCCTTCATCAGCCAGCGGGAGATCGGGGTGGACGCGCCCGGCTTCGCGGCCGGGCTGCGCGCGGCCCTGCGCCAGGATCCCGACATCATCCTCGTGGGGGAGATGCGCGACCTCGAGACCATGGCCACGGCGCTGACCGCCGCGGAGACCGGCCATCTCGTGCTGGCGACGATGCACACCGCCGACGCCCCCGGCGCCGTCGGCCGCGTCGTGGACTCCTTCCCGCCGCACCAGCAGACCCAGGTGCGCGCCCAGCTCGCCGCCGTGCTCCAGGGGGTCGTCGCCCAGACGCTCCTCCCGCGCCGGGACGGCCGGGGGCGGGTGGCCGCCTTCGAGGTGCTCCTCGCGACGCCCGCCGTGCGCAACCTGGTCCGCGAAGGCAAGGCGCACCAGCTGGCTTCGGTGATCCAGACCGGCGGGAGCCTGGGCATGGGGTCGATGCAGGCGTCCCTGGAACGGCTGGTGCGCCAGGGCGTCGTCGACGAGAGCGACGCCGCCGCGTCCGCCCGTCCGTGAGCGCGAGGAGGTGACCGGGGTGGCACGCTTCACGTTCCGGGCCCGCGACGAGCACGGCCGGCTCGTCCGCGGCCAGCTGGACGCCGCCACCGAGGGCGACGCGCTCCACGCCCTGCGCGCACGGGGCGTCTATCCCCTGGCGCTGCACCGGCGCATCCGACCCGCCTGGCCCGCCATCGAGCTGGACCGCCGCCTCTGCACCCGCGACCTGGCCGTCTTCGTGCGCCAGTTCGGCACCGCCGTTCGCGCCGGACTGCCCGTGCTCACCGCCCTGCGGCTGCTTCAGACCCACCCGGGCCGCACGCGTACCGCCGCGCGCCTCGCGGGGCGCGTCGCCGACCGCGTCGAGTCCGGCGAGTCGCTGGCCCGCTCGTTTGGCCCCGAGCTCGCGCGCCTGCCTCAGACCTTTCTGCCCTTCATCGCCGCGGGCGAGGCGGCCGGCGCGCTGGACGACGTCCTCATCCGGCTCGCGGACTTCTACGAGGGCCAGGACGCCTTCCAGAGCCGGCTGCGCTCGGCGCTGGCCTACCCGGCCGTCGTGCTGACGCTGAGCACGGCCGTGGTGCTCTTTCTCCTGATGACCGTCGTGCCCAGCTTCCAGAGCCTCTACAGCGCGTTCCACGCGCCCCTGCCGGCGCTGACCCGGACGATGCTGGCCACGGGCATCTACCTCCAGCGGCGCTGGTGGGTCGTGCTCCTCGCGTTGGCGACCCTCGGCCTCCTCGCGGTGACGCTGCTGCGCACCCCCCGGGTGCGGCGGGCGCTCGAGCCCGTCCGCCGCCGCCTGCCCGTCTTCGGCCAGCTGGAGTTCGCCGGGGGGCTCGCCCGCTTTTGCCGCACCCTGGCCACGCTGCTGCGCGCGGGCGTGCCCATCCTGGAGGCGCTCGATGTCAGCCAGGCGATGCTCCCGTTCGCGTCCTCTCGCCGCCACGTCGCCCAGGCGATCGTGGCGGTGCGCCAGGGGGGCAGGCTGTCGGCCGCGCTCGCCGACGCCGGCGCCGACTTCCCCCCGCTCATGGTGGCCATGGTGTCCGTGGGGGAGGAGAGCGGCCAGGTGGACGAGATGCTCGAGCGTTCCGCCGCCTTCTTCGAACGGGACGTGGAGGCGACCACGGCCCGGCTGACCGCGCTGGTGGAACCGGTCCTCGTCGTCGTGCTGGGCGCGGTCGTCGCGACCATCATCGGGTCGGTCCTGGTGCCCATGTACTCGGTCTTCCAGTACGTGCAATGACGGGCCTGAGGCTTGTGGCGGCCGTGTGGTTCGCCGTCGTCGGCGCCGCCCTCGGGAGCTTTCTCACCGTGGTCGTGACGCGGCTTCCCGAGGGCCGCTCCGTGGTCCATCCCCCCTCCCACTGTCCCCGGTGCGGGACGCGACTGCGCGCGGCCGAACTGGTGCCCGTCCTGAGCTACCTGCTGCAGCGCGGCCGCTGCCGCCACTGCGGCGAGGGGATCCCCCCGCGGTACCTTCTCATCGAGCTCGCGGCGGCCCTGGGCAGCGGCGCGCTCGCCTTCCTCCTCCTGCCCTCGTCCCGCCTCTTCCCGGCGCTGCTGCTCCTCCTGCTGGGCATCGCGGCCAGCGCCATCGACGTCGCCCACGGCATCATCCCCGACCGGCTCCTCTTCGTCGGGGCGCTCCTCGCCTTCGGATGGCGCCTTTTCGGCGGTACGCTCCTCCCCGGCGTTCTCGGCGCGGCGCTGCTGACGGCGATCGCCCTCGTCATCGCGCTCGTCGGCCGCGGCATGTTCGGGCTGGGCGACCTCAAGTACCTCGCCGTGGTGGGACTGGCTCTGGGGCCCGCCGAGGGGGGCCTCGCCTTCTTCCTCGCCGTCATGACAGGGGGGATCTACGCCGTGGCGCTCCTCGTCCTGCGCCGGGCCACGCGCCGCGACGCCATCGCCTTCGGTCCGTTCATCGCCCTGGGGTCGGTCGCGGCCGCGGCGGTCGGACCCGCCCTGCTCACCGCGTACACCCGCTTCCTGTAGGGAGGGCTCCATCGTGCACCTCGGCATCCTCATGTCCACGGACATGCTGGTCGGTGTGCTGGCCGAGCCGGGACGGCGAGGGCCCCGCATCGTGCACAGCGCGGCCGCGAGCATACCCGCGGGTGCCGACGCGGCCGCCGTCGCGGCCGCGACCGGGCGGCTGCGCTCGCTCCTGGGCGCGCGCAACCGCTGGGCGTGGGCGTGCCTCGACGACCGCGAGGCGCCGCTGAGATCGGTGGAGATGCCCCGCATGCGCCCGCGGGAGATCGCGCGGACCATCTCCCTCGACCTCGAGCGCTATCTGCCCTTCCGCCACGAGCAGGCCTACGTCGACTTCGCCGTCGTGGGCGCCGGCGGGGAACCCGAGCGCCAGCGGGTCGCGGTGGCGGGCACGCCCCGCGGCTGGGTGGACACCCTGGTCGCGGGGACCAAGGCGGCGGGCCTCGAACTGCGCCGGCTGGAAGTCGAGGCGATCTGCCTCGAGCGTTCCCTG
>JAJZYS010000256.1 GCA_021797925.1 Bacillota bacterium
CTACGGGCTCAAGGCGCCCATGCCCCACGCCACCTGCCAGTCGCTGCTGTGGGATCCCAACGACCCGCGCACCCTGTACGCGAGCTTCCTCGCCATCCGGCGCCGGTACGCCTCGGCGCCTCCCCTCTACAGCGTCCTCTACGAGACGCGCAACCTCGGGCGCAGCTGGCGGAGCGTTCCGGTCCCCGCGGGCTACAGCCAGGGGGACTTCGGCGGCATGAGGACGGTGCGCCGCGGCCGGGGCCGCGCCGTGGAGGTCGTGTTCGGGCACCGGGCCGCGCCGTCGCCCCGCTTCCCTGGTGAGAGCACGGTGAAGGCGACGGCGGAGCTGAGCGCCGACGGCGGCGCAAGGTGGCGGGTGAGCGGTCTCAGCTGCCCCGCGCGCGGCCCGTGCGTGCGCTTCGGGGCCATGCCGGGCATGCTGCCCGGCATGGGTGCGGCCGACCTCGAGCCGCTCGTGACCTCCTCCGACGGGGGCAAGCGCTGGCACGCGCTGCGCTGGCCCGCCGGCGACGTGATGGCGCAGGGCCTCGCGCCCGGCGGCGCCGAGCTCGCGTGGCTCGGCGGGAACAGACTGGCGTTTGTCGACGCGGCGTCCCAGTATCCCCTGCGCGTCTCCTCCGACGGCGGACGGAGCTGGCAGGCCGTGGCCCTGCCGCCCTTGCCGGGCGGGAAGGCGTCCGGCGCCGTGACGGCGGGGGCGTCGCCCGCCCAGGTGCTGATGCTGCTGCCCGGCGGGACGCTCCTCGCGGGCACGGGGTCCGGGGTCGGCGTGGCGGCCCGCTGGTGGGTGCTCTCGCCGGGGGCGCGGCGCTGGGTGGCGGATCGGGGGATCACCGCGCCCACCCTCCTGGGCCGGCTGCTGGTCGCGAACGGCCGCCTCGACTGGCTCGAGGCGGCCGGAGGCGCCCTGCAGGGGCCGACGATCACGGGCATGGGCAGCGCGCCGCTGCCCGGTACGTCGCCGGGGCTGCCGGAGGGGTTCGCCTCCTACGGCGCCGCCCGGGCGGCGCTGATGCCCCGCTTGAAGGCGATGAGCGCCGTGACGGTGCTCCTGCCGCGGAGGATCCCCCACGACGGTGAGCTTGCGGGCACGCGGACGACCATCGACGCGGCGTACCGGGCGGGCAGGAGCGGATACCAGTTCACCCTCTTCTACGGCCGCCCGCTGCCGGTCAACTCCCCCGACGTGGGCGAGAGCGGCAACGCCGGCTTCCTCATGCAGGTGACCGGGGCGCCCAGGGCTGGCGACCTCGACCTCGCCACCACCTTCGGACCCATCTCCGCCCGGATGCGCGGCGCCCGCGCCGAGAGCGTCTCCCTGGGGCACGGCGTCGCCGGGACGCTGTTCACCGCGGAGCGCGGCGCGCAGGCCCGCACCAGCGCCAGCTGGAGCGAGGACGGCTGGCAGATCGTCATCCCGCCCACCGCCGGGACCGTGAGCCCGCTCGAGGAGGCGCGAAGCCTGGCCGCCGGACTCGCGGGCCTGCGCCTGCCGGGGCGCGACGGGACGGCGGTCTTCGCCGTGGGCTCCGACGCGCCCTCGATCGCCGTCTTCCGGTCCGGCCACGCCTGGTACGCGCTGTACGCCAACGGCTGGCGGGCGGCGCGCTTTGCCGCCGCCATGGCACCGTGACCGGCCCGCGCGGCCCTTCGGTCAGCGGTAGGTGGTCTCGATCACGGTGAGGCTGGCGCCGGGCTGGCTCAGGGCGCGCTCGAGGCCCGGGACGATTTCCGACTCTCTCGAGATCGTCTGCGTGGGGATCCCGAAGGCCTCCCCCAGCTCGCGCCAGCGGGGGTTGGTGAACTCCACGCCGAACGGCACGAGTCCGTGGCGCTCCTGGTGCTCCCGGATGAGCCCATACCCGCCGTCGGCGAGGACCACGATGCTGAGCGGCAGCGCGAGCCGCACGAGGGTCTCCAGGTCGCCCAGGGACATGAGCAGTCCGCCGTCGCCCACGAGCGCCACGACCCGCCGCCCGGGGTCCGCCAGCAGCGCTCCCATCGCCGCCGGCACCGCGAATCCCATGGCCGAGAGCCCGTTGGTGATCCACAGGGTGCCGGGGCGGTAGACCGGATAGTGGCGGGCCAGGAGCATCTTGTGCAACCCCACGTCGCTCACCAGCAGCGCGTCCTCGGGGATGAGCGCCCGGAGGTGGCGGATGACGGCCCGGCCGCTGCGGTCGGCCCCGCCGCCGAGCACCGCCGCGTGCTGGGCGTGGCCGCGCTCCCGCCAGGCGATGAGGTCCGGGGAGGGGGGGAAGGGCTCCAGACGCCGGGCGAGGCCGCGCAGGGTGTGGGTCAGCTCTCCGATCGCCAGGGCCACCGGACGATACGCGAGGTCCGCCTGGGGCGGGGTCTCCGCCAGGTGGACGATGGGCAGCCGCCGGTGGTTCCAGGCGCTGGGGCCGATCTCGCTGGTCTCGTAGCCGATGGCGATCACCAGGTCCGCCTCGTCGAACATGGATTCGGAGCCCGGCGTGCCCAGGGTGGGGAACGAGCCGGGAAGACGGTCGTCCAGGGCTCCCTTGGCCATGAAGGTGGTCGTGAAGGGCGCGCCGGTGGCTTCGGCGAGATCCCTCAGCGCGTCGGCCGCCCCCGCCGCGCGCGCCACCGCGTTGCCGACGAGCATCAGGGGGCGCCCCGCCTCGCGCCACAGGCGGGCGGCCTCGTCCAAGGTGGCCTCGGCGGCGATGGGCAGCTCCCGACGGTGCCTCGGAAACGGCCCGGGGTCGTCGATGGGCAGGAACGACACGTCCGAGGGCAGCTCGATGAAGGCCGCCCCCGGCGGATCGCCGTGGGCGGCGGAGAACGCCTGGATCGTGATGTCGGGCGCCGCCTCGGGGCGCTCCACGCGCTCCTGGAAGCGGGTCGCCTCCCGGTAGATGCGCGAGAGGTTGAGCACCTGGTGGAATTCCGGCAGATGCAGGTTCCCCAGGCTCGACTGGCCGCTGATGGCCACCAGCGGCGTGTGGTCCAGGTTGGCGTTGGCCACCCCGGTGAGGAGGTTCGTGGCGCCCGGCCCCAGGGTGGCCAGGGCCACCTGGGCGCGCAACGTCAGCCGGGCGTAGCCGGCGGCCATGAAGGCGGCGCCGGCCTCGTGGCGCGTTGCGACGAACGTGATCCGCGGCGAGCGGCGGATCGCG
>JAJZYS010000257.1 GCA_021797925.1 Bacillota bacterium
CCGCAGACGCCTTCAGGATGTCCCGGGCAGTGCCCGAGTGGGAGATGGCCAACAGCACGTCCTGCTCCCTCAGCAGCGCCGCGTGGACCGCTTGAGAGACGCCGTCTGCGGCCGCGTGCACCACCAGACCGAGCCGCAGCCACTTCTGCTGGGCGTCGTGCGCCAGCAGTCCAGAGTTGCCCACGCCGCAGACCAGTACCTGACGGGCTGCGGCGATGAGGTCAGCCGCGCGGTCTACGGCCCCGGAGGGCAGGGAGGCGCGTGTGTCGCTCAGGGCCGCCATGTTGGACTGGAACACCTTGTGGATGATCGCGGCAGTCGGGTCGGCGGGCGCCACCTCCTCGTGGATGGCGGTGAGTGTGTTCGTCAGATCCTGGGCCAGTTGGATCTTGACCTCTTCAAAGCCGTCGAAACCCGCCTTGCGCCACACCCGGGCGACGGTCGCCTCGCTGACGCCGCTGCGCTGAGCGATCTCTCCGGCGGTCATGGTCAGAACGTCGGCCGGGTTCTCGCACACCACGTCGATGACCTTGCGCTCCGCCCCACCCGCATGCTCACGGAGACTCGTGAGCAAGCTCATCGCCCGAGGCCCTGGATGTCCGGTCGTCATGATCGCCTCCTGTGGGTCGCACAGTGGAACCGGTTCGCGCCTCACCCCTGCCGCTCACGGTCGAACCGCGACCGCAGGCGGCCCCGCCCGCCCCGCGAGACCTGACCGCCGGGGATTCTTCTGCTCAAGGCTGCGGTCCCGACACGGCTTTGGCTGCCTCGACCCGGCCGCCGCACGCGGCGTCGCGCAAAGGGCCGGAAACCTCGGATCGCCTGCAGGCCGGACCGCGGCTGCGCACCCGATCGGCGGTGTTCCCGAGTGTGACCGTGACCGCGTCCGCCCACCGTGGCCCGCACTTTCGGGTGGAGGGAGTGTGCTGCTTCTGCGACGTGAACGGTTGCGCCACGTGGACGACGGCCCGACGGAAGGCGCCGGCGGTCGCTCCCGTGGGCCGTGTGTCCTTGATGGTCCGGCGTCGAACGCGCCGAAGCTTCCGCGCGCCACGGGTTGCCTATGTTGACGGCCCCACGTCGACGCGGGCGGCGTTGAGATCACACTTGCCGCAGACGAACCGGGAGCTGTGCCGGGGGCGGTAGCCCAGCTTGGTTGACGGCGCCGGGCGTATCGCGACGGGTGGTCGGTCGGGTGCTGGTTTTCGGCCCCGTAGGGCGGGCAGCGGTGGCTGGTTCCCCGCGGTCCAGCCTGCTCCACCGGGATTCCCCGCCCGCTGGGCCTTGTACTGCAGCTTCTCCAAGATCTGCTTGCGCACCTGGGTGGTATCCGCCAGTTCAAATCCGCGTTCCTTCCCCGGGATTGCGGGCACCCGAGCCTTTCTCCCGCGACGGTCCTGAAGTTTGCGGCCTGCGCCGTCTCCGGCAGCACACTGGCCGCCAGGCGGACCGGCTGTCGGAAAGCCGTTCGTCGCGGTAGCGCACGCCGTGCCGCTCCTCCTCGATCTCGGTCAGGCGTCGCTCAAGGTCCGCGTGCGCCTCGGGCACGGGTCTGACGCGAGGACAGCCCGACGGCGACTCCTCTCAGGGGCTGGGCCTGTCGGCACCCACGCGATCGTGATGATCGGGCGCTGCCTCGGCCCGATCATCACGTCCCCCGGGTACGACCCGCCATGGTTGCCCGCGGTCTACCAGGCGATGGGCACGCCCGCGGTCGGGGCCAGCGCCTTTTCCACGGCCTCGAGCGTCGCCTCGTCCAGCCGGATCTCGGCGGCGGCCGCGTTCTGGGTCACCTGCTCCGGCCGCGACGCGCCGGTGATGGCCGAGGCGACCGCCGGATCCCGCAGGACCCAGGCCAGGGCCAGCTGGGGGAGGCTCCAGCCGTGCTCGGCGGCGATGCCCTCCAGGACCCGGGTGGCCTCGAGGACCTCGGGGACGAGGTAGCTGCGCACCCACTGGTTGGCGTCAGTCCGGGTCGCCCGCGCCCCGGCGGGCAGATCGTCCGCGGAGCGGTACTTGCCGCTGAGCACCCCCTGGCCCAGGGGGGAGAACACCACCTGGCCGATCCCCTCCTGCCGGCACAGGGGCAGGATCTCGGCCTCGATGTAGCGCACGAACATGTTGTAGATGGGCTGGTTGGAGATGATGCGGTCGAAACCGCGGCGGTCCGCCAGGTCCAGCGCCGTCCGGATCTGCGACGGGGACCACTCGCTGACCCCGGCGTAGAGGATCTTGCCCTGGCGGATGAGGTCGTCCAGGGCCCGGAGCGTCTCCTCGACCGGCGTCTGCGGGTCGTAGCGGTGCGTCTGGTACAGGTCGATGTAGTCCGTGCCGAGCCGGCGCAGGCTCGCGTGGCACTGGTCCATGATGTGCTTTCGCGACAGCCCGCGCTGTGTGGGCTTGTCGCCCATCGGGAAGAACACCTTGGTGGCCAGGACGTAGCTGTCGCGCGGGTAGGCGCCGAGCACGCGCCCCACCACCGCCTCCGCGGCGCCGTGATGGTAGACGTTGGCCGTGTCGAAGAAGGTGATCCCCAGGTCGTACGCCCGCTCGATGCAGGCGCGGGCGCTCTCCTCCGCGTAGCCGGCGTAGGTGAGCCAGCTCCCCAGGCCGATGCTGCTGACCTTCAGGCCGCTGCGTCCCACGTTGCGGTACTCCACGATCCACCGCCGCCTCCTCGCGTCCTCCGGGCCGGCCGTTCCCGGCCCCGTTCCCGGCAAGGGGATTCGTCCTCCGGGTGCGATTCCCTACCGCCGCGGGCCGCTGGGCCGAGCACGCGCCTTGGCGCCGCCCCCTTTGACAGCCGCAGGAGCGGATGGGAGACTGGGCGGGCGAGGAGGGTGGGTCATGTTCGGGCGACGGCTGGGACCGCTTCACGCGCTGGCTCTGGCCGTGTTCGTCATGCAGTCGGGCTTCGGATCGATCCTGCCGATCCTTCCGCTCTTCGTGCACGAGCACGGGCTGTCGCTGCCGCTCATGGGGATCTTTGCCGCCGCTTTCCAGGCCGGCGCGCTGCTGGCGCAGGTTCCGTCGGGCAGGCTGGCCGACACCCTGGTCCTCCTGCCCGTCCTGCGCTCGGGGCTGATTCTCTCCTCC